>JASLGO010000069.1 GCA_030150135.1 Aquirhabdus sp.
TGATTCACTTGTGCTGCGTTTAAACGACCAGCCCGATTTAATGCAGCAGATAATTCAGCTTGCCCAACTGGCTTATACAAATAATCTGAGGCTTGATTTCGTCTTGCCTGTAACTCGTGCTCATCAGATGCCGTCACAAAAATAATTGCAGGAGGATGCTCACGCTCTGCCAAAACTTCAGCACACTGGATACCGTTCATTTCAGGCATGCGTACATCGAGTAACAAAACATCTGGATGTAACTCTTCTACTTTTGCTAGCGCATCTAGTCCGTTGGCCGATTGTCCAACAACTTGATGTCCAGCTTCAATGACCATTCGACTTAAGCGCTCGCGCCCTAACGATTCGTCATCGCAAATTAGTACATTCACTCTAACCTCCTTATTTCACACAGCATTCCTATCCATGAATGTATTTTGAAACCGCTTTATATCATTCTTTCTTCTAATGACACGATGGCAATTTTCCACCATCTACTGACATATTATAACACAATGTCCAACATTACTAATTTCACGTGAATGATTAGCGATTCTTAATATTTCAGCACACCTTCCTTCAAGCATTCAACTAAACGGATATGACAAATACGCCGTAAAGAAATCTTGCGCACGATGCGTCGTTAAACGCGCCGTCACACCATATCGAGCCTGCAATCGATCATGAATATTTTTCAATGCCATCTGGTTTCCTCTTTCGGCACGTTCAGAAATCATCGGCTTGCGTAGTTGAATCGGATTATTGACCACAATCTTAATTTCTCTGGAATCCCATTCAATCAACACGGTGATGACGCTCGGTGAAGCACTAGGTTCAACTCCATGCACAACAGCGTTTTCGAGTAAGGGTTGTAATGTTAAAGAAGGGATCTTTAAATTTTTTAATATCTCCTCATCAGGAATATGCCACTCAACTTGCAAACGATCACCCAGCCGTAAACTTTCGATTGCAAGATAACGGCGACATAACACCACTTCATCGTAAAGAGAAACCTCACCAGTCGACTTCAAACTGGCACGAAACAAAGCTGATAAATCTTCAACCACAATGCCTGCACGGCGACTATCAATTTCGATGAGTGACAGTAACGTGTTCATCGAATTAAACAAAAAATGCGGTCTAATTCTTGCCTGTAAAGTATCCAAACGCGCAGATAATTCAGCACGCTCACGCACCACTAAACGCTCACGCATATAGAGATAATGTAAAAAAACACCACCCGCGATCAGCGTCAGTGATAAATGTCGGAATACTCTCTGCCACATCCGCTCTGAATCATCAGGTAACAAATGCATCAAGACTAAAAGTTGATTCACAATCATGGTGTAGAACACCACAATCAATCCCGCAATCGCCAAGCAAAGCAGCGCCGCTCGAATACGTTGCATTTTGATCAACTGAGGACGAAGACGATCTGCAACCAATGCAAAACTCACCGCAACCCAATTCATAAAAATTGAATAAGCAAATAAATCTTCCCACGAAAAACTTTGTGAAGCTCCCACAGGAACGAGCGCAGAAAAAAGTGCTAACAAATTAGTAATAACCAACAAACGCACCAGAACATCTGTCTGCGAAAAACGCGGCAAAAAGAACGTATAGTCTTTATCAATGTGAGCATGTGTCATGTGCGGCTTATTAACCTGTTTGAGTTGACCTGTTTTAGAGTTGAGTTTGCTATACTTGCAATTATTTTGCGTTTGCGACCCGATGATGACTACACCGAATCCTGTTTTGAATAGTAATGTTGCTTTGAATCATAACACCTCTCAAACCAATTCCGCAGAATCCCCAACTGAATCAGTTGAATCATCGGGAATGTGGGGCGGTCGTTTTACGGAAGCAACAGATGCTTTTGTTGCTGAATTTACCGCATCTGTGCAATTCGACCAACGTCTGTATCGTCAAGATATTCAAGGCTCGATCGCACATGCGACGATGCTTGCATCGGTTGGTGTACTGACCAATGCCGAGCGTGACGACATTATTCGAGGCTTAAACAGCATTCTCGCTGACATCGAAGCAGGTCGCTTTGAATGGCGTATTGATCTTGAAGATGTTCACATGAATATTGAACATCGCCTGACCAATATGATCGGCATTACAGGTAAGAAACTTCATACAGGCCGCAGTCGTAACGATCAAGTCGCAACCGATATTCGTCTCTACTTACGCGATGAAATCGACCAATTAGTGCAGCTCTTGGCAAAACTCGAAAATGGCATTTTGACTTTAGCCAGTGCGCATACCGACACCATCATGCCTGGCTTTACTCATTTGCAAACTGCACAACCTGTGACTTTTGGTCATCATCTTTTAGCATGGTTTGAAATGTTGCTGCGTGATGGTGAGCGCCTGATCGATCTTCGCCGCCGTGTCAATCGTTTGCCACTCGGTTCTGCCGCGCTTGCAGGAACAACCTATCCAATTAACCGTGAATACACTGCACAATTGCTCGGCTTTGAAGCAGTCTGTGAAAACTCACTCGACGCCGTGTCTGACCGTGATTTTGCCATTGAATTTACCAGTGCGGCTGCACTGATCATGATGCATTTATCACGCATCAGTGAAGAGTTAGTGCTTTGGACTTCAGCGCAGTTCCGTTTTGTCCAGATTCCAGATCGCTTCTGTACTGGCTCATCGATCATGCCACAAAAGAAAAATCCTGATGTGCCTGAGCTAATTCGTGGCAAAACTGGTCGCGTCTATGGTGATCTGATGAGCTTGCTCACCCTGATGAAAGGTCAACCGCTTGCTTATAACAAAGACAATCAGGAAGACAAAGAGCCACTGTTTGATGCGATTGATACAGTGCGTGGCAGCTTGCTTGCCTTTGCTGATATGATTCCTGCGCTTGTGCCAAACATCGAAGTGATGAAAGAAGCTGCGCTGCGTGGCTTCTCGACGGCAACCGATCTGGCGGATTATCTGGTTAAGAAGAACATTCCATTCCGTGACGCGCATGAAATTGTTGGTAAAGCCGTTGCACTCGGTGTGCGTGAAAATCGTGATTTGTCAGAATTATCGTTGGCTGAATTACAACAATTCTCACCGCTGATTGCTGATGATGTATTTGCGGTGCTCACGTTGACTGGCTCAGTAGCTGCTCGCAATCACTTAGGCGGAACTGCGCCTAATCAAGTCAAAGCAGCGATTGGTCGAGCTGAAAATCGATTGAAAGCATTGCTCGGATAAATCGATCTTAGGGAAATCATAGACCTTTGTATTCATGCCAAAGGTCTATGTTCTATTCAAGGAGTTTAGAATGAAAAATATTTATAAAAACAAAATCTTCCCTATCATTTTAGATCATGTGATGCAATTCGATGATTTCACCGCAGCCCGCAAGAGACTCCTATCACAAGTTTCTGGGCATGTTGTTGAAATCGGATTCGGTACTGGACTCAATCTGCCGTTCTATGGTGATGGCGTATTAAGTCTGACATCTGTAGACCCGAACGAAAGTTTAAATCACCTTGCCAGTGAGCGTATTCAACACGTCAAATTTCCAGTCACACATCGTCAACTCAGCGCCGAGCATTTACCTTTTGCCGACAACTCAATTGATGTCGTCGTATCCACTTGGACACTATGCAGCATTCCTGATGTCGAAATGGCACTTGCGGAAATAAAGCGCGTCTTAAAGCCGAATGGCTCATTCTATTTTGTTGAGCATGGATTATCACCAAACCCAAAACTCGCCAAATGGCAAGATCGCCTCACTCCAGTGCAAAAAGTGATTGGCGATGGCTGTCATCTCAATCGCGACATGAAGCAATTGATCACACAAAGTGGTTTAACGATAGTTCAGTGTGAGCAATTTAATGCGCAGAAGTTACCGAGTCTGATGTCTTGGATGACGCTTGGAGTGGCGAAGAAATAACGCACGTTTTAGAAAAGCAAATAGAAATAATTTCTCAAGCCGTTAGGGTGCGCACCGCGCACCAAATAACTGACAGTATTTGAAGTAGTGTGTAGTACGCACTCTACAGGCTCTATGAAATAAATAAAACGAATATAAACGCTGATGAGATAACAATGTCTAGACCTAATGACCCAAAAGCACTTTCTCCCAACGTCCAGAAATATGTAAATATTTTTGCAATGCTTTTGGGTCCACTGGTTATCATTTTTATCTTTGTACTCTTAAATTCCGCTGAAAATGATGATTTAAAAAGAACTCAGCAAAGAGATACTAAAATCATGAAAAACGAATGTGCTCAAAATTGCGCTTATTATGGGTTAACAGAAGATCACCTTATTGGACCAAAATTAAAACAAAATTGGTCTAGTCCTTCCAGAAGCGGAAGCGGTGAAGCAGATACTATTTTTGTTTGGCATTCAGAACATCCTCAAGTAACTTTGCAAATTGAAGAATATGAACCTCCACATGTGAACTCAATTCAAATATCTTGTAAATGGATTACACCAAATCTCCCAAACATACGCACCACGGGAATCACCACTAATGATGAAGCTATCTACACAACAGTACATGAATACAAATTTACAGAATTAGATTCTTCTGATTTATCCTGTGAATAGCTTTTTAAATAGGTGCGCACTGCGCACCTACTTACTCAGAACAACCTAATTTGAACCCACCAAATCCCACACCGCAATCGGCTCATACTCCGAACCTTCAGGGCTCAAACGCGAACGCACCAGCGCAAGCCTATCCGCCCGCCAATCAATCGCAGGCCAAATTGGCAATGCGGCCTCTCGACATTTCAATTTACGCGCAAGTGTCACATGAGGTTTAAATCGCTGTTTTTCGACAGCGAGACCAGCCATCTGTAAACCTGTTCCTAAATGCCCCGCCAAACGTGTTAATGCCGCAGGCTGATTGCTCGGACGTAAACACGCCAAGTCTGCCTTGCCCCAGCATTCAATCTGATTAAAGTGCAAATCAATCGGCTCACACGCCACATCAGCACCAAGCTGACACAACGCACTGACACGATCAGCCGCAACTTCACCCAAGAAGTGTAATGTTAAATGCAAATTAGCAACAGGTTGAGGTTTACCACCGAGCGTGGTCAATATCGGAGTTGCGGCGTAAATCCATTCCACTTGAGTTGCTGGATCAGGCCACAATGCAAAGAATAATCGCATGATTATTGTGTCTAGTAAAAAAGGAGTTCTAGACGACCTAAAGGTTTATTATGGCATGATGGAGTACAAAATTCAGCTCATCGAATGTGGCTATAATTAAAACAGTATGATCAAGAGGCTGCGACATCTTCGGTATGTTTTACAGCCACATGCTTTAACCGACTCGCATACCGCTGCGCCAGCACAGCGCAAACCATCAATTGCAATTGATGAAACAACATCAGCGGGAGCACCAACATTCCAATCGGATGACCCACAAATAAAACCTTCGCCATTGGAATACCGCTGGCGAGGCTCTTTTTAGATCCACAAAAAACAATCGTAATCTCGTCCTCTTTATTGAAGCCCAGCAAACGACTGCCAAATGTGGTGATCAGCATCATGATCGCCAGCAGAATCGCAGAAACAATTGCCACACCCACTAACGCAGGCAGAGGCAATTGATGCCACAAACCTTCGTTCACAGCCTCGCTGAACGCCGTGTACACCACCAACAAAATTGAACCTTGATCCACGATTTTCACAGAGATTGGATGACGTTGAATCCAACCATAAATCCAACGTCGCGCAATTTGACCTGCAATAAACGGCACAAGCAACAGTAAAATAATCTGCATCACGGCCGACCCAGAATCAATCCCTCCTGCTCCTGAATGCGGCATGACCAGCAAACCGACCAACAATGGCGTAATAAAAATCCCGATCAAACTCGACGCTGAAGCACTACATACTGCGGCAGGAATATTGCCATGCGCCACCGAGGTGAATGCAATCGACGACTGTACGGTAGATGGCAAAACACAAATATAAAGAATTCCCAGATATAACGCAGGTGTCACCAAAGGTTCCAATACAGGACGCAAGACAACACCTAAAATCGGAAATAACACAAAAGTTGCAGCTAAAACGGTGAGATGCAGACGCCAATGCGTCAATCCTGCCAACGCCGCTTCGCGTGATAATTTCGCGCCATGCAAAAAAAACAAAAGGCTGATTGCCACATTGGTTAGTTGATTAAAGCCCACGGCAACAACGCCCTGACACGGTAGAATACTTGCCAACACCACACAAGTAATCAACATTAACGTGAAATTATCAGGCAAAAAACGCGGTCGCTTCATCATCTACTCAAAATCTCTTTCAATCACTGACAGCAAAAAAAGCTGTCACTAAAATCTTTATGACCACTCCACACGTGGCACATCTAAAGATTGCCCTGTGATCCCTTTGCTATCACCACCAATCAAATACAGATATGCAGGCATAATTTGTTCTGGCGTTGGCAAGGTCAGGGGGTTCTCCTCAGGAAACGCAGACGCACGCATACTGGTACGCGTTGCACCAGGATTCAGGCAATTAAAACGAATACTCGTTGTATGAGACAACTCACTCGCCAGCATGGAACTTAAACCTTCAATGCCTTGCTTGGAAATCGCGTACGCTCCCCAATTTGCCCGAACTTTACGCCCAACACTACTGGTGGTAAAAATCACCGACGCATCATCCGACTGACTTAATAAAGGCAATAACGCCTGAGTCAGTTGAAAAGGCGCACGTAAATTGACACTCATCACTTCGTCCCATATTTCAGGATCATAGGACTCCAGCGGCATGATTGGACCAAGTAACGCAGCATTATGCAAAATGCCATCTAAGCGACCTTCTTTCTTCTCAATGGTGCGGAGCAACGATAAATAATCATCGAGTTTGGCATGAGATAGATTGAGAGGCAAAAGCGCAGGCTCAGGACTACCCTGCTGAACAATCTCATCATAAACAGCTTCGAGTTTGCCGAGCGTCCGCCCAAGCAATAACACCGTCGCACCATGCTTTGCATATGCCAACGCCGCGGCACGACCAATGCCATCACCCGCGCCCGTCACAAGAATTACGCGATTTTTCAGCAAATCTGGCGCAGCTTGATAAGTCGATAAATCAATGGGGAGATACATCACATCATCCTTTTTAATCAGTTTTATCTTGCAAATCAAATATAAAATAAATCAAAGCTTACACTGCTACAGAATATAAAAACCTTTTGACATCCTCATGAACCACTGATGACAAAATCAAATTTTAAGTAAAGTCTTTAACTCTATCGGCTGCTGGATAATAAAATCTGCATGCCAACTCGCCAAATCAGCCACAAGCTCTGGTGTCAGATATCCATACGCCGCAAGCACTGTTTTCATCCCTGCCGCACGTCCCGCATCAATATCCCGAGGATGATCACCAACATAAACAATATGTTCAGGGTTAATCCCTATCTTGCTGGCCGCCAGATACATCGGTTCAGGATCAGGTTTAGTCTGTTTCACATCATCAGGACAGACCAAAACCGCACAACGCTGACTTAAATTCAACGCATCCAGCAAAGCAACCGATAAACTTCGCGGTTTATTCGTCACGATGCCCCATGGAATTTGCCGAGATTCAAGGTCATGTAACACCTCATCCATGCCTGCAAATAATGTGGTATCGACTGCAATATTTGCCGCATAGCGTCTCAAAAACTCATTACGATAGCCGGTTAACTCTGGACTATCGTCGCTTAACTCTGGATGAAATAAACGAACCATCGCCTTAGAACCTTCAGACACGCGCACCCGAATTTCATCTTCTGCAAGCGGCTCTACGTTTGCCTCAACGCACAGCTCCTTAATGATTCGCACAAAATCTGGTGCGGTATCAATCAATGTTCCATCCAGATCAAACAACACCGCCTCAATATGACCTAATCCGCTCATTGCACAACCTTTTTGGTTGACAACATATAATTCACATCCACATTTGGCGCCAACCAGTAATGCTGCGTCAATGGATTAAAGTGTAAACCTGTCATTTCTTGTAACGTCAGATTTGCATCGCGTGCAAAACCGACCAATTCAGAAGGACGAATAAACTTCTTATAGTCGTGTGTCCCACGCGGCAACATCCGCAGTACATATTCCGCACCAATAATCGCAAACAAATATGATTTAGGATTGCGATTGATCGTTGAAAAAAACACATGACCATTTGGCTTCACCAAACGCATACAGGCACGAACAATCGATGACGGATCAGGCACATGCTCCAGCATTTCCATACACGTCACAACATCAAACTGTTCTGGCATTTGCTCAGCCAATTCCTCGACTGGAATCTGGCGATACTCAATGCCCTGCACATTATTTTGTTCCGCATGCAGGCGACCTACTGATAGAGGCGCAAGCCCCATATCAATACCCAGAACATTCGCACCACGTCTTGCCATCGATTCTGCCAGAATACCGCCGCCGCAGCCCACATCCAGTACACGCTTGCCAGCCAAGCCTGTTGCAGCATCTACGCGATCACTAATCCAATTCAAACGCAATGGATTAATCTGATGCAGCGGACGAAATTCAGAATTCGGATCCCACCATTTCGAAGCCAGAGCTTCAAACTTGGCAATTTCTTGGTCATCGACATTCTGCGCCTTGTTCTGAACATTACTGGATGCTAAATCTGTTGCTGCGTCTAAAGTCATGATCTGTAAACTCTTCCTACGTCTTAAATATTTGATTCGTTGCTATTCGTTACTAGAGGGTAACTGTGAATTGTTTCGTTGAATAATAAAGGTAATGGATATCGCTAAGTGTAAAACAAAAATCTCCAGAACAAACCTGTTCTCATCAAACTTCCTCCACAGATTCACATTCCGTGCTCAGAAATTCACAGACACACTACTGAAATTTTCTGATGATTATCCTATGTTACGCTTGTAAATCAGTTGACGATACGTTGCAATATGAGCGCTGACGCGTTTGCAACCGGATTTTTCCAGTTTCTGTACCATTTCTGCTGTCATCCCAGTATTCAAAAACCAAGGATGTAAAGGATATTTCATGACTATCTCGTTAAACCGCACTTTTAAAAGCACTCTTTTTGCCGCAATCGCAGCACTCACATTTTCTAGCGTTTCAAGCATCGCAAATGCCGCAGATAATTATGTCGCGGGCAAAGACTACCGAGTAATTGCTAAACCAGGTCCACTAGACAAACCGAACCAAATCGAAGTTCGTGAATTTTTCTGGTACGGTTGCCCACATTGTTTCCGCTTAGATCCATTCGTCAGCCAATGGCTGAAAACTAAACCTGCTGATGTGAATTTTATCCGCACACCAGCAGCGCTGAATCCAGTTTGGGAACAAAACGCTCGTGGTTTCTATGCTGTTGAATTACTCGGCAAGCAAACTGAAGCAATCCACCATGCATTGTTCGCCACAATCCATGACCCATTGAATCCAAAGCAAATTTTCGATCAAGCTTCATTGGCCTCCTTTTATGGCAGCCAAGGCATCGATGCGAACAAATTCAACGGTCTCTACAACTCATTTGCAGTTAGTGGAAAAATTGCTGAGTGCAAAAAACTCGCGATGCAATATCAACTGGAAGGCGTTCCTGCATTGGTGGTTGATGGCAAATATGTCGTATCAGGTGAAAACGGCGATGCATTGAAAGTTGTGAACTTCCTGATTGAGAAAGAGCGTAAAGCTGGCGCAGTTAAAAAATAAGCGCTATCGTTAGTTCAAACAAAAAACCGCTTTTGGATATAATCAAAAGCGGTTTTTTTATGGAGAATCAGCAACACTACTCTATCTTACTTCAACAGCGTCTTCTCTGGCTTACTATGCCAATTCGACACACCACGATTCAGTAATTGCGCCTGACGTGTCGCACGTTGGATCAACTGTTCCTGCTGTTCAGCCAAAGGAGTTTCTTCATCAAACAATGGCAAGGTGATCCAAGTCATCGCCCAAGAAAACGATAAATTGACCAAAATTTCAGAAACAATGCTGATATCTTGCAACTCAAGCGCTTTAAAAGCTGGCAGTTTTTGTAGATCTTCCGCCATATCCACTGAAAAAAAACGCACTTCTTTATCAATCGCACGGCGTACAACGACCGACCCGCCCCAACGTTCTCGCACTAAAAATGCCCATTGATTCGGTTGTTTCTCGATGGCCGTAAAAAATCGTTCAACGCCGCTACGCGTTGTGGATCTATTTGAAGCCTGATTCGACGCTGAAAGCGCAAAACCCTCACGTAAACTCATCCGCAAACGATGCAGATTACCAGACACATAATCGACCAGATCAGCACCCAGCTCATCCATATCTTGAAAATGGCGATAAAACGCTGTCGGAACCAGCCCCGCCTCACGCGCCACTTCACGCAAACTAATTGTGCCAAATGAGCGCCCACCTTCACTACTCAGCGTCAATGCAGCATCAAGCAATGCTTGTCTGCTTTGTTGTTTGCGCTCGTCGCGTAAAGACATAGGCGAATCATCCAACCATTAAAAAACAAAAAATAATCAAGAAAACAATGAATAAAACAGTTAAAGCCAATTGAAGAACCTGAGTTTAACAAATTCAGGCTCACGCTAAAAATTAATTTAATAAAATTTCAGTGTACAAGTGTTGACTAAAATAAAATGTCGTGTATATTAGTGTACAAGTGTTCACAAACATTACAACCGTACACAAATGTTACATGCGTTCACTTACCAGAATTCGTTTCAAGACTGATTAAATCCATCCTAGAGGATTACCCCATGCAAGCTACACTAACAACAAATACATTAAGCGCAAAACCAAACACCTACAAACCTCATTGGGTTCGTGAAGATTTCGTTGACTTCGTACTCGAACAAGTCAACCCGCTGTGGACAATGAAACGCACGATGGCGCGTATCGAAAACATTGAATATATCGAAGACGATATGGTCAAAATTACATTGTCGACCAACCACTTTTTGAATCGTCGTTTCAAAACATATCAAGCTGGCCAATTCATTATGGTCAATGTCAGCATCGCAGGTGTACGTCATCAACGTGCTTATAGCTTGGTCAGCACACCTGAACAATATGCCAAAGACGGTAAACTCGTCATCGGTGTAAAAAGACAAGGTCGTGTTTCCAACTACCTCGCGAAACAAGCAAAAATTGGCGATACGTTAGAAATTGCACCTGCATCTGGCGAATTTTTGCTGAAATCTAGTGTAAATCCTAGCCTGTTCATCTCTGCTGGAAGTGGTATTACACCAATCGTGCCAATGATTCAGACCGCGCTTGAACGCTCCAAACAGCCTGTTACGTTGATTTACTACTCACGCGATCCAGCATTCCGTACAGAACTTGAAACCTTAGCAGTCATTCATTCACATTTTAATTTGCACATCATTGTCGATTCGGCTGAAAAACCAGCTTACTTTGACACCGAAACATTAGATCGTCTCTGCCCTGATGCAGCAACACGCGACACTTATGTTTGTGCAGCACCTGGTTTAATGAAAGCAACTCGCGAAATCTGGGCTGAACGTGGCTGGTCAGAAAAAATGCGCCAAGAAAGCTTTTTGCCCATCAAGATTGATGAAAATGCAGAAGCCCAAACTGTGAACTTCCGCCGCAGCCAACGCGAATTTGAAGCCAAAGGTAATCTGCTTGCCTCTGCCGAAGCCGCAGGATTAACACCAGCTTATGGTTGCCGCATGGGTGTATGTAATGCGTGTGTCTGTACCAAAGTATCGGGTGCTGTCCGTAATCAAGTGACAGGTGAAATCAACGACCAAAACAATGTCCAGATCAAACTATGTGTCAACGCTGCAATTAGTGAAGTGGTGATTGACCTATAAATCCTGAGACTCATTCATCGAACTGATTGTTGCTCAAACTAATTTAAAAGAGAGAATAACCATGAGTACATTACAACCTGAAGTACGTTTTGTTAAAAAAAGCCGTGTATTGACACCAGCAGAAGTCGCAGAGTTTGGTCGTCGTATTGATGAACTACGTGATCGTACTCGTGCAAAAGTTGGCGAAGAAGATGCCAAATACATCTACGGTGTCCGTAACTTTGTCCGCTTCACCGAAATTTCTAGTCGCGCTATGCTGATGTTTGGTGGTTGGATTCCTCCAGTGTGGTTATTGGCAACAGTCATGCTCGGTGTCTCAAAGATTGTTGAAAACATGGAACTCGGTCATAACGTCATGCACGGTCAATTTGACTGGATGAATGATCCAAGCATGAACGGTGCAAACTACGACTGGGATACTGTATGTTCTGGCGAAGATTGGAAACATACCCATAACTTCATGCACCACACTTATACCAACGTGCTCGGCAAAGACCATGACATCGGTTACGGCGTACTCCGCATGACCGAAGAGCAAGAGTGGAAACCACGCAACTTGGGTAACCTCCCAATGGCATTCACATTGATGGTGGGTTTTGAATGGTTATTGGCATTGCAAAACATGCACTTTGAAGACTTTATGGATGGCAAAGCCAGCCTGAAACAAGTCATCTCCAAAGGCGGCAGCTTTGGTAAAAAGGCAGTCCGTCAGTTCACCAAAGACTACATACTTTTCCCAGTGATTGCAGGACCAATGTTTTTGCCTGTACTTGCAGGTAACTTTGTTGCGAACTTGATCCGTAACGTTTGGGCATTTGCGATCATTTTCTGTGGTCACTTCACAGAAGACGTCGAGATGTTTGAAGATAACTTGGACAAAGAAACCAAAGCAGAATGGTATCTACGTCAATTAAAAGGCTCAAGTAACATTAGCGGCGGCAAAATTTTGGATTTCATGTCTGGCAATCTCAGCCATCAAATCGAACATCACATGTTCCCTGATATGCCAGCAAATCGCTATCGTGAAATGGGCGTAGAAGTTCAAGCGATCTGTGCTGAGTTTGGTCAACATTACAACAAAGCTAGCTTTGGCAAGCAAATGACTGGTGTTGTAAAACGCATTGCGATCCATTCTTTACCGAATGAAACCATGCACAACATCCGCACGACCCTAAAACGTCAAGCAGCAAAAGGTGGTATCACTGGTAAAGTATTCGGACGTTTAGCAAGAGCGACGGAACTCGCTCCTATCTAAGGCAACTGCTCACCAAAAAACCTACTTAGTTTTCACCACTGCTAGACCGACCTTTAGCAGTGGTTTTTTGTATTATTAAAATAAGAAACTTAGCCACTGATACGTTTAAGTGAAATTGGATGATCGAAGGCTGTTTTGCCATACGGCTGCTGAGGCATGACTAATGGACAACTTTTAGAGACTCGGATTCCTTTTAAGAAAGCGCGACGAATCAAGCCAGCCGCATTAGCCTTAGCTACTTGTTTGGCATGACGGTCTGCGCCACTCAACTTTCTAACCCAACTTCTAAAAGGCAAAATGCTCTCTGTCGTACTCCGTATTGCCCCAACTGCTTGATTATTGGCTTCTTCTAGCGCTCGCTCATACAGTGTTGGATCACTGGTATGTCCTGTTTGATCTGCGCCTAATGCACTATCCAAATCATGAATATTGGCATCTAAAGCCTCGCAACTTTGATCTGTCGGTACAAGATAAGGTGCAATCTCTGCCTCAACCAGAATCGAAGGGATACCCGCTTGAACAAGGTTGAGATCATTGAAAGGCGCTTCAACAGCATCAATGTACCGTGACTGCTTATGTGGCGTGACACAAGCCGAGAGTATTAGCGCAAACAAGACTAACGTCGATTGGCGCCCAATATGAATCCATTGATGATTGCCATGTGTCTGCATTTTTTCCTAGTGACAACGTGTCACTCTCCTTGGATTGCAGCTTTGTCATTTCTATAGCTCGCTGATCTCATCCAGCAGCTACTTCTTAGAATACCAATAACATACTTTTTCTAATTATGGATTGGTTTATTTGCAACCAATGTTTTTTAGTTGTAATGATTTATTGTTTTTTTGACGAGTGCGATATTTGAGTCAAATCTTTAGATATGAATACGCGATTTCTTACTCATCATTCAATGCACATTCAGCATTGTGAGGGTCTGATTTACAACGAATATTCTTCAATAAGTGCATCATATCTTTGTCATAAATGCCTTCATTGGTCATTTCAATTCGAGTGCTGCGCATCAATACCTGATTCGCTTGCTGATCGGCAGGCGAAATATTAATCCAGTATTTACTATCGATGCTCTTCTCCGAATTATCGATAAAGCGGAAAGCTGTACCAAGCTGAGAATAAATATAATCACGGATTTTTTGATTAACATCAGGATTAGGTAATTTGTTTTTATGCACCACAAATGCCGCCGTCACCTCAGCCAATGGAGAACGAATTACACCACCTTGTACCGTTCCATCTGCGGCAGTCATGCCTTTGGCAAGCTCAAACGGTCTAAAAACAACAGCTGGTGCACTCAGCACATCGACTTTATGAGTATCAAAAGCATCCGCAATCGTCGCTAAATCTACGGGAACGACTTGTGCACCGACCTTTTGCGCGACTTTATTCGCCGACTTTTCGACATTCAGGACAGCAACTTTTTTGCCTTTCATTTTGCTCAGTGTATCAATCCGACGATCATTGACCATCATATACGCTGCGCCAACTGGAATCAGCCCTAAGACTTCGTAATCACCTTTAGACATTTTCGGTGCGAGCGCTTTATTCGACAAGACTTGCAATGCAACTCCCAAATCCTTAGTGCTCGACAACGCGCCAATCGCATCGAGGCTTCCTGTAAACGAATTAAATTCACGAGCCCGCAAACTACTCATCAAAGCGCCATCGCAACGCCCAGACTTAAAATCATCAACCACAAGCGTTTCATTGGTATAGATTTTAAGTTCTATCGGATTATTTACGCCAAACCGTGGAGCTTGTAATGCGTAATCTTTGGCATAGTTATAGGCGTAGCCATTTTGACCTGTAGGGTCATAGATACACATCGTCAACTTATTATCGCCAGCATGAGCTGTATGTAGACTAAAACCGATGAGCAGCGCTGTCGTGAACATTCTTTTCATGAAGATTTTCCTAATTCAGCACAATCTTTTTATATGATTTGAGTCTAAGTCTCGTTTGAATTCTATTGTAGTCTGGAAAAGCAGTATTTGCATTGAATTATTAAAGATATATATATTACAGATAGTTAATTACACTGAAAGCAGTGCATTGTGGATCGTAATTTTAAATTGTTAATAGCGGGACTTAAGCGTTATTAAACTTCTACTCTCCAACTAAATCTAAGTATTTTCCAAGATCATATGAATTCCAAAGTTCTTTCCTTAACTTTGAGATTTCTAAAGTAATTTTACACTTCACATAAAACTCATCTATTAATTGTACTAATAGACCAGCATGATTTGGAGCCAATACAACATCATCGTATTCAGAAATACAAATACCTGTAAAGTCTTGAAACTTCTTAAAGATTGGCGACATACTTTTTAAAGAGTCGAATTCAAGAGAACATACCAACTCTCTCTCTGCGTAAATATGAATTGTCATTTTTTAACTTGCTTAGTATGTACTGGAGTTTTAACTTGGTAAGGATAGGATCTTGAACCATCAATTTCATCAAAGAAGTGTTTTCTCAATCATCCAAATCCCTTTCTTTAAATTTCTTCTCTTGCTTAAACCGTTCTTCCGCATCAACCAGATGACTCACCAAAATATGAGACACCACATTGATTCCGACACCTGCAAATAGCGCAGGTAATACATAAAGTGCAAATGAAATTTCGTCGACCAAAAGCGCAGCATCAGCAGAAGCAGTACGTTTAATCTCAGCGGAGAAACTGTGTAATAAATACACATCCACACCCGCAATCATCACCAGCGTGATGCCAAAAAGCAGTACCGCTAAACGAGAAATGGCGCGCTTCACCATCAGCACGCCATAAATACAAAATGGTAAAATGATCGAAAAAACAATCAACAACCAAAATCTGATTTCAGTAAAAACCGTAGTGGAGACAACCATTTCTGACAAACCTAACAGGCTAAATCCCGACTAAGACAGCTTAACTCCGCTCGCTCCTGCTGGCGTTACTCTCGCAATCTCAACTTCAAACACAATATTACGCCCTGCCAATGGGTGGTTAAAATCTACTTCAACCTTGTCGTCATTGACCGCCTTCACCACACCAGCCAACGTGCCGCCACCTTTATCCTGAAACTCCATCATCGTACCGACTTGAGGACGCTCATCTCCAGCCTTCACAAACTGAACCGTATCAAAAAACTGGACGTTCTCTGGATTCCACGGACCAAAAGCATCTTCTGGTGGTAAATGCACAGTGCGGCGATCGCCTGCACGTAAACCAAGTAAAGCCTTCTCGAAACCTTCGAGCAAATTCCCATCGCCAATCACCAGACTGACAGGTTCTGGATAACTGCGCGTATTATCGATCTCGATACCATTTTCCAGCGCGACCGAAAAATGTAAAGCCACTTGTGAACCCTGCGCAATGCGCGTGTCATCATTTGGGTTAGTAAATGTCGTGAGATTAGTTTGATTCATGTTGATCTACTTCGTGCCGCTGACTTGACTATTGTTTTTGGCTTGACGAATCTTGTCCAAAAACAACATATCGATAATGAGAAAAATAGTACCAAGCGTAATTGCACTATCCGCGATGTTAAATGCTGGGAAATAATGGTTGTTATAGTAAACACTAATAAAATCGACCACATAGCCCAAAGAAACGCGATCAATTAAATTGCCCACAGCACCGCCCAATACCAAGGCAATACCCGCAGCAAGAATAGAAGCATGCTTCGGAAGGCGTAACAGCCATCCCACAAAAACCACCGATACAACCACAGCTAAACCCGTGAACAAATAACGCTGCCAACCGCCTGCATCCGACAGAAAGCTAAATGCCGCACCATGATTATGCAGTAACGTCCAATCTAAACATGGAAAAACCGACTTCGCTTCGCCATAGGTCAAATGTGCAGATGCAATCTGCTTGGTCCATTGATCCAACAAAATGGCGAGGACACTAAGCCCCAACCACATAAAATTAATCGGGCGCATCGACTTCAGATTAAGCACTGATTTAAGCATAGTGACGTACCTCACCCGAACCATCGACGTTTTCAACGCAACGTGCGCACAGGTCAGGATGATGTGGTGTTAAGCCCACATCGGTTCGAATATGCCAACAACGCGCACATTTCACACCTTCAGCCGCAGAGACATACGCATGTAAACCGCTGAGCTCAGTCGCTTCGCCTTCGCCCACACCGTTATGATTCAGTTCAACATCACTAACAATTAGGACAAAACGTAGCTCATCTTTGAGCTTCGCCAACACGTTATAAATATGAGGTTCAGCCCAAATCTGTACTTTTGCCGATAGATTTGCGCCAATAGTTTTACTGGTTCGTGCGTTCTCAATTAGCTTATTGATCGCAGACTTCGCATTCAGAATGATCAACCATTCTTCTTCACTGATAGCCTGCTGCGTAGCAACTGGAATCTCATACCACTCCGTAGTAAAGACATATTTATCAGCAGGATTAGCCGAGTTTTTTGGAATTTCTTGCCACGCTTCTTGTGCAGTAAAGGTGAGAATCGGACTCATCCAACGTACAAACGCATGCACCAAATGATACAGGGCTGTTTGTGCAGAACGACGCGCAACTGAATCCGCTTTAGTCGTGTATTGACGATCTTTAATAATATCTAAAAATACTGCACCTAAATCATAGGTACAGAACGCGACTAATTGACTACAAACTTGATGAAAACTCATCTCATCGTATGCTGCTTGAATGCTCTTTTGTGCAACTGCGGCACGATTCAAAATGTACTGATCAAGCGCAACCATTTGCTCAACAGGAATCATATCGGTTGCAGGATTGAACCCATTCAAGTTCGCCAACAAGAAACGCAAGGTATTGCGAATGCGGCGATAACCATCTGTTGTCCGGTTAAAAATTTCTTTACCCGCAGTCATTTCATAGCGGTAATCACTAGATGCAACCCAGAAACGCACACCATCCGCGCCGAGATCTTTGATGACATCTTGTGGCGTGATGATATTACCCAGCGACTTCGACATTTTGCGGCCATTCACATCGACCACAAAACCATGTGTCAGCACTTTCTTGAATGGCGCAGTCTTTTCAATTGCTAAGCCTGTTAGCAATGAGGTTTGGAACCAACCACGATGTTGGTCTGAGCCTTCCAAATACATATCCGCTGGAAACGCCAGCTCATCACGTTGTTGCAGCACACAATAATGCGTGACACCTGAATCGAACCACACGTCGAGGGTATCGGTCGCTTTATTATAATGCTCTGCATCTGCACCAATTAAATCGATGGCTTCGGCTTTAAACCATGCATCTACACCGCCTTGTTCAATCAACACGGCGACTTTTTCAATGAGTGCTTCAGTATCTGGATGCAACGCACCAGTGTCTTTATGAATAAAGAACGGTATCGGCACGCCCCATGTACGCTGACGTGAAATACACCAGTCTGGACGACCATCAATCATCGCTTCAATTCGATTCTGACCCCAATCAGGAATCCACTCGACCTTCGGAATCGCTGCCATTGCATCTGTACGCAAACCTTGTTTTTCCATGCTAATAAACCACTGCGGCGTCGCACGGAAAATAATTGGAGTTTTGTGGCGCCAGCAATGCGGATAACTATGGTTAATCGCCAAATGCGCCCACAATTTACGATCAGATTTCAGTTGTTCGATAATCAACGGATTGGCTTTATAGATGTGCTGACCTGCAAACACCGCAGCTTCTGGCAAATACACGCCGCTACCGCTAACAGGGTTTTCAACTTTCAGACTATATTGCAGACCCACTTTATAGTCGTCCACACCATGACCTGGTGCGGTATGCACTGCACCAGTACCGCTAGCATCAGACACATGCTCCCCCAAAATCACAGGGACTTGACGATCCATGATGAGTGGATGCTGTAAGCTCAAATGTTCTAATACCGAGCCCTTGAAGGTCGCTAGAACTTTTGGTGATTGTAGACCATAACGCTCGGTCGCCTCGCCAGCTAACTTGTTTGCCAGAATCAATGCAATCGTTTTATCTTCCGATTGCACTTCTACGAGTTGATATTCTAAATCTGCATTTAACGCAACCGCTTGGTTCGCTGGCAGCGTCCACGGCGTTGTCGTCCAGATCACCACATCAACAGGCGTTTTGACTTCCACACCAATACGTTTCGACAAATCAGCTAAATCAACCACCGCGAATCCGACGTCGATCGCATCAGATTTTTTATCTTGGTATTCCACTTCGGCTTCGGCAAGTGACGAACCGCAATCCAAACACCAGTTCACAGGTTTCATACCTGCTTGCACATGTCCAGCTTGAACAATTTTACCCAGCGCACGAACGGTATTCGCTTCTTGCGCAAAGTTCATGGTCAGATAAGGGTTATGCCAATCACCCAAAACACCTAAGCGTTCAAAGTCTTTTTTCTGCAATTCAACTTGGCTGGCGGCGTATTCACGGCACAACTCGCGGAACTTGGTTGCATCGACTTTAACACCGACTTTGCCGACTTTTTCTTCGACTTTTTGCTCGATTGGCAAGCCGTGACAGTCCCAACCTGGCACATAAGGCGCATCAAAACCAGACAAGGTTTTACTTTTTAAGATAATATCTTTAAGGACTTTATTCACCGCATGACCAAGGTGGATCTGACCATTCGCATACGGTGGGCCATCGTGCAGGATATATTTCGGTTTGTTCGCGCGCGCGGCACGCACCTGACCGTACAAATCATCCGTTTGCCAATCCGCAAGCCATTGCACTTCACGCGTTGCTAACTTCGCTTGCATCGCAAACGGCGTATCAGGCAGATTCAACGTACTTTTATAATCGACTTTCTGGTCTTCAGGTTTATCGCTCATCAGGTTCTACAATCCAATTAAATCAATCTATTGAGTTTTCTCAAGCAAGAGAAAATATTAAAAACACTACGAAATCTGGTTCACACTACAAGGGATTTGCATTCATCTCATTCAGTAGACTAGGTTCATCAAGCCTATCGAACGTATATGACCTATACCGTTCATTTCGAAAAGCTCAATGAACTACGATATTTGTCTTATTTTACTTAAATGAAAAATCGCATCATGCTAAATCGGGAAATCTACGGTTCTTTCACGATATTCAATGAGTTGTTTCACATCATCCTGAATACCATCTTGCAAGGCAGCCAGTGACGGATAATCTCGCTCACCATGCAAAAAGTGCAAGAACGTCACGGTCACGCGCAAACCGTAAAGATTAGCAGAAAGCTTGGCTGGATGAGCAGGATGAGGTAAAAAAACCTCTAAACGCCACGTTTTTTTGCTTTGATCTTTGATCGCTGGACGTGTACCGACATGACCTGCGCCAAATACACTACCCTCAGCATAAGCTGAGATACCCTGTTGACCAGTCAAATCAAACAAACTACGACCATCAGCCAGTTCCATTTGCACGGCATAAATCCCATGCAAGCAAGGCGTCAGCCGATTTAGAGCCACATTTGCCGTCGGAAAATCAATCGTCCGACCAATCTGATCACCATATTGAATGCGACCTGTGATTCGATAAGGTCTACCCAATAAACGCGCAGCTTGAACAAAATCACCTTGCGCCAAGCATTCACGAATACGCGTCGAACTGACTCGTTCACCATCCACTAAGATCGTCGGCAAAACAGCGACAGAGAAGCCAAAATCCTTTAAAAATGCCACATCACCCGCGCGATCACAGCCAAAGCGAAAATCATCGCCAATGACTAATTCTTTTGCATTTAAACGATTTTTTAATAAATCAGCAAAGGCTTGCGCAGTCAAGGAACGGAATGCATTATCAAAACGAACCAGAAGCACATAATCGACACCAAGCGAACGTAAAACCTCCACTTTTTCACGCCACGACGTAATCCGCGCTGGAGCTTCCTCACCACGAAAGAACTCTTGCGGCTGAGGTTCAAAGATCATGACCAGCGTTTTAAGTCCATGCGCTTTTGCAGTGTCTTTAAGCGTTTGAATCATCGCTTGATGACCCAAATGCACACCATCAAAGTTACCGATCGTCACCGCAAGCGGCGGCAACGCGTGATTCTCAGATAAGCTGTGCAAACGAAGCAGTTTCATGCGTCAAAATTCATTCTAAAAGTAATCAACAACAATCTGTATAGTGTGCCAGAAATGTGCTCATTCGTCTGCTATCTAGCCGAAAAACGCATGATGAACACCATTCGCCGTTAATGATGTCGAACGTGGCTTGGTCTAAACCCAGCTAAAAGCAAACCTGCTGCATAAGCCACCACTCCCAACTCACAAAGCGACAATAACTCAGCAATACGACGCCATTGTGACGCATCTTGTTGATAAAACTGTAACCCAGCAACCAACACCACAGCCATACACACATTACCGCACAAATATTGAAAGCCAACCTTCTTCCAATGTGACTCAATCCGATACACGCCATCGCGTGCCAACGCATGGTAAAGCATCCCTGCATTCAAGAATGCAGAACAAGTACTCGCCAATGACAAAGCCGCATGTAAAGGCCATTTTAGTAGATAGAAAATACCCACCAAAATGAGGTTAAAACCCATATTTGCCACAACAGCAATCAAACCAATTTTGACTGGAGTCTTGGTATCTTGACGGGCATAAAAACCTGGGGCGAAAATCTTAATCAACATAAACGCGAGAATACCACCCGATAAGCCACGTAACGCCCACACGGTCATCCCGACATCGTATTGATTAAATTTGCCATGCTGGAAAAGCGCCTGAATCATTGGTCCAGCCAAAATCATCATCGCCAAACTTGCAGGAATCCCGACCAAAAAAATCACGCGTGCCGCCCAATCCAGCATGGCCTTAAAGCGATCATGGTCTTGTTCAGCATGAATCGCTGACAATGACGGCAAAATCACAGTCGCAATCGCAATACCGATCAACCCCAGCGGCAACTCGGTCATCCGCTCCGCAGTGTATAACCACGACACCGAACCTTCATGCATAAACGATGCAAGCACGGTATCCAACAGCAGATTGATTTGAACAACCGATACACCAAACAAAGCTGGCAACATCAATTTCAGAATACGACGCACGCCTTCGTGTTTAAAATCAACTTTCGGCGGGATTAATAGTTTTTTATTCCAAAGTTCTGGAATCTGTATTGCCAGTTGGATAAAGCCTGCCGCCATGACCCCCCAACCCAGCGCCATGATATGTGGACTCATATAAGGTGCAAGCCACCATGCAGCCGCAATCATAGTCACATTCAATAATACAGGTGCAAAAGATGCGGTCGCAAACGAGCCATAGCTATTCAGCACACTGCCTGCAAAAGCCGTCATCGAAATGAGAAATAGATAAGGGAATGTCAGACGTAGCAATTCAACCGCCAGCGCAAACTTCTCAGCCTGCCCGTGAAATCCCGGAGCAAAAATATAAATGACTAAAGGCGCAGCAACCACAGAAAATGTCGTTAATACACCCAAAATCAACATCAAAGAGCCTGAAGCACGACTAATCAAAATCTGAACTTCTTCATGAGTTCTTGTGGTTTTATATTCGGATAGAACTGGCACAAATGCTTGAGAAAACGCACCTTCCGCAAATAATCGACGTAAGAAATTCGGGATTTTGAATGCGACCAAAAAAGCATCCATCACGCCGCCAGCACCAAAGACATTCAATAGCACCATGTCTCGCACTAAGCCGAGAATGCGTGACAACATCGTCATTGCACTCACAATAAAAGTGGAACGCCACAAATTTCGCGCCATCAAACATCCTCTACCGCAGAATTGAACAAAAGGAGAAGGTAAAATTAACTCAAAAGTGCCCGCATTGTAGAGGATTTCGAGGAAAAGCGGCGGATAAAGTCACGATTGAATACAAAACCACTGATTAAATTGTTGTTTTAGGGCTCATTTGTAGATTCTAACTCCTTCCCCTTCAAGGGGAAGGCTGGGATGGGGGATGGTTTTCAATGAAGATCAAAGTCACCCCCATCTAAATCTTCCCCCTAATGGGGAAGACTTCAAAGTAAAAGTACTTAATCCATCCCTCGACCTCTCACCAGCGTCGACTTCCCAAACAAACTCCCAATCAAATCCACCGCAACAATCGCAGTCTGATTCCGCACATCCAATGCTGGATTAAGCTCAACGACATCCAGTGACGCCAGCAATCCAGTATCTGCAATCATCTCCATACACAATTGCGCCTCACGATATGTTGGACCACCCAAAACCGTCGTCCCCACACCAGGTGCAATCGCCGCATCGAGAAAATCCACATCAAAACTCACATGCAAATGCGTATCATCATCCAGCCCTGCAAGCACAGCTTGCATTGTGCCGCGCATGCCGACTTCATCAATAAAACGCATATCAAACACTTCCAGACCTTCCTGATAGACCAAGTGCTTCTCACCTTGATCCACACTCCGAATACCAATCTGCTTCACAAACGAAGCCTCGATCGCAGGAATTTGCCCGCTCATGCTAATTAGCTCTGCTGGACCATAACCACAAAGGCAAGCGACTGGCATGCCATGCACATTACCGCTAGGAGTCAATGTATTGGTATTAAAATCAGCATGAGCATCTAGCCAAATAATGCGTAACTTCTTATTTTGTTCACGACAATATCGTGCAACCGCGCTGATCGAACCAATCCCCAGACAGTGATCACCGCCCAACAAAATCGGAACCCGCGCCTCAGACAATTCCGCATAAACCGCATCGTGAACAGCATGATTCCATGCCATCACTTCAGCTAAATGTCGATAGCCATTTACTGGCGGCTGCCACGGATTAGCTGGACCACTTAAATTCCCACAATCTCGGACATTTAATCCTTGCCGCTGCAACATCTCCACAATGTTTGCTACACGTAATGCTTCAGGTCCCATAGAGGCACCGCGCGCGCCTGCACCAATATCAGTTGGTACGCCAATGAGGCTCACTAATGCATTTGGAGAAGCTGACATCTTGCCATCCTCTATTTCTTTTAATCAAAAATCTCTTAGTCCAAACTCGCCCGCACTCTCATCCAATCCAGATGCACACCAGGATCAGTCTTGCGTCCTGGTGCAATATCACTATGGCCAGCGAGATGATTGAGAGTTTCAGGATACGTTCTTTGAATCACTGGAATCACCTCAGCTAACGCAGCATATTGCGCATCGGTAAATGGCACATCATCTGCACCTTCCAGCTCAATACCGATCGAATAATCATTACACTCAGGCACACCCAGATAACTTGAACGTCCAGCATGCCACGCCCGCTCATCAAACGACACAAACTGAATCACCTCACCACTGCGTGAAATCAATAAATGCGCAGAAACTTTCATCTCTTTGATGATTTCAAAATAAGGATGAAGTGTTGAATCCAATTTATTCTGAAAGAAATCTTCAACATAACGAGCATGAGAAGAAATCTCACCCGACGCTGAAGGCTCAAAATCTTGAGGAGAAAACGCAGGTGGTAAACTAATGTTATGCAAAACAATGAGGCGCACAGGTGCGCCTTCAGGACGATGATTATAATTAGGAGAAACGACTCGACGCGCGTTCGACAGCCAACCAGATTTGATTTCTATCTTGTTTTGCATCAATGCACCTGTCTATCTAACGAGCTATATTATCAATATAGCATCGTTAGGGCGTATTGACATTAAGCGGATAGTTTTTTCAATCCATCGACTACAGATAATAGTGCACGATCAAACATTTGAGGTTGTTCTGTCAGAATAATTGCACGATTCTGACTCAATTCAATCGCCAACTGCATCATGGACAACTCAGCCGCTTTAATCCCGCGCTTATTGGCAAAAATAAGCTTTTCTGAAGAATGAATCTTTGCAACCAAACGATGACGAATTGCACCTTCTGTCTGCACAAACTCAACCCATGTTCCAACCGCCATACGTCGCACTGCAATCACATTTGGATCAGTTGGCGGCAGCGTTTCACCTGTATAAATCGTTGACACTTCTGCGGCAGGTAACGCCACAGCTTTCACTTCGACTTTTGGCGTACTTATTGCCTGTTCAATCGAAACCGCAGGAGTTGCATCTGCACGTTTAGCAGCATTGGTATCCGCAGGATCAAGAATTTCAACCAATGGCGCATTAATACCACTGATAATTTCCTCGTGACTTTTCACGATTTCAGCCAATAGTACTTCAAGCTGATGAGTATCAAAGTTGACCGCTGTTAAACCTTTGCGCAAACTATTAATCAGTTTAGGAGATACTGCTTTTAAACGATCAATCCACTGCGCATCACCAGCAGGTGGCAGCATACTCCAGATAAGAGCATCAACAACTTTAACCGCCTGTTTCCACGATTCTGATTCTACGCCTTCTTTCAGCGCTGACAAATACAACACATGACGCCAGCCTTCTTGTAGCAAACGTACGATAGAGAATGGGAGTTTCAGACCATTTAAACGTCGATTGAGAGCTTGCTGTACAAGTGTTTTGGCGGTTTCTGCACGAGCACGATTTTCTTCGGCCTCACGAGTGCGCGCATCCATAGCAGCCAATCGTGCTTGTTGCTGTTGATAAAACTCATCAAAGTCAGCAAGCAAATCTTCAAACAACCGAAGATCATCACGGAATTCATTCAAGACAACAAAGACGACC
Source organism: Aquirhabdus sp. (assembly GCA_030150135.1). GTDB lineage: Bacteria > Pseudomonadota > Gammaproteobacteria > Pseudomonadales > Moraxellaceae > Aquirhabdus. The sequence goes on from JASLGO010000069.1 coordinate 25,604, forward strand.
TGCTCCACTTTCTTATATAGGGCTTCACTACTTTTATTGTTTTCATCCCAGCTCATACCCGCTTTCGCCAGCAGATTGAGAAGTTTACGCGCTGGATGATCTTCCCCGCCAAAGAACTTTTTATCAGTCAACGCAACCTTTAGAACAGGGATTTGCAAACGACTAATCAACGCCTTCATTGGCGTTGGGAGCTCTTTATCATCCAAAATGTAATCAAACAGTGTTGAAACCAAATCAATCACATTGGTTTCGTCTTGCGCAATAACTTGTGTGTTTTCTTCATCACTGACGAGTTCGTTACGAATACTATCACGGACTGCCGCAACACTCGTTTTGATCTCTTCTTTGTTAAGAGGTGTACTAGGCTGCGCAGCTTGTAATTTCTCAAGCATTCCCAGAAGTTCAGTTTGCGCAACAATCTGTTCTGTCGCAAAAGGAAAACGATTCTCTACCTGCAAAGATGCGCTAGCGATACTCTGGCTAATCGCAGCAAAATGTTGTGCTTGCTGAGCAAGTAAATTCGGATCAACAACGAAACCACCATTTGGTGCAACGTGTAATACAGGAACGCCGTTTTCCATCGTCGGCGGTGGAAGTGCTTGAGATCCTGAACCGCTACCACCCTGTCCATCTGAGGAAGATGTCGCTGATTTCGGTTTTGGCTTTTCTGCGGCTTCCGACGATTTAATCGGTTGAAATTTACCCAACCCCGGCACAGCAGCAGTTTCTATTGCTGGCAAAATTAAAGACTTAATCTCACCCAGTGCAGCCAAATCCAATGATGCTGCAAATTTTTGGATTAGTTCAATTTTTTGTTCTGATGATAGAGATAGCACACCCAAACTATCAATCATCACATTCAACAATGAACGAGGGTGATAGGGTAACTGCGAAATATTAGTTAATTTAGGTGATAACGCCTTGAGACGCTGAAAAGAGTTTTCTAAATCAGGCTCTAGAGCACGAGAAAGACGACCTGCCACACTATCTGCAGCCACTGACACATCATAGTCTTCAGTACTGACTAAGGCGATATCCTCCAGACTAATCGCATCCAAGCCTACACCAGTTGAAGATTTTGCATCGCGAGACTGATCAAGTTGAGCAAAATGATGAAATTGTATATCGAACTGCGCACTCACCTCTTGTTCAATCTTTAGTTTATCTCGGCGAAGAATGGGAATAATTTCCACATAACGTTGCTGAAGGTTCGCAGGCATTGTAGCTGCACGTTCAGCAGCCCATTCAGGAAGATCTTCTAAAAAAAGAGAAAACTTTAGGATAAATATGTCTGCAAGCGGCTGGCGAAGCACAGCGGCTAAATTGGTAAATATCGGCTGGTTCTTGGTTTTTGGCGCAACCTTGGAAGACACCGCATCATCCAGCTTGGTCAGATTGATTTCACTCATGGCATCATGCACATTTTTCTAGTCCTAGGACGGTAATATATACTGATTTCGAACAATAACACAGTCGATTTAAACAACAAAAAACGGCTTTATTGTCAGTAATTTCTCTTTTGTGCCACTCTTCAACACTTTACGCAGAAAAAAATGACAACCACATCACACTTAATCACAAACTATATTTAAACAATCTGACCAATGCATCTTATAATAGACGGATTATATGAACAGGATTTGACCGAATGATTTCCGCTGATCTACTTAATCAAACTATTTTGCGCAATATCACGCTCGCACTTGATGAAGATATCGGCAGCAATCTCATTCCTGACGGTCGCGACATTACCGCTCAACTCATCCCAGCAACAGAACAAGCACATGCCAGAGTACTAACCAGAGAATCAATGGTACTTGCAGGTCGTCCTTGGGTAGATGCGCTTTTTTATCAACTGGATCCGACAGTTAAGATTACATGGCTTGCAGAAGAAGGACAATACCTAACTGCAAATACTGTGTTTTTAGAGCTCTCAGGTTCAGCTCGGAGCTTACTCACTGGCGAACGGCCAGCATTAAACTTCATTCAAACTTTATCAGGTGTTGCAACTCGTGTCGCGGCGCACGTCAAGCTCCTAGAAGGCCTCTCCACCAAACTTTTAGATACACGGAAAACACTTCCAGGACTGCGTATTGCAGAAAAGTATGCCGTGACCATCGGTGGTGGTCAAAACCATCGTCTTGGTCTGTTTGATGCATTTTTAATTAAAGAAAATCACATTCTGGCTTCAGGTGGTATTAAACAAGCCGTCGAAGCTGCACATCGTATTGCACCAAACAAACCTGTCGAAGTAGAAGTTGAGACGTTTGATGAACTGAATCAAGCGCTTGAAGCAGGTGCGGATATTATTATGCTCGATAACTTTAGCAATGATGATATGCGCCGTGCAGTGATCCATACCGCAGGTCGTAGCAAACTGGAAGCATCTGGCAATATTACTGATGTTAATTTGCGCAGTGTTGCTGAAACTGGCGTGGACTACATTTCAATGGGAACATTGACCAAAGATGTCAAAGCCATTGATTTGTCGATGCGATTAGTCAAATAACTTAGAAACAATTTATATAAAATATAGCCATATAAAACATAGGCTGTGAAAACCACAGCCTACGCCAGCCATCTCATTAATTTAAAATTACCAACCCAATGCTTTTTGCTGCAAAGCGATCAGATCTTTAATGCCATCTTCGGCAAGTGCTAACATGTCGTTACATTGCGCACGGCTAAACGGTTTGCTTTCAGCAGTACCCTGCAACTCAATAAACTCACCAGATTGAGTCATCACCACATTCATATCGGTTTCGCACTTAGAGTCTTCTTCGTAGCACAAATCTAGCAACGCTTCGCCTTTATACATACCCACTGAAATCGCTGCGACCAGACCTTTTAACGGATCAGCAGTCAATTTTTTCTGAGTCATCAACACACCAAGCGCATCAACCAAAGCCACTGCACCGCCCGTAATCGCGGCGGTACGCGTACCACCATCCGCTTGCAATACATCACAGTCAATCGTAATTGTATTTTCACCTAATTTCTTTAGATCGACCATAGAACGCAAACTGCGACCAATCAAACGCTGGATTTCTTGTGTACGACCAGATTGCTTGCCTTTAGCGGCTTCACGGTCATTTCGCGTATGAGTCGAACGTGGCAACATGCCATACTCCGCAGTAATCCAACCCTGACCTGTACCTTTAAGAAAACGCGGCACACCGTGCTCAATACTTGCAGTACACAGTACACGAGTATCACCAAACTCGATCAGCACAGAACCCTCTGCATGACGGGTAAAATTGCGTGTAAAAGTGATCGGACGTAATTGATCATTGCTTCGTTGGTCGTGACGCATGGTGAAATTCCATTAAAAGAGAAAAATATTATAGGATGAAAAGATTAACGTTGTGCGTCATTATATAGCGCTAAAAGATTGCTTTAGTGATTTGATTTATCTATTTTACCAACACAAGAATTAATCATCCATCTCACATTTTTCCAGAACACACGAAACACAAATGAATACAACTCGCTTAGAAGCTTTTAGTGATGGTGTGATTGCCATTATTATTACCATCATGGTGCTGGAAATTAAGGTTCCACACGATGTAAGCATAGCTGCATTATGTGAACTTACCCCTGTATTTATGAGCTATATCCTCAGCTTCATTTACGTAGGTATTTATTGGAATAATCATCATCACATGATGCACGTTGTCAGTATCGTCAATGGTCGTGTGTTATGGGCAAATTTGCATCTACTATTCTGGTTATCGCTCGTGCCTTTTGCCACAGGCTGGATGGGGGAAAATCATTTATCTGCGATACCCATTGCGGTTTATGGCTTTATTTTGCTCATGGCAGGCGTGGCATACGGAATTCTTGCCAATACAGCCTTAGGAGTTAAAGGTCAAAATCCAAAACTCGCAGCAGCCGTAGGTGAAGGCTTTAAAGAAAAAATATCGATTCTCATTTATCTGATTGCGATTCCCATTGCATTTATAAATCAATGGGTCAGCCTAATCATGTACATCTTGGTCGCAACCATTTGGTTTATTCCCGATCAGCGTATCGAAAAAATTTTGGACTAACTTGAATCAGCCAAAACTGAAAGAATCCATCGCAAAATAACTATTGGCGCTCTCTTTCAGCACATGCAAAAGACCGTTTACTGTAATATTTCTAAAATATTATCGATTTTGCTTTTCACTTGATCTCAGATCTCTTGAAAAGCACACTCCCCACCCCCATCCAGCGGTCATTAGCCTTATTTTTTCTTGTTTTTAATTTGTGGAGTGTTACCGCTCATGGCGAAGCGTGATTATTACGAAGTCCTTGGTGTCACCAAAGGTGCAAGCGAAGACGAAATCAAAAAAGCCTATCGTAAACTGGCAATGAAATACCATCCTGACCGCAACCCAGATGACAGTAGCGCCGAAGCAAAGTTCAAAGAAGCATCTGAAGCATACGAAATTCTCTCTGATGGCGACAAACGCTCAGCTTACGATCGTATGGGACATGCCGCATTTGATGGCATGGGTGGTATGGGCGGTGGCGGTTTCCAAGGCGGCAACTTCCAAGATATGTTCGGTCAATTTGGCGATATTTTTGGCGATATTTTCAGTGGTCGCGGACAAGGCGGGCAGCAACGACAACGTCGTGGTGCTGATTTACGCTATGTGATGGAACTGACTCTTGAAGAAGCAGTGAAAGGTGTTAAAAAGAACGTCACCTTCACCGCGCCAGCACCTTGTACAACCTGTGATGGCAAAGGCTCTAAAAATCCAAATGATGTGCAGACTTGCGGAACATGTAAAGGCGCAGGTCAAGTCCGTATGCAACAAGGATTTTTTGCAGTTAATCAAACTTGTCCAACCTGTCATGGTCGTGGAAAAACCATTAAAAACCCATGTAACGTCTGTCATGGCAGCGGTGTAAAAGACAAGTCACGTACACTTGAAGTCAGCATTCCTGCTGGTGTGGACAATGGAGACCGCGTACGCCTCACTGGTGAAGGTGAAGCAGGTGGTCCAGGCGTACAATCGGGCGATTTATATGTAGAAATTGTTGTTCGTGAACACAATGTGTTCCAACGCGATGGTGCGGATCTCTATATGGATGTTCCGATCAGCTTTACTGATGCAGCACTTGGCAAAGAAGTGGAAATCCCAACACTGGATGGTCGCGTCAATCTAAAAATCCCAGAAGGCACACAAACTGGTCGTTTGTTCCGTCTCCGTGGTAAAGGCGTCAAGCCAATTCGCACATCCATGACTGGCGATCTACTCTGCCGTGTCACGGTCGAAACTCCAGTCAATCTGACCAGTCATCAAAAAGAACTGCTACGCGAATTGCAAGGCTCCATGAACAATGGCGAGCAATCACCAAACAAAAAATCTTTCTTTGATAAGATTGGTGAGTTCTTTTCTTAAAACTCTAAGATAAGCAACTTCGAACATCGGCTGGGCACAAACTGTTCAGCCGATGTTTTTGTTTACAAATCTGACCTGCAATTTATCAATTAAGAGAAAAGTTGACCAATTTGGCTTGCTTATCAGCATCCTTTTTCGGCTACAATCCAGTCCATTCATAATATTTTAAATACAGCTTTATTCAGAACGTTACGAAGCCTGTATCTGTTAGGATTTTGTATGACAACCA
>JASLGO010000088.1 GCA_030150135.1 Aquirhabdus sp.
TTATCCACAACCTTACCCGCAGGCTTTGGGGGTAACTTTCCCCTTGGCGTTTCTGATCATATTCAGCAATCATCAAACTTAATCTTGTTGCGATGCATTGATAATGAGTGCTAGATTAATCTCTCTTTTTTCAAAGAGATCAATGTTTGATGTCCGCCAACCAATACAGTGATCAATATGTCAACCAGTGATGCTGGCATTTTTTTATGGATGACATATCAGACCATGCAGCGTATGGGGCTGGATGCAGCAGCTATTTTTGCGGGCGTCAATCTACCCGATGAACCACCTGATAAGACACTACGTCGAGACAACTCAACAACGCTTTTGGACTATTGCCGAACAAGTCAGTCACGATCCTCATATCGGTTTACGTGTTGGCGCAAATATGCCTGTATTTCGAGGACAGGTAATTGAATATTTATTTCTCAGTAGCTCTACCTTCGGTGATGGTTTACAGCGCACTTTGCGCTATCAGAATATTCTGACCAATGCCTTCAAATTGGGCTTACACCTTGAAAATGACATCGCAGTTCTATCTGGACTTGAGCATCCTGTTCGCCATTACCTCGAATGTGCGATCGGAGTATTTCTAAAATTCTTCAAGCATATCAGTGACAATGAATTTCAACCTACAGAAATTTGGTTGACACATAACGATATTGAAAATATTGAGGAGTATCAACGTGCTTGGAGTTGTCCTGTACGCATAGGTATGCCAATAGGTTGTATTCGTTTTTCCTCAAAATTATTACAGTGTCCATCCCCTGCCGCGCAACCTGAATTACTCCAAATCCATGAAAATCTAGCAGAACAACATCTTTATATTCTGAGTAAACACCAACTCGTGCATGATATTGAAAAATTATTAGGCAGTGGCTTACTTGAATCAGGTCAACTCGATCAACAACTGATCGCGGAAAAACTTGGCGTCAATCCACGCAGCCTACGTGCAGACTTGAAACTGATTAACACGACTTTTGAAAAAATTGTAGCCCATTACCGAGAGAAGCTCGCACGCAGATTACTCGCCAACACCAATGAATCTATTGATCAGATTGTTTACCTGACAGGTTTCTCAGAACCTTCAGCATTTTCACGTGCTTTCAAGCGTTGGACTGGAGAAGCACCGACTGCTTATCGGCAGAGAAAGACAACAAAAACTTAATAAGATTAACTAATCCACTCACTATTTGACTGTACTGACACTCCAAATCACTCCCCTACAGTCAAATCAATCCAAACTCGCCTTTTTATAATGACTCATCAATAATCAATATGAGTACGTTTTATGCTTGGTTTTCCTGTTGGTGTATTTGTTGCAAATGGTATGGAATGGTACTTTCATAAAGTATGGCTGCATGAATTTCCAAGCCAACATCGCAATAGCCCATTCTTCACGCATATTGCCCACCATAAACGAGCTAGACTCAATAGCTTTCACGATGAAGGTTACGCCGAATCTATGTTTAAAAATTCGGAAATGTATAATGAAAAAACAGCATTGATCGGTTTAGCAGCCGCATCTACAGTGTTTCTACCTGTTGCACCTTTCTTTACTGCAGGACTCTATTATGGAATATGGAACTATTGGAAAGTACATGCCAAATCGCACCTAGATCCTGAATATGCAAAAAAACGCATTCCTTGGCATTATGATCATCACATGACCAGTAATCAAAATGCCAATTGGTGTGTCACACGTCCGTGGTTTGATTACATCATGGGAACACGAGTCACCACTACTGCCTCTGAAACAGAAACTAATCCACTTGGTATAAAACTGCCTGTATGGCTGGAAAAACGAGTGAATAAAACAGCACGTAAATTACTGCCAAAATCTTATATCCTGATCGATGCCAATAGTCGTACTGATCAATTAAATCTACAGCAAGGCATTGAAGTTGCGTTATAGGAGTGATTATATGAACTACCTCAAAACTGCGACTCAGCTTCTCATCAACCGTGCGTATCCCTTATTGGATGACACACCCTCTCAAGAAGGTCAACCACTCCCTGCTAATTATGCATTTCAGCCATATCACCGATCTAAAACGATTGGCTGGTCGCATTATGGAGTCATGATTCCAGACTTACCGACACCACATCATTTTTTCTCCATTATGTCAGTGATCGGTACTTCTGGTGCGCTCGCATTCGATACTGATCATGCCTTGAAAAGCTCACCCCGCCACAATGCAACTGCCGTCATGGGAACAGCTGTTACGCATCCTCATCAATTTCAAGGATATGCGATTGAACACGATTGCCAATTTGCAGAAGATGGCTCACATATCCAGTTTGGTGACAATATTGTCATTACAGGTAAATATCCACATTATCATGTGATTGCTCGTAGCCCAGATTTTGAACTCGATATTCAGATTACCAATACAGATAAAGTATCTTGGTTTGTCAAAACTCCCATTTATGATCACATCAGCGTACTGTCTCAATATCGCGGCTCAATAACCTATCAGAACCAAACTCAGCACATTGAAGGCTTATGTACTTTTGAACATGCTGCTTGTATCAGTCCATATTTACTGCGGGATAGACCTTTACCCAAGCATTTAAAAATCCCATTGGATTTCTTTACTTACCAAATTATTAATCTAGATGAAAACACCCAGCTCTTGCTCAATGACACTAGAGTCAATGATGTCAAAATTGTCAGCAAAGCATATTTACGTGGACTAGCCCAATATAATCAAAGCTATCACGCTGAATTTGAAGTGCTAAAGTTTATCGATCAACCCGCGACCAGCCCTGATGGTGTGCAAATGCAACTACCTCATAGTTTTAGATGGGTAATTTCGGATGACCATGGAAATATGCTCATGACGATTGAAGGTGAAGTTGATACACATTTCACTTATGGTCTAGGTAGCGGATATGTTGGTGGTTATCAATATCGAGGCGTATATCAGAATCAGCCAACTCAAGGTCGAGGGTATATTGAATATATTGATCGTCGTATGTAGAACGTTAAATAAACAACTGTATGTGATAAATAAATCTCAACGCAGTAAAAAACAAGGAAGAAAAGCTGTGAATACTCACGTTTAACACAGTCATATCAAAAAATGACCATTAGAGCTTATGTGAGTATTTTCAGCAGTTCCACGTGTTCCACTTTTAGTTATCCACAACCTTACCCGCAGGCTTTGGGGGTAACTTTTTTCCTCAATCTCTCTATATCAAAAACAAATCAATGCTTCTTTGCCTAATGACATCAAAAAGCTTAACAATCTAATGAAGATTATTCTTTAACCAGTCCGCAGAAAATTTTGGCAATCCAGCCGAAGACCAATCCCCCGCCAATTGGACAACAAATAGCTTGTCTTCTTTGCAAATATGATTGCGTAAACACGATGCGATTTGCTCTGCAGATAAATCACTATGCGCAATCCAAGTTGAATGCAAAAATGGCCAACTCTCTATATCCAGACCACTGATCGCACCGCATATACCATTGTAATTATTACGATTAACTAGATCGTAAGCAATCAAATATTCGTTCATACCAATCTCCTTGTCATCAATAAGACTCTAAGAACAAGTTAAAAATAGTATACTTTTTAACCACAATTACAATAATTCAATTGTCTGTGATTTACGCCATAAATTTTAAGAGTTGTTATAAAAAGTATGAAGTCAGTAACAGGTAAAACTGGAGTCGCCATGCAAAATGGTTTGCCTATTTTCTATATAGAGTTAATAAAATCTAAAGAATCAATGTAATTACAGACTTCCCTCAGTATCTGAAGGTAGTAAAATTGGTTGTAATAGTTTCTCGAAATCTTGATATTCCAATGGCTTACTAAATAAATATCCCTGAATAAAATCACAGTCGAGATCGTTCAATACCTGTAATTGACTTTCAGTTTCTACACCTTCAGCAACCACAGACATCTCAAGTGCCTTTGCCATCGCCATAATCGCTTCAATAATGGCTTTACCATTTTCATTCTCAATATCTTGCACAAAACAACGATCAATTTTGATGACATCGATAGGCAGACGTCTGAGATAGCTGAGCGAAGAATATCCTGTACCAAAATCATCAATTGCAATTCCTACACCGATTGAGTCCAATCGCTCAAGCTGCATGCGTACAGCATCTGGGTTGTCCATCAACAGACTTTCTGTGATTTCTACATCAAAGTGCTTAGCATCCAAGTTAAAGCGTTTCAAGGTATGAGCAATATAGTCAGGTAAATCACCCGTTGCGAACTGAACTGTCGACAAATTGACAGCCACAGGAACAATCTCAAATCCCAAATCTCGCCACATGGCGAGTTGTGAAGCCACCTCGGCAATAATCCAATAACCCAGCGGAACAATAAGCCGACTTTCTTCCGCCAAGGCTATAAACTTATCTGGAGACAACCGCCCAAGTGTTGGATGATTCCAGCGAATTAATGCTTCAGCACCAGTTAATCGACGTGTTTTTGTGCAATATTTAGGCTGATACTCAAGAAAGAAGTCTGTTTTTTCAATGGAGCTACGAATCTGAGCTTCCATCTCCAATCGAGCTAGTCCGGTTCCTTCCTGTTCTTCTGAAAATATCTGAAAGTTATTTCGTCCAATACTCTTGGCATGGTAAAGCGCAATATCAGCACGCTTCAGCAAATTATCTGCATTTGTACCGTGATCTGGAAAAAACGCAATGCCAATACTTGCAGTCACTGTCAACTCTCGGCCATCAAGCTTAAACGGTGTAGTCATACGCTCAATGATCTTACGAGCAACAATATATGCATCATTCATGTCATCCAAATTAGAAATGATTAATGCAAACTCATCTCCACCTAGCCGTGAAACAAAATCGTCTGTTCTCAGTGCAGATTGCAATCGTTTTGCTGCGGTACGCAGTAAACTATCACCTATAGCATGTCCAAGCGTGTCATTAACCTCCTTGAAATGATCCAGATCGACATAACAGACCGCAGCCATTTTCTGATTATGGGCAGCCATATCAAGCAATTTAGGCAAACTTTCCGTAAAACTACGACGATTCGGCAATGAGGTTAACGCATCATAGAATGCAAGACGGTTAATCACTTCTTCAGATTCTTTTTGTTTAGAAACATCTTCAATATTGCCCACAACATGAACAATATTTTGATCATCATCCAGCATCGCGGCTAACGATGCCAAAGCCCAAAATGCACCATCTCCTCGACGAGGAATCTGACACTCTCCACGCCATTCAAGTCCTTGTAATAATGCAATCCAACGCTCATCAATATTTCCAGATTCACGTCCATGTACCAATAAAGGACTCGGATGACCAATCACATCAGCAGAATCATAACCCGTTAATGACAGAAACTTTTGATTGGCGTATACCACAATTCCTTGAGCGTTAGCGATGAATATTCCCGCAGCAGAGTTTTCGACGGCTTTTGATAATTTACTCAATTCGATTTCAGCTAATTTTCGCTGCTGTAACTCGGTCTGTAATTCAGCACTACGGCGTTCAACAGCCTCTCGTTCAAGCAGTAAATGACTTCTTAGATTTTCTATAGAATCTAGCAGCTTACCAACCTCATCTCGACCATGAACAGAAACTGTACTAAACCAATCTCCTGTCGTAATTCGATTTGCAGCTGCAACGGCTTGATCCAATGGTCTTAGAATGAATCGACGAACAATGATGGCATTGATCACAAAAAGTCCGATACATAGAATAATTCCACCAATTAACCCAACAATAGTCACTAGCTCTGCCTGAGCTTTTACACTATTCAGTTGGGAATCATGTTCGTGATACAGCTCTTTTTGGAGGCCATCTAAACTCTCGTTAAATTGTCGTTGTGCAAGCGCAACCTGATACAGCCTATTTTGCCCAGTACCAACAGCAATACGACCCTCGACCCGATCTTTAGCCCATGTATCTGCGACTTGGTAATAAGTACTAAATGCTCTCACTAAGTGGCTTTCATCTAAACCATTAACTCGCCCAACCTCCGCCAAATGATCAATAGATTGCTTGGTCATAGCTGCCTGCTGACGTGCGGGAATGAGTAATGCACTATCTTGGCTAGATACAACCACTGCATAATCTGCCCTCATATCCTCGGCTTGCTGGCGAGATGCGGCGATCAGTTGTAGCATTGGAAAAGTCATGAGTGATGAAGCAACACGTGATTGCACGACACGCGTAGACATCACCACATACGTCATATAAACCGCCAGACCAACAACACAAATCAGAACAACTGCTGCTAGCTTGATACGGATCGAAATATTATGCGCAAATTTAAACATGACGACATGTTTTCCTTGTTATAACTCGACTGATAAAATCCACGCCCAACGATTTGCAAAACACAATCTTATCTACAACAAATATTATTTTACAACACGCTATGAATCACCTTTATACATTTGCCCGGGGCGATTTTACGTCTTATACCCACTGCCAATCTCAATAAAATTTGATTAAAATTCAGCCGTCAAACTCACGCTATAAATATAAACAGATTGAAGTGTAGAAGGCGAATTAGCCGCCTCTGCTGGGGGAACAAAGAAGCCAGAAACATAATTTCCCTTAAATCCACTCACCCGATCTGCTTGAAATTTGAGACTCACATTATTTCTGATCTTATAACGTGCTCCCACGGACATCGTGGTTTGATCATAATTTGCCGACGCTGCGTATATCGCATTACCTGGCGCAGGAATCTCGTCATATTCATCCTGATTCACATTCTTATAACGAGCGTACATGACATAAGGTAACCACTTACCAACATGATATCCCGCACTGATATAACCCGCATTGAAATCATCGACAAAGCCAGAAAACCGTAACGCACCCATCTCACCGGCCGCAAACCAGCGACCGTCATCATAAATAAATCCAACATCAGAAAATGTGCCACGAACGTTATTTAATTGAACTGATGTCGCAAATGCATGATTGAATTGATCAATATCCGCTTGTGAAGAACCTAATCCTAACAAAGCATCATCTAAACCACTTTTAATACTGTCACTTAAAGAGTGATCTAGGTCGATCGATGCCAAACCAGAACCTGCATGTAAGGTTAGATTTTCATTAGACAGTGATACAGTAATCTGTTTAATATTATTAACTTGATAACCTCGTAGCTTTTCTTCTCCTAGACTGGGTTGTATTCGTAAAATCCAGTCGTCAAAGGTATGGCGATACATCACAGCTAGACCATTCTCACTATATAACCCACCCAACTCAGCATAAATTTCAGGAGGCAAACGTATCCAAGGATATGCTTCACCGATATGTAAATTATCCGAGTATAAATATGTCGCAAAAGCAAAGCGCCCACCACGCAAGGCCCATTCATCATTCAATTTGTAATCCAAATAAGCCCAATTCACCCTAAACACATAATCATTTCGATTAGAATTTTCAAAAGACATATATGCTTGTGTCGCTAAATCAATTTGATCATTCACGTGATAATTTAATTGAAGACCTGCGACAGAATCATATTCACCCGTGACATTGGATTGCAGCATAGAAGCATCTGTACCGCTAGGATCTGGATAGGTATATCCCTGATTATTACTCAGCTTGCCAAAACCAGCGGTCGCATAGCCATGCAATTGAAGATCAGGCGTCAACTCTACAGCCAAAACAGCAGTACTCAAGGACAACATTGCAAAAACAATGCTGGCTTGAATCCCCAATTTTGACGAATTAAACATTTCATTAATCCTAATTAAAACGGCGTCACCATTAAAATCTCTTTGCAACTATTGCCCATTCGTAATGCTGATCACTTTCACACTCGTATCGACCTGCGATCGATCAATATATGAAATTGCCCGTAGAGATGTTGCTACTAACTGCTTTGCTTCGTTCGGCTGTACCTGTCGGGGCGGCTGAGCTTTACCAGTAAAGATCATACTCGCCCAATAGTTTTCTACTGATTCGGGTGTTTTCATTAAAATAGTTTGGTAAAACGTATTTCTATATTCCCCAACCACATCAAATGGTTCAGCAGGATCACCATTAGGAAACTTTCCTGTTTGACCAAGAAAAATTCGCCGTAATTCACCTTTAGTTAAGATACTAAAATTGACATGCGGATTTACGATTACAACCATCTCCGCATGAGCGACAACCATTTGTATTGCTAAGAAAAAGATTAGCGAACTAGTGATTAGAAACCTTCTTATTATCATTTTTAGGCTCCTGATTAAAATGCTGTACTTACGCTGACGCTGTAAATATAAGCGGACTTCAACATGGAGGGTGTCGTAGAGTTTGCGACAGGAAGAAAAAGTCCCGACATATAATTCCCCCCAAAACCACTCACCCGATCGGCCTGCAACTTAAGGCTGACATTATTTTTTATCTTATAACGAGCTCCGACTGACATTGAATATTGATTAACATCAGCAACCTTGCCATAGATCGTATTCCCTGGCGCAGGAATCTGATCAATTTCATCTAAGTTCAAATCTTTATACTTTGCATAGATGACATAAGGCAACCACTTACCCAGATGGTAGCCTACGCTTGCATATCCTGCGTTAAAATCATTCACAAACCCAGAAAATCTCAGCGCACTCATCTCACCTGCAACAAACCAACGACCATCATCAAAGATCAAACCTGCATCTGAAAACGTGCCTCGAAGATGACGAGTCTGCATCTTCGCAAAGGTAGCATCATATCGATTCAAGTCTGATGCAGAATATCCCAAACCCATAAGTACATCATCTATACTGCTATTTAGACTCGCGACAAGAGGACGATCAAGATTGACAAAGGCCATAGCAGAACCAAGATGCAAAATCAGATTTTCGCTAGAAAGTGATAACGTCAATTGAGTCAATTGATTGACCTGATAACTGCTTAAATTTTCTTGCCCAAAACTTGGCTGAATACGTAATATCCAATCATCTTTGAATGTGTGTTTATAAATAACGGCTATGCCATTCTGAGCAAAAAGCCCACCTAACTTCGCATAAACTTCTGGTGGTAAGCGTACCCAAGGATAAGCCTCACTAACCCTCAGATTATCTGAATATAGATACGTCGAAAAAGGAAATCTTCCTGTACGTACAGCCCATTCATCGTTAATGTTATAATCAATATAAGCGCTATTAACCTTCAATGCGTACTGATTCATCGCAGGTTTCTGAGAGAGATCCTGCGCAGCAAGATACGTTTGTAAAGCCATATCGACATGATCACTCAGGCGATAATTCAGTTGCAGACCTGCTACAGAGTCGTATTTACCCGTGACATTAGACTCAATATTAGAAGTACCAGTACCACCGGGGTTGGTTGGATAAGTTTGCCCTTGACTCCCACTTAACTTGGCAAGCCCTGCTGTAAAAAAACCATGCAATTGTAAATCAGGCGCGAGATCTACTGCCCAAGCGGGAAGAGAAAGACCGAGTACGGTTGATATCATACTGATCTGCAATAAACACTTTGATGCATAAAACATTAAGCGCCCCCGATCAAATTGATGCGCAAAACCAGAACTGACCTAACGCATTAATAATCGTTAAAGACAATCCTGTATAACTGCATTCCATTTTGTCTTTTCATCATCCTTTTTTACATCAAAAACATCATCACGATGTCTATCCAACGATAATGCAATGCATGATGTGTTGGTTATTTTTACTTCTTATTACACCACCAAATATGCCACAATAAATGCAGAACTGCGACACAATTAAAACAAATAATGAATAATTCTGTGCAGTAAAAATTGAAATGTGAACGGATTAATCGATGACTGATATAAGATTCATAACGATCATTAGCACCTTCATAAAACCTTATCATTCAGGCAATAAAAAAGACCTACAGATTTCACTGTAAGTCTTTGATAAATATGGTGGCTATGGCGAGACTTGAACTTGCGACCCCCGCATTATGAGTGCGGTGCTCTAACCAACTGAGCTACATAGCCAAAAACTGATTGTTCATCAATTTCAGAGGACGGCATTATGCCGATCGCATATTGGTTCGTCAAGTCAAAACGCCTAAAACATCAACAAGCTGTTCAATATTTTGAAAAACATTGCACAAGCGTTTAAAACTTAAACAAAACCAACAGCACAAACAAATAAACTCTAAAAAAAACAATGCCAAAAATCTGGTGCAAAGTGGGCCTATAAGCCGGGTTCTGTCGTGAACGATCATTCCTCTAGGCGTATCGTCACCAATACGCTCAAGCAACCTACCCGCATCCGACGCGGGCCACGCCATGGATGCCTATTTGGTCTTGCTT
>JASLGO010000106.1 GCA_030150135.1 Aquirhabdus sp.
TGAAAAAGAACTCACACCAGCCGATGTCATTTGGCGTTATAGCGGCGTGCGTCCGCTGATGGATGATGGTGATGTTGAAAATGCTTCGGCAGTTTCGCGTGATTACGAGCTAAAGATTGATGCGGTAGATGGTAAAGCACCCTTATTAACCGTGATGGGCGGCAAGCTAACGACATATCGTAAGCTGGCTGAACATGCGCTGGATGATTTGGCAAAATTCTGTACCAATCTTCCTGTAGGCTGGACGGATAAAGAACCTTTGGATGGCGGTGATATTCCTCAAGGTTGGAATGGTTTCGCTGCATGGCAAGCGGAGTTTATTCAACAGTATCCTCAGTTGGATCCAGTGTTCTTGGCAGCGATTACGCGTCGATATGGAACGGTCACACCTGCAGTTTTAGGTTCTGCGAAAACCATGGCTGATTTAGGTCAGTATTTTGGTGGCGGATTGTATGAGGTAGAAGTGCATTATCTGCGTCGTCATGAATGGGCATGGCAAGCAGAAGATGTGATGTGGCGTCGTACGAAGTGTGGTTTGCACATGAGCGAAGCTGAACGCACACACTTTGTAGAATGGTTTGCATCATTGCCTAAGCCAGAGGCTGCATGAGTAAGTAAGTACATGGGTTTTAAATATAGAAATGTTTAAAACCCAGCCAATTTTTTGAAAGTATTGTTGATGTTTTTGTGTGTAAATACACTTGATGAATGCCTGATCAAACCCCATAGATGTTACCATAGGGACTCCTAGCCCTTTTTTGTTCAGCGATAGATGCTGGACACTACCGCGTATTCATCAGCAGCGTCATTTGCGAGGTGCTCTACGCGGTGGTTCATTTATTGTAAGGCTGTAACTGAGGAAGAAACAATGTCAGATGTAGCAAGTGAAGCGGTTGTTCTAGAGGCGCCTGAAACGACTAACGATCAGCCGAATATGCAGATCACTCCTTCAGCGCAGGAATACCTCAAAGAATTGCTCGCTAAACAAAATACTCCCGGCATTGGTGTACGTATATTCGTTGAAAACGCTGGTACGCCGCGTGCAGAATGCTGTATGGCATATAGTACACCGGGTGAAGAAATTACAACGGATGAAAAGATTGTTTATCCAGATTTTGCGGCGTATATTGATCAACCAAGCATCCCTTACTTAAAAGATGCGGTGATTGATTACAACAAAGATCGCTTCGGTGGTCAGTTAACTTTTAAAGCACCTAATTCAAAAGTACCAAGAATTGGTGCAAACGCTTCCATCGAGGAGCGTATCGGCTATGTGTTACAAGCTGAGATTAATCCTGGCTTGGCAGCGCATGGTGGCAATGTATCGTTAGTTGAGTTGTTCGATGATCCAGCGGACGGTTTGACGGCAGTATTGCAATTTGGGGGTGGCTGTCAGGGCTGTTCGGCGGTAGATATGACATTGAAGCAAGGCGTAGAAACCTCGCTTAAACAACATATTCCAGAGCTTGGACGTGTGATTGATAAGACAGACCATACCAAGCGGGAAGGCGCTTACTTTAAATAAAGCCAAATTGCTTTAGAACAGGGCCAATTGATCTCCTTTAACAATTGGCTTTTTTTTGTCTTTAAATTCTGTTTTTTATTACAATAATTTAAAGTTCACTGAGCCTGTCGAAGTGGACATCTCGACAGTATTTGCATGCCTCGCGCATTTCGACAAGCTCAATGAGCTATACCATTTAGAAAACAAAAATTATAAAAACTCATGCTTTAACTCCGTTAATCCTCTATGCTTACGCATCTTTTTCCCTCATCCAGATAAGGCGGATTCATTGTGGCACTGAAAGCAACCATTTATAAAGCCGATCTGCAAATTGCTGATATGAATCGTCATTATTATGAAACGCATTCGCTGACGATTGCGCGTCATCCTTCGGAAACTGAAGAGCGTGTGATGGCGCGCGTGCTGATGTTTGGCTTGTATGCCACTGAGTCATTGACCTTTACTAAAGGTTTGTTTGAGGTAGACGAGCCTGATCTTTGGGATAAGGATTTGACTGATGCAATTCAGTTATGGGTAGATGTCGGTCAGCCAGATGAAACACGCATTAAGAAGGCTTCGAATCGTTCGCAAAAAGTCGTGGTTCTCAGCTATAACTCCAGCACGGATGTGTGGTTTAAAGGCATTGAAAATAAAATTGCGCGTTTAGATAACGTGACAGTGTTACAGCTTTTACCTGAGCAAAGTGAAGCGCTGACGGCATTGGTTGATCGTTCAATGCGATTGAGTTTTACGATTCAGGATGATGAGATTTTGGTGTCGTCGGATGATGGTTCTGTGGATGTGAAATTGGTGGTGCTGAAGGCGGGGAGTTGAGCTTCAAGACTTTCGCGCATTGTGCGTTCTTACGAAAATTCTTTGAAGAACTCATTATCTACTTCATAGATCGTGCGCGGTTTCACACCTAGTTCAAGTTTTTCAAACATTTCGACTAATTTTTCACCATCCACAAGTTCAATGGGTGGTGCACCATCTCGAATTGCCTCTTTCTTGGCATCCATCGTGAAATTGCCAGTTGTAATAAGAATACCTTTGTCTGCACGACCTTGCATTGCACCACGAAGATCACGGACAATAGGCGAACCGACAGAACCTTGATAACGTTTGCATTGAAATAGCACCTTAAAACTTACGAAAGGATTAATTTCGAGTAAGCCCTCACCATCAATTCCACCGTCATTAGTTTTACCAAGAACGTTTACTTGCTTGAAACCAGATTCCCTTAAAAGACGCTGACATAGCCGCTCAAAACCTAATGGTGAAATTGTGCGAAGTTTAGATAATAGACTCGATTCTTGTGCTTCTAGCTCTAGTTCATCAATCTGTATTTCTTTGTTTGAAATCGATTTATTTTTAGTCTTACCAACAGCTTCATTGTAAATTGTTTGTGGTTTTAGTATTTCAAGATTCGCATTTTGTCCTTGTTCTGTCAGACTCCATACACCTCTTTGCGATGATTCCATATAACCAGCTTTGACTAAATATAATCTAGCCCAAGCTATTTGATTCCTTATGCGTGAATTACCGCTTTTTAATGGGATTGCCAGTTCTTCTTCTGAAATTTTTTCTTTAGTGATAACCTTATCTTTAGCTTCTGATGCTGATGCTGAACCATCTAAATCTCTAAGTGATTCAATTAACGGTATCATGAATCGAAAGAATTGAGATCCGCCAGCCATATACCATTCCTTGTATTTTAAGATTTATAGTCAACTACTTAAAAAAATACCCAGTCTCAGGCGAACTTGCATTCGCATACGCTTTCTTCGGCATACGACCCGCCAAAAACGCTTCACGTCCAGCTTCAACCGCTTTCTTCATTGCTGAAGCCATCAATACAGGATTCTGAGCCGCAGCAATCGCGGTATTCATGAGCACACCAGCACAACCCAATTCCATCGCAATCGCTGCATCAGATGCAGTACCCACACCAGCATCGACAATGATTGGCACATTGGCATTTTCAAGAATCAGGCGAATGTTATGCGGATTAGTCAGACCTAAACCAGAGCCAATCAAACTGCCGAGTGGCATAACGGCAACACAGCCCATGTTTTCCAATTCTTTCGCAATGATCGGATCATCGGATGTGTAAACCATCACTTCAAACCCATCATCAATCAATGTACGCGCAGCTTTGAGCGTATCGACGACATTCGGATACAGTGTCTTGGTATCGCCTAACACTTCGAGCTTCACGAGGTTGTGACCATCGAGTAATTCACGCGCGAGCATACAAGTACGCACCGCGCTGTCTGCATCAAAGCAACCTGCGGTATTCGGCAAAATCGTATAACGATCAGGTGGAATCACATCAAGCAGGTTCGGCTCGTCAGGATTCTGACCAATGTTGCTACGACGAATCGCAACAGTGACGATTTCAGCGCCACTCGTGCTAATCGCTGCACCAGTTTCAGCAAGGTCTTTGTATTTACCAGTACCAACTAAAAGGCGAGAGGAGAAGGTTCGTGAGCCAACGATGAGCGGCTGATCTTGGAATGGAGTATTAGTCATGGCGTTCATCATTCAACATCTTCTTGGTAAATAACAATTTGTAAGTCATCCAGAGGATCTTCGTCCTGCGCATCGAATGCAACGATGACATTTAGATTTGGAAAGTCTTTGGCAAGTTTGGCTTGCCACATGGCTTGCAAACGCTGACCAAAGGTAATGAGTTGCTCACGTGTTGGTGTGTTTTTAGAATCAACTGTTAAGCAGTATTCCAGCAAGTGTCGATGGTTGCAGAGTGCTTGCACGGTGGTCTTGTCGTATTCACAAGCGAGCAGAAGCTCGAGATAATCATCGCTATCAGGTGCAGCGTCTAAATAAATGCGCTCATCGTGATAGACAAACTCTGGCCAAAACACTTCACTTAGCGTGATCGCATGAGAAACATTATTTTCAACGTGGTTTTCATGATCGTGTGATGTTTCGTGATGATGGATGTCACAACATGTAGCCATTAGCCGCCTCCAACTGCATGAACAATTTCAATTTTTTGCATTGCATGTAATGTGTATTCAGGATGACGGCTTTTGGAAATCAACATGCCATCCACTTCAATTGCGTAGCGTTTGCCATTTAAACCTAATTCGATTGCCAGTTCGGCTAAGGTCTTGGCAGGAGTTTCAAGTTGTTGTCCATTGACGAGTAAAGTCATACTCATGTTGCCGACACCTTAAATGCTGACCATGCCAAAAGCAGCCAGCCGACAATAAATGCGGTTCCGCCAATTGGTGTAATCGCGCCAAACCAACGCGGTGCGCCGAGTGCCATCGCATAGAGTGAGCCACAAAAAATGATAATGCCGATTTGTAGCAAGCCAGCAGGCAAGCGCAATTCGAGAGTAGGGGTGGTACGAATCAATGCGCCGATGACCAGCAGGCCGAGCGCATGATAGAAGAAATATTCTGTTGACGTGTGCCACCAGCCAAGCTGTTCGCTATTTAAACGTGCTTTTAGCGCATGCGCACCAAAAGCACCGAATATGACCGCAGCAGCGAGATTTATTGCGGCGATTGCCAACCAATTCATTGCTTAGCCTATTAACCTACTGACATTGCGGTACGGATTTTATCCATCGCATTTTTTTCTAACTGGCGAATACGTTCGGCTGAAACTTTGTATTCCGCGGCGAGTTCATGCAGCGTCGCTTTTTCATCATCGAGCCAGCGGCGTTTCAAGATCGTGCGTGAGCGATCATCGAGTTTGCCCATCGCATTGGCAAGCGCGTTATTGCTATGTTCTTCCCAGTCCGCTTCTTCGATTTCACGGGCAGGGTCGAAGCGGGTATCTTCGAGATACATGACAGGCGCAACGCGACCTTCTTCGTCATCTTCAGCTTGCGCCTCAAATGATGCGTCATACGCGGTTAAACGTCCTTCCATCTCAAGCACTTGAGCTGCGGTGACATTCAAATCGCGTGCAATATCTTCAGCTTCTTGCAGCGTTAATTTACGGCTAGATTTTTTCAAAGAACGTAAATTAAAGAATAATTTACGTTGTGCTTTGGTCGTAGCGACTTTGACAATTCGCCAATTACGAATCACAAATTCATGAATTTCGGCTTTGATCCAATGTACTGCGAATGACACTAAGCGAACGCCCATCGTTGGGTCAAAACGCTTCACGGCTTTCATTAAACCGACGTTGCCTTCCTGAATCAAGTCACCTTGAGGTAAGCCATATCCTGCATAGCTACGCGCAATATGTACTACGAAACGTAAGTGAGAAAGCACCAGTTCACGCGCGGCTTCCACATCGCCATCATAAAAATAACGTTCTGCGAGTTCTTTTTCTTGTTCTGGCGTGAGAATCGGAATTTGACTAATCGTGTTGATATATGCGCCGAGGTTGACACCTGGTGCAGTGAGAGATACCGAATTAAGCGGCATGAGTGTTGATGCACTTGGCGTTGCAGCTTGTGCTTGATCACTCAGTGTATTTGCGCTCATGAAAGTTCCTAATCATTTATAAAAGTTGCAGCGTTTTAAGAAGTGCAACGTATGACACAAAATCTGAGTTCTTTATTTTGCCACAATTAATGCGCTTAAATTGTAATGGAGCTGTGATTATTTATGATTTTTTAACTGTAGCAAGTTGTGACGAAACAGGGTTCTTTCTTTTCTATAAAATGTTTCATGTAACAAGTGTTTAATTCAGCAAATATCGCGTTTGTGATTGATGTTGCTCGACAGGTTTTGATAGTAAAAATAATCCTCGACCTAAACCTCGATGAGATAGATCTCCAAGTTGCGCAGGTTGAATCGCATTTTTATCTAACACTAAAATCACTTCGATTGTGGTAGTCGGGCTACACCAACGTGTGATTAATTGTTTTATGGCAATATATGACTTTCCAGTTGGGAGGAGAGCATCATAAGCTTCTTGTGATAATGGCCCGATATGTAACCGAATCCGACTATCAATCTGTTGTACGCGTGCGCCGCAAAAAGTCGTTTGTCCCAGTTGTGCAAAATTTCCGCCTAAGCATGTACGCTGATTTTCAGGGATTTCAAACCATTCTGGGATAAATTGATCAACGCTGACAGTTTCATTTAAATATGAACTCAAGACTTGCCGCAAACTTTCACCTGATACCTTCTGACCTTGGATGAGTCCTCCAAACTGAGCGAAGGCTTCATCGATGGTTGGTTCCGATGAGCGAGTGGGTGTGTAGCCCGCTAGAGCATGAAGGTGGTCAAGATAAGCATGGCGACCTTGAATTTCATATTGTAACGGCAAGCTGTATCGTGTTGCAGCCTTAAAAAATAATCCAATCAAGCGATTATTAAATAAATCTAAAAAAGCCGCTGCTGCGCTGTCTTGTTTTAATGTGATTTGGGCACTTAATCCTTGTGTGTAAACCACAGGCAATGCGCCAAGTGGACCAGTGAGCCCAATCATCGTTGGACATAGTCGATAATGTTTGCTTGATTGACGTTTTTTCGGTTCTAGCACGTCAATACTGGCTTGTTTGACCCTAATCGATTCTATTTCACTTGTTGGAAATGCCAGTGATAACGATGAACTAAAACGAATTTCAGCACCGATCGCTGATTCAGGATCAATATGATTGGATTGACGCAGCGACAATTGTAATAAGCGAATCGCTTGGAAAAAATCAAACTGTTCAGGATGACTTTCAAGCGCTTCAATTACACTAGCGCGCGTAGACCATTGCGTGGTGGACATCGACGCAGTTCCCGTGTGTGATCAGCATTTTTTAGAACGACCTGAACAAAGCTATTCAAACCAACCTGTAGCCCCATGACATGAGACAATAAATCTCCAAACAACCATGTCCCAGTGCCGACAAAATGATCTTCATGTAAACCGATGTGTATCTCTAATCCACGAACAAATAATGGATAAGGATGAGCTGCAATTCGTGTGGTCGTGGGTTCGACTTTGATACTAGAAATGCCTTCGATTTGCTTACGGTTTTGATTAGTTTGCGGGAGATCATAGAGTGTTAACATTTCTCGTATTAAGGCAGCATCTTCTTGGGCAAATGACAATGCGTTCAGTGATAGGTGTGAAACAAGTCGCCAACGTCCTTCGCCTGCATGATCGAATCGGTAGCTTGATGTGGGTTTACGCAAAAGTTGGACTTGGCGAAAAGCCCCACTTTGTTCTTGAAATAAATCACCACCTTGTTGTCCGTAAGGAAGCTGACTCGCCAGATGACGATTGGTACAAGTAATGTCGACACTGAGGACTTCGATTTGTGTCTCGGATGGATTGAATTCTTGATCCATAATCATGATTTGACATTCAAAACCAGGATTGTTGCTGGCAACTAATGAATCACGAACCAAATGGTAATAGTGATTTTTGGCGGCACTCTGGTGATGGTTGAGTGAGTAAAACGGATGGATTTCGTATGCTGTTTGTCCACTCTGTGTTTCTCGAACATGATGCACACGATCTATCGAATAGATTTCATAAGATGCGGGCTGGCGGACATCCGCAATGAGTGGATATTCCATCTGTTTATGGTCGATGCGAATGGGCTCAGCAGGGCGTTTAAATAAATTGACGACAGGAGTACAGAATAGCCTTAAGTGATTTTTATTGAGTTGCTCAAAGGCTTTGAGTTTCACCATATCAGTCATATCAATCTTAAAAAATAGTTCAACGGTGAGTGTTTTAGATGTTGAGCGAGAAAATGGTTTTAAGGCCTGTAGATCCAAATCGATAAAATTGAACTTTTCAGGAAAAGCAAAGTATTCTGTAATGAGTCTGTAGGCTTGTTGTGCGCGAGGCTCGATAGGCAATATTGATTCATTGGCTTGAAAACCGACTTGTTTGAATGGCGTTTGAGCCAATATTTGACGTTGATCGCCGAGTTCAACACGACAAACATGCTTGTGATCCAGCAGTACTTCACGAAGTCTGGCGACACTAGATGCGTCGGTATCCATAAATAATCGTAATGACTCATTCAGTAAATGTTGCCAATCAAATACATCACTTAAACTATGAAAATTCAGCTTGATTGATGCATTAAATTTTCCTGAAAACTCATCATGAATGACACTATTAAACTGAACTTGTGCGAGCTCAATAGGAAGTAGTCGTACTGGATAAACAGTACGAAAACGACAATGCACACCGCGAATGGCTTTCGATTGCAACTGGGTTCCGCGTTCCGCTAACAGTGGCTCGGTGAGCTGATTTAGACGTTGCCCCGTATCCATTGCAGCGATTGAACATGATGGAAATGGTCGTAAATAATCAGGATATAACACTTCAAAGAGTGAGGCGGTAAAGTCGCTATAGCCGTCATTGAGTTTTTTATTAATGCGAGCCGCGATGAGTGAAAATGCTTGAATCAATCGTTCAACATGTGGATCTTCAACGGCTTCGCCAGACATCAGTAATCGGCTGGCAATTTTTGGATATAGCTGAGCAAAGTCTTTGGCGTGACGACCAAAGAGTGCAAGTTCCTGCTCGTAATAAGGTAGCAATTCTTCCAAAATTTATGATTCCAAAAATCTATTTTTTAATAACTATCAGTAGTATGTCTTATCGAATATTGTTGGGTAGACGGTTGCAATACAGCGTCAAAAGAAATCATTTCATTGATAGGGTAAACCACCAGAATTGCACGAATCGTAAATAATAGTGATCCGACATGATCGCTATCCATTTCCATTTCGACATGAATTTGTGACAATCTTGGATCGTGATCAGCGATAGTCTGTTCAATTTCACGACAGATTCTGTCGCAATGTTCTGGATTAGCGGTACTGAGTCCAACGAAATCTAAAATACCAAAATTCAGTACAGACCGACGAACCAGTGGATATGTATCCAATGTCTTTGAAAAACTACGGCGTGTATTGAGCAGCGCTTCCAAGTCGCGTGCGACAGAACCTTTTAATTCTTCAATATTTAAGCGGCGTAGTGGATTCATCTCGCTGACATATCGAGGTTGGTCATCAAATAGTTTTTCAAATAACGTAGGCGAAAAACCCAAATGGGTGAAACGTGTTTGTTGCATAGATACAACCATTCTTCGAGTTTAAAAAGACCAAGAATCATGATGACCCTTGATCTGTGTTTCTTTATTGTTGTGGTTATGCAGCGTAATTTGCTGTGTTATTAGACAATGACCACTTCTTGGTGACAGCGCCTTTTGATGTACCATCAATCGATTGTTGGGTGTATGTCCACTCAACAGCCGCATATTTCAGTCCGAATGCTTCTGTCGGCACACCCTCATCAGAAACTTGTGGTGTTACGCTAGAAATCAGCACATGTTTTAGTTTGATTTGCAGGTATTTCACACGTTTATCGCCGTTTGCACGGTAGAAGTCGATTTGTACTTCATCGAAGGTATAACCTGCTGAACAGGCTTCCCACATTTTTGGACTGGTTGCGTCCAAATCTTTGATAAACATCATATCATCATGTTCTGCACGTTCTGCTGTGTGACCGCCCACGCTGCTGGCTGTTGCCGATTTTGGCTGGCGAATTTGATGAGTCCAGCTATGTGCTTCTAACCAGTTTTGATGTTCGCTATCACGTGATTCGCCATCAACTTTATATTTACCTCGAAATTGTACATATATATCTTTCATTACATTTTTCCTTTTATAAATGAAAACCAAAACGGTTTTAAAAAATGCCGTTAGCCATTTGCAGCTTGCGGCAACTCAGTCACAAGACGAAGCGATACAGATAGCTCGTCCAATTGAAAGTGCGGTCTCAAAAAGACGACCGACTTATATGCACCTGGGCGACCAGGTACATCAACCACTTTTACAGAGGCTTCTCTTAATGGAAATTGAGCTTTGGCTTCATGTGATGCGCCATCATCGAGTAGAACGTAGCGCGATAACCATTGGTTCAAGAAGGTTTCGACGTTGCCTGCTGAAGCAAAACTACCTACTTTGTCACGCATCATGGCTTTTAAATAATGAGCGATACGAGAGACTGCCATGATGTATTGAATTTGCGACGATAAAATAGAGTTAGCATTTGCTGCATCACTTTCATATTTTTTGGCTTTTTGAGTGGATTGCGCACCAAAGAACGCGGCATAGTCAGTATTTTTGCAGTGAACCAGCGGAATAAAACCTAAATCTGAGAGTTCTTTTTCGCGACGATCAGTCACTGAGATCTCCGTTGGACATTTGAGTGCCACTTCACCATCATCAGTTTTGAAGGTGTGTACTGGCAAACCTTCAACTAAGCCACCACCTTCGACACCGCGAATGGCTGCACACCAGCCGTGCATATCAAAGGCATCAGTCAAACGTGTTGCAAATGAATAAGCGGCATTGACCCACAGATATTCACTATGATCTGCGCCGCTGACATCTTCAACAAAGTTAAAACCTTCAACGGTTGTGCCATCTTTAGGGTTGTAGGGCAGGCGACCTAAGAAACGTGGGAGTGTCAGTGCAACATAGCGTGAATCTTCTGATTCGCGGAATGAGCGCCATTTGACATATTCAGCGGTTTCAAAAATTTTGGATAGATCGCGAGGGCGTCCCATTTCAGTGAATGAATCGAGTCCAAACATTTCAGGTGAAGCTGCTGAAATGAAAGGTGCATGAGCTGCTGCAGCAACATGAGAGAGTTGTTCTAATAAATAGATGTCTGATGGTTGACGTGTGAATTCAAAATCACCGACCAGAGCTGCATAAGGTGCGCCACCAAATGTGCCATATTCTTCTTCGTAGATTTTTTTAAATAATGCACTCTGATCGAAGTCGATAGCGTTTTGGAAGTCTTTTGCCAGCTCTTTTTTATTGGTATTGAGCATCCGAATTTTAAGCATTGGATTGGATGGTGTTTCGCTACAGAAATAGTGCAGACCGCGCCAAGAGGATTCAAGTTTTTGAAACTCTGGTGCATGCATAATCGCACTGAGTTGTTTAGAAATCAGCTCGTCTAATTGAGCGATACGTTGATCAATGGATGCTGATAAATTATCCGAAACAACGACTGTGCCTGACATGACTTCTCGCGCCAATTCTGCAATCAAGTCTTTGGCACGTTGATGTTCAACATCAGATTTTGCGATACGGCTTTCGGTGACAATTTGATCTAATAAGCTAAATTCTGATTCAGCCGTCGTGTTAAACGTTGCGTCAGCTTGTGGTTGTAGATTACGCATCATGATCTCCTCCAACGGTAGATTCCCCCAGTTTCTGAACCTGCTCGGTGTTACGCAGAACATCATCGAGTAAGTCTTCTAGGCGTTCACTGGTTGAAATCTTATTGCGTAGATCAGTTAAGCGACCTCGTGCGGCAACGAGTTCGCGTAATGGATCGATCTGTTGAACGACTGCTTCTGGACGGAAGTCTTCCATGCATTTGAAGGTCAAATCGACACCAAATTCTCCACCTTTTTCGGTCAGATGGTTCGGTGCACGAAATACCGCACGAGGGGACATCGCCGCAATCACTTCATCGATGTTTTCTAGGTCGACATTGACGAATTTTTTATCTTTGAGTTTTGCCTGTTCAATGGTAGAAGAGCCAGCAAAGTCTCCCATGACGCCGACAACAAAAGGCAATTCTTTTAGTTCTTTGGAGTCGCCTACCTCAACATCATAAGTGAGTTGAACTCGAGGAGGACGGACGCGTTGGAGACGCTTTTGTACACTTTCACGTTTAGCCATTTTATTATTTCCAATATTAGGTTTATGGGGGAAACTTATTATTTAAACGCCCCAAAAGGGTTGTTTGCCGCAGCTTGTATGGCTGGATTTGGTGCAGATTTTGCTGTCGCATTAACAGGTTTATTACTAATGACAGCGGGCTTATTTGATGCAGTGATTACTGCTGCCTCTGAGTTCGGTTGAGCAACTGTTTTTTCAGAGACATGTTTGACCGTGTACACTTTTTTCTTCTTATTATGAGTATGTCGTGTCGAGATTTTTTCCGTGGATGGTGTATTGGCATTAGTCCCAGTAAGCGAAGTTTCTCCCAAAGACTGGCGGATCGTACCGACCAGCGTTTGAGCATCGGCAAGATTACTACCAGTCAAAGATTGATCCTTACGAATCCCATCTAAGCTCGAACTGGCAATACGCAAGCCTGATACAAAAACGATATTCCGAATATCTGTGTTGTCAGGCTGAAGTTGTAAAGATGAGTTTCCTGCTTGAATGGCGAGGTCATATTTTTGATGATCAAAATATGCTTTTGCAAGATTGCTCCAAGCGACTGGATCATTGGGTGATTTTCTGACGTTAGCTTCAAGGTTCAAAATTTCTGGATTGGTTTCAACCACAGCCGTTGGTACACCCAAAACACGGGTTTTCTCGACTTTGTTTTGATCTTTTATCGTTGAACAACCTGATATATTTATTGATACCAGAATTGCGAGCGTGCAGTAACTCTTAGCATTAAAACTAATCATGAAAACTCCGATTTTTTATTGATGATAACTAGAATTTTTAATAAAAATTGATAACTAAGTCTCAAGAGTGATGTA
Organism: Aquirhabdus sp.; assembly: GCA_030150135.1. GTDB lineage: Bacteria > Pseudomonadota > Gammaproteobacteria > Pseudomonadales > Moraxellaceae > Aquirhabdus. The sequence continues at coordinate 12,981 of JASLGO010000106.1, forward strand.
TGTAGTTAATAAATTGAATAAGCATTAAAACCTCAATTAATTATTAATTTTCATTTTTGTTAAAATGAGAACTGTGACGCGTAAATAAACTTTTAAATATACAAATATAGTTGTTTGATAAATTTTGGAGGATGTTATTGCACAAAAAAAAGTATGGCAAGTCTTTTTTTGTGAAAAATATTTCATTAAATATATGACAATGAATGTTTTCTTCTTCTACTTTAAGTCATCATTTCTGTTTACAAATTGGTAACAAAATATAGACTTTACTATTTTTCTTAAATGTTAATAATGCACGCCTAAAATTAAATCTAATTATTTTATTATTTAAGTTTTGTATATTTATAACGAGTGAAAAGAATGCGTTTGTTTTTTATTCTATCTCCGATGATTATTGTGTCGCAGTTGTCATTAATAGGCTGTCAGACGTCATCTGGTTTATCACATACGGCAGAGGCTGTGAATGAGGTAGGAACAAATGCTTTGTCTATTCAAAATGTCATTCCTAAAGCTGCTGAGTTTGTTTCCTCGTCCAGCTCTAAGAGCGTACTTAGTCCAATAGCGAATACAACATCAAATGTTGCGGGTGCAGTTACAGATTCGCTTGGTTATCAAGCTGGTGATGTCACATCAGATTCTATTTCTAAACCCGCTGTTTCTGTTGGTGGGATGTTTAGTGGATTGATGGTGGCGGTTGGATTAAAAGATTCTCCAACCGAAGTGGCTGCGAAAGAACAATTAAAGGCGGCTAAGGATTTTGCGGCAAGTCAAATTATTCGCACCCAGAGTGTGATTATTGAAGCAAGTATTGACGCAAATGGCGATGCAAAAGGGCAGGGTTTTAGCACAATATCTAGATTTTATGCCTTACAAGATCGAGGCGCTTTCAACAAAATTGGCGTAGAAGAAACCAGTGATCATAATCTTTTACCCTACCAAGAAGAATTAATACTGCCTAATCATTCCACTCAGATTCGAGTTAAGTATCCCTCCGATTCACAATTTATTGCAGTGTTGTTTCAGCTTCATAACCGAGCACATCGCTGGCGGTTGTTGATTCCTGTTAAGCAATTGCAGAGTGATAAACCTTTACGTCTTGCTCTAGGTCGTTGTGATGTTCGTGTCAAAGATGGTCTGCTATCCGTGAATTCAGCATCACCAATTCAAATGACCGAATTGGTAAAAAAAACTCAGGTGCCTGTTATTGAGGCTGAACTTTCTACTGCGTGTCAGTGAGGGTAGAACATTATGTATCCAACAGCAAAAGTGCTCTGGGGCGAAGGCTTGTTTCTCAGACCACAGCATTTTCAGATGCAAGATCAATATCATGAACAACGTGTATCTGAAGCATTGAAGATCCTGCATCCTTATGCATTTGGCGTGCATTCTATCACGATTGAGCCGATTCTTTTAGCAAATGGATTGTTGTCACTTTCTCAAGCGAATGTGGTTTGGCCTGATGGCGAAAGTTATTTTGCACCTGAACGAGATGTCTTACCGAGTCCGATTCAACTTGATGTGAGTACTTTGCCTGATCAGTTTACGGTGTATTTAGCAATCCCGATTCTTCATGTTGGTCAAAGTAATGTACATGCACAAGAACAGAGTCGCTCAGCGCGGTTTGTATCAAAACACGCATTGATTGATGATCTGATGACCAATGCTGAAACTTCAGAAATTACAGTTCTTCAGAGGTTAGGCCGTCTGGTTTTAGGGAGTCAATTGGATGGTGACAACTCTGGATTGGATGGCATGGTTTCGTTGCCCATCGCAAAGCTGTGTCGTACTACGGCTGGAGTGTTTGAGTTAGATTCAACTTTTGTGCCGCCAGTGATTAGTATTGGTAGTTCATCAACCATGATGACGTTACTGCGTCGTTTAATGGGAGTGATGCAAGCGAAGATCACAACACTGTATGGACATCATCGTGAACCTGGTCAAGATGTGATTGAGTTCCGTTCTGGTGATATCGCTTCGTTTTGGTTGTTGCATACGTTGAGTAGTTCGTATGCCACATTGTCTCATTTTGTTCAAAATCATGGCTTTCATCCTGAGCGATTGCATCAAGAGTTATTACGGATGGCAGGTGGGCTGATGACTTTTGCAAAATCATACACGTTAGATGACCTGCCAGCCTATATCCATGATGCACCAATGAATGGATTTGTGTTGCTAGATCAAATTATTCGTAGTTTGCTGGATACAGTGATTTCGAGTCGTTTTTTGGCAATTCCATTACGAGAAACGCGAGCCTCTTATTGGTTAGGGTGTTTGGAGTCAGACAAAATTGATCGTGGGACGCGCTTGTACCTCGCTGTGAGTTCAGCAATACCTGCGCATGAATTAGTTGCATCTGTTCCAGTGCGTTTTAAAGTGGGTGCTCCTGATGATGTTGAAAAACGTGTTCTTGCGGCATTGCCTGCCGTGGCGATTACGCATGTTGCGCAAGTGCCTTCAGCTATTCCAATTCGCCCAGGCTGTTCATATTTTGCTTTAGAACCACATGGCTCACTGTATGAACAAATGCTTCAAGCAGAATCAATTTGTCTCTATGTCCCCAATGGTTTTGCTGATCTAAAAATTGAGCTAATGGCGGTAATGCAATCATGACCAATGATTTAGGGCGTATGCCGCTGTATGGTGCGACAAGTTCAGCAGGTGCACCATCGTTGTTTGCGAGTGGCGAGATTGGACGTGGATCTGGAGGTGAGCCTGTTAGCCATGATTTACTCTCGCGTGTTGGACAGCGTTCACTCGTGGACTATATGTATGATGGATTTTATTTAATTTTTTTATTACGTAATGGTTATGTACCTGAAAGTGCACAGTCTTTGCGTGAAAAGTTGATGGATTTTCTGGTTCATTTTGAACGCCAAGCACGTCGGTCCGAGTTTTCTGCCGACAATATTCATGATGCTAAATATGCGTATTGTGCGCTAGTGGATGAGACCTTGATGACTCAGCGTAATCCCGAATATGAGGCTGTTCAAGCTGAATGGGGTGGGGCGCCATTACAGTTAACTTTGTTTGGGTCTCAGCTGGCGGGTGAGCAGTTTTTTACCACGCTTGAAATATTACGCGAACAGGGCGCGCTGCGTTTGCCTGCTTTAGAGGTTGTTCATTTCTGTTTGTTGCTGGGTTTTCAGGGTAAGTATCGTCTAGAAGCACCAGAAAAAATTAATTATTTAATTGCTCGTCTGGGTGATGAAATTACTTTTCTAAAAGGTAAGAAACAACCTTTTGCGCCATTTTGGGCAATTCCAGATCAAGTTAAACACGCAATCCGAAGCGAGTTGCCGATGGCGTTCATATTACTGTTGCTTGGTGTGATGACAGTGTGTGCATTTGTCGGACTGGATTGGACGCTCCATCGTCAAGACCAGCAAGCGATGGTGCCCTATAACCATTTGATTACTATGCCAGAACAACAAGCCAATATTACGGTTTATTTACCCTAATTTGATTTAGGTTTGATTGAGAGTTGATTGTTTTTAGAAAAAATAACAGTGCATTTTATAAGTTTTAATATTTTTAGTTTTGTCGGTGAGACACAACAGTTTTGATATTTTAGGGCAACAATATGAGTCATCAACAACATCCAAAACAACAAAATCGCCCTAGCTTATATGAACCTCGTCAGACCAACACGGTGTTTAGCATTCTGGGGGCAGCGCAGCCTTTAGGTTGGTCTAAGAAGAAGTCGATTGGGTTATCAATCATTAGTTTTATTGCGGGTGGCGTGTTAAGTGGTGGCGCGGTTGGTTTAATGAAATTAACCGATCAAACCTCTGCTCCAATCCCAGAATTAGCAAAGTCTGCGATACCGAAAACTATTCCAGAGCCTACACCAAAACCGACACCGACATTACCAGTTTCGCATCAACCTTCTGATCGTAAAGATGATCGTATAGACGATGCTAAAGATGATCGTAAAGAGAGTAATTTAGTAAAACCATTGAGTTCTTTGCCAATGAAGAATCCGCTGGCTTCGTTCAAGGAAGACGATATTCAGAAAACAATTCAATCAAAAATAAATAGTCAAAAAGTTGAAGAACATCGCACGTCACTGACCAAAGATGATGCACAGCTTCAGAGGTTGATTGAAAGTAAGACACAGCATGATGTCTTAGCGCCAACTCATATCACAAATAGAGTAGGTAATCAGCCCATTCCCCATACTGTTGCCCCACAAAAGAAACCACTTTCGCATGATAAAGATGTACTGCTGGTCAAGAGTATGCTCGATACGATGGATCATCCTTTAGCCGTCAATATCACAACGAGAGCGAAGTCTAGCGACGATAGTAAGTGATGATTTGGCTCATGATGAAAGTGTTTAATTCATGATATGGCTCATGATTTTTGGCTATTTCTTGCTAATTGGAAGTGCTGGGGTGTTACTGCTTTCTTCAAGTGCAAGAGATTATGTCAGAGCATGGCCTCATGTTGTTCATCAGTTTTCAAAAGCATTGATTCGTCGTTTTATTTTGGCGATACCGACGCCGCATACCTCTGCAAATACAGTGGAGTATCGTCAGTCAATTTGGATTGTCTTGGCAGGTTTGATTTTGTTGGCTACTCCAGTGATTTGGGTGGTCACGCGTAAACCTTCAATACCTCCAATGGATTACGAATCCTTTAGGGGTACGGATCCACAGATTTATGCGTTATTGGAAGGAGAAATGTTGGTTCCTCCGCCTGAGGTGGCGACAGATTTGATTGTTGATGCAGAAAAAATTGCTCGTCATGCGGAAATGACCGATCAAAGTGGCTCAATTCCAGTTGTATCTGCGGAAAGAATGCTGCAATCAGCAGATCGGAAGTGGGACAAGATGAATCCAAGGTATGTTCAACGTTTGCTCTTGGTCTTTAAGTTAATGAAGGAGCGCTACGGTTACGATCTAGTTTTACTGGAAGGCTATCGGAGTCCAGAGCGGCAAAATCGATTGGCTGGCATGGGGGCTAATGTCACACATGCAACTGGTTATCGCAGTTATCACCAATTTGGATTGGCGGGTGATGTTGCATTTATGCGAAATGGCAAGGTGGTGATTACCGAGAAAGACCCTTGGGCGATGCAAGGATATCAGCATTATGGCGAGGTTGCTGAATCGGTTGGATTAACGTGGGGGGGGCGCTGGAAGATGATGGATTTAGGACACACCGAGTTTCGGATGCGCGGGGTGTTAGGCAAAGCAGATATTGCTCAGAAACTGACCTTAGAATCGATTGATCCTAATGCGCCAATCTATGAGTAATTTTTAAGAGTAGAAGTGATGCTTCATATTTCAGAATGACTAGAGGGCATTATGGCTAAGGCGTTAATTACAGTCGGTGCAACCACATCTCATGGTGGAACGGTGATTCAAGGTAGTTCTACGCTCACGATCAATGGTGTTGCAGTTGCTTGTGTCGGTGATCAAGTGACTTGTCCAATCAAGGGACATGGCGGAACTACAACGATTGTCAGAGGTGACCCAACCATGATTGTGAATGGTAAAGCAGTGGCTAGGCATGGTGATAAAACAGCATGTGGCGCTTTACTGATAGCCAATCAAGCGTTAACTGTTGGGAATCATTCATGACTGGCAGAAATATTGTCATAAACCATAACAAGAATTTGAGATTGGGGTAGTCGTTTGCGTTGGATATTACTCATTATTAGCGTATTTGGTCTTTGTGGCTTAGTTGCAATTTCGTATTGGCGTCAGACCAGCGCTGATGTGTCTCCAGCATTGCTGATTTTGACCCTAGTTATACTGCCGAGTTTTATTGTTGCAGGGGTGTATGGTTTTTATCGATTGCAGAAATGGTTCAAAGAACGACGCTTTGAAACGAAAAATAATGTTGGGCTCGAGCATACATCTGATCATCAAGAGGACGTTTTGACCGAAAATCCAATGATGCCTTGGTTATCAGTTTATGCAGTTACAGTCCACACTCAGCTTGGTGATCATGCTGATCAAATCATCGAGGGTTTACAACAATTCCAAACCGCTCAATGTGACCATGAATTATGGAATGCAAATGGTGCAAAGCTCCTGAGCCGTCGGATTGATTTGGAGATCAATCATCCAGTACAACATTCGGATAATGATAAAAATTTTGCTCCTCAATATTCACTATCAACTCGGGCGCTACGGATAGGCGCTTTGACCCAATATATCTATGAGCAATTGGACTCGATTTTAACTGCGATTGCCAAAGGAATGACGACGACACCAGAGCAGCAAGAATCTAATCATGTTCAGCAAGCGATTTTGCATCCCGCATGGCAAGGTAAAGAAGATACGAATTTTGCTCAAGACACGATTATTGAGCACTCAGAGGTGTGGCCTAAACAGCTAAAAGTCCTATATTTATTGCCTGATCATCTTACGGTACAAGATCAACAATATTTGCAGCAAACTGCTTCTGAACAAATGTTACGTTTTGGTTTTCACGAAGATCAGATTCAGTGGATTTATCGTATAGTCAAAGATGCGGATGAGACTCTGCAACATATTGAACAAGCACTGACTGCACAACTCACGAATACACAGTCAGCATCTTCTGAATCCTCGATTCTGCTTGTGATCGGTGCGGACTCTAATTTAGATCAAGATTGGATTGATCTGTTGCTTGCTGAAAATCCTCATCTTATTCCATCTGAATCGAGTTTTTCTTTTCTAGTAACTCATGGTGAGGTTTCTATTCCATCATTCCCCGTTTTATCGCGAATAACGACACCTATTCTGAAAAAAAGACAAAAACCAATCAATGCTGGTGAACGATTAGAGGCAGATGCAATCACTCAGGGTTTTAATGAGTTACTTCGCCTTTATCCAATGTATAACCTAGATTCTCATCAGCGTGTTTTGGTCACGGATATTCATCCATCTAAAAATCTGAATTTACGAGAGCTAATGTTAGCGCTACATCCTTTTGATTTATCTGATGAAAATATTATTTATAGCGGGGCTTTATTAGAAAATACAAATGTTATGGCTCCAGGTCTAGCGATTGCGATTGCGATACAACATGTCGAATCAGCGGAGCAACATATCCCAATCATTTCTAGCGCTGGGAATATGTTGCGGGGATTGTGGTTAGCCATGCCGCATCAGCCACTTGCTCAAGATGTCAGAGAAGAATCACCAGAAGTGATCTCTAAAAAAGCATGATTTTTATGAATAATCCTATTACTAGTTCTTTGAGTTTAATATGAATTTTAATCGTATTTGGTCAGTTATTTCTGATCCGCGCTTTATCGTCACGCTAGGTGCGTTAATTGTGCTGATTGCATTACAACGAGTTTTTCCACCTAAAGTCTATTGGGCGGTTGTGGCTGGTGTTGTAGTTATTTTTATGGGATGGCTGCTGATTTGGTGGTATCAGAATAATCGTTCTCGTCGTAGTGGCGATGAGTTGATTGAGCTTCTTCAAGAAAATAAACAGGTCAGAAGTTTTAAAAAGACGCAGCAAGACCATGAGGAAACCCAACATTTACGAATGCGAATGAACGAAGCCATTCGTACCATTCGTAAATCACGTCTGGGTGATCGGACTGGGCGTGCTGCGCTATATGAACTGCCATGGTACATGATGATTGGTAATCCAGCTGCAGGAAAAAGTTCAGCAATTCAACATTCTGGATTACGCTTCCCATTTGCAGATCAACAGGGTGGTCCAGCGATTCGAGGAATTGGTGGAACGCGAAATTGTGATTGGTTTTTTTCAACCGAAGGTATTTTGCTCGATACGGCAGGTCGTTACGCTGTTCATGAAGAAGATCATCAAGAATGGTTGAGCTTCTTGGGGTTGCTGAAAAAACATCGATCTCGTGCGCCAATTAACGGCATTATTATTGGTGTGAGTGTTGCTGAGCTGACAAACAGTAATCCTGAACATGTCGTGACTTTAGCGAAGAATCTTCGCAGTCGTGTACAGGATTTAACCGAAAAATTAGAAGTCTTTGCGCCTGTTTATATCGTATTTACCAAAATGGATTTGTTATCAGGTTTTACTGAATTTTTTTCAGATTATGACCAAGATGATCGTGCCCAAGTTTGGGGAGCAACGATTCCATTTAAAGAACAAGATCAGACCGATGCGGTAACGCATTTCGATCAACAACTTGATCTGTTATATGGCGGGCTGAAAGATCTCGGTACAACGCATTTAACGATGCGTCATCATCAAACATTGTCGCCCAGCATTATGACTTTTCCACTGGAGTTTAAAGCAATTCGTCCAGCGCTTCGGACATTTATTGCAACATTATTTGAGGATAATCCATTTCAGTTTAAGCCTGTATTTCGCGGTTTCTATTTCACTAGCGCATTGCAGGAAGGGCAGTTGGGTAGCCCGATGACAGCACAGATGCTGGAACGATTTGCTCTGAAAGCATCGAGTCAGATATCTACGCCTACGTCGACACCAACGATACAGCATGGTTATTTCTTAAACCATTTATTCTCAAAAGTAATTCTGGCTGATCGTCATTTAGTCCGACAACATACCAATCGCGCTCGTCGCCAACGTCGTCATATTTTGTTTTTGGTGACTTTGTTTTCTGCAGGTATTTTGCTGAGCTTGTGGACATGGTCATATATGAATAATCAGCAATTAGTTGAACGCGTTGCCGCAGATCTCGCACAGGTGAAACGCATTCAGAGTGCTGGACAAGGCGATATGCCAAGTCAACTCAAATCCTTGGAAATTCTACAAGATCGTTTAGAACAATTAGATCAATATGATCATGATCGACCATGGTCATTGCGTTTTGGTTTGTATCAAGGTGATACCCTTAAAACTAAAGTACGTCAAGAGTATCTATTCGGTATCAAGGAAATTATGCTGAAACCAGTTTCTGAGAATATCGAAAAATTCTTAGGGGAGGTGAATGCAAATGGCCGTCAATTGCAACCTACAGATCAGCCTGTTGCAGCAATGACGGTGAATGCAGCACAGCAATATAAAGAGGCTTCACCAACCAATGTGGAAGATGCGTATAACGCACTCAAAGCATATCTGATGTTGGGCGATCATACCCATATGGATCAGAGTCATTTGAATGATCAAGTTACTCGATTCTGGCGAACATGGTTGGATGCCAATCGGGGTGATATGTCTCGCAGCGATATGATTCGTAGTGCGGAACGTATTATTAGCTATTCATTGGCTCAGTCGAATGCGCCGGACTTTCCCGTTTTAGAAACCAACCTTGCTTTGGTTGATCAAACCCGAGATAACTTGCGGCGTGTTGTCAAAGGTATGCCTGCACGTGATCGTGTGTATTCTGAGATTAAAATGCGTGCATCCGCGCGTTACCCAACCATCACAGTTGCACAAATTGTCGGTGAGCAAAATCGCAGTTTCATGATGGGTAATTATGTGATTGCAGGAACGTTTACCAAGGCTGCTTGGGATGGTTATATCAGCCAAGCGATTGATAAGGCAGCAACAGAAAATGTGCAAGGGCAGGATTGGGTTCTGAATACAGTTCGTAATGATGATCTGACATTAACTGGAAGCCCAGAACAAATCCGTAAGGATCTGATTGCGATGTATAAACGTGACGATATTGCCGAATGGAAGAAGTTTATCCAGTCAATTGATTACGTGCCTACAACTGATTTCAACCAAGAAGTCGCATTAATGAATGGTTTAGGCGATCCTGAGCTTTCTCCAATCGTGAAACTATTTACAGTGTTGGATCGTGAAACGAGTTGGGATAATTCGTCTGTTGTCGATGGGAGTTTAGCGACAGCGAAGTCTGGTTTTTTTGAGTGGGTGAAACGCACCATTCTCCAGCGAACACCTGCGCAGGTTCAGGTGAATGTCAGTGCACAAGATCCAAATTCATCTGCATTAGGAGTTTTAGGCACAGAGTTTGCGCCACTTCATAATATCGTTCAGGTACGCGAAGATAATCAAAAGCGTTCATTTTTGATGACCTATTTGAATAATCTGTCTCAAATTCGTACGCGTTTAAATAAAATTAAAAGTGCTGGCGATATTGGTCCAGGTTCGCTAGAAATGGTTAAGCAAACGCTGAATGAGGGTGGTTCGGAACTCAATGCAACTCAGCAACTTCTCGACGAGCAAATACTGGCTGGTGCAACGGAAAATATGAAGCAAGTGCTTCGTCCTTTGTTTATAAAACCATTAATGCAATCTTTTTCAGTGTTGATTACGCCTGCTCAAAATGAGCTCAATAAGGTGTGGAGTGCGCAGGTTTATCAACCTTTTAATCGTGATTTAGCACAAAAATATCCATTCACCGCAAATGCACGTATTGAAGCGACAGGCGCAGAAATTGGTCGAATTTTTGGTGAGAGTGGTAGTGTAGGCGCGTTTGTAACATCCAAGCTTGATCCAATTGTGACTCGTCGTGGTGATCAATTATCTGCAAAAACTTGGAACGATATTGGAGTTCATTTAGAGCCTCAATTTATCGCTGATTTTCCAAGATATTTAGCACCCGTAGCTGGTGGTTCAACCAATGGGACTTCGTCTGGTAGTTCACCTTCTCCAGCAGCAACCAATCCCTCACAAACAACTTTTCAGATCATGCCTGTACCTGTTGCTGGTCTAAGCGAATACAGCATCGAAGTGGATGGGCAGCGTATGCGTTACCGAAATGGCATACAGGAGTGGACCAGTTTTGTTTGGCCCAATCCATCAAGCCAACCAGGTGTAAAAATTACGGGGATAGATTTTGAAGGGCGTCTGGTGACGATCTTGGATGTGCCAGGTAGCTATGGGCTAGAGAAAATGATGAGTTCTGCGCAACGCAAGAAACTTGCTGATGGTACGTTTGAGTTGAAATGGAATAGTGTCGCAACACCGCAAGCTACGTCTATCCCTGCGGTGACTGTGAAATTCCGTTTAATCAGTGGTGGAAGTGCATCTTCTGCAAATACCAGTAGTGCGGCTGACTCTCCAGCAGGTGGAAACAGCTTAAAAGGGTTGCAGTTAGTACCGATGATTACGACTAATCAGGCTGCGAGTAACGTGCCTAGTGCGACAGCGAGTGCCGTACCATCCACTCAGGCGATAGGAAGTCACCCATGAGCGATACTTTGATGAACGATAATTTGACCCAAGCTGAATCTTTTTATTTTGGGAAGTGCCCAGCGCGAGGAGATTTTATTCGTAGTACAGGTCATGGATCAATGCTACACGTCCTAGATCAGTGGGTTACTCAAGCCCTTGAAGCACAATCTTCTTATGTAGATTGGCAGCGTCAGTATGATCAGATGCCGCCACTTGATTTTGTATTTTGTAGCACGCGGATGCCTTTAGCGTTAGCGGGTACGTTGACTTCAAGTCGTGATGTATCTCATCGGCGTTTTCCATTGATCACAGGAATTCGAATGCAGCCTGCTAAGCCAAGTCAGTTTATGGGACAGGCTCCTGTTTTACTTCAATCGCTTTGGCAAAGTACGCGTTCATTAAACACGGAAATCATTTATACCCGTGATCCAGCAATTGCAATGCACTGTTTATCACAACCTTTAGCGGTTGGTGTTGGCGGTGGTCTCGAGTACCAAACTTATTTGATGTATCAGACGGTGGGTAGTTTTAGTCATGATTTGAAGATGGCGAAACATGATGGACAATTGATTCAGGGGTTAATTGCATTAGGATTATTGTTGCAGCCAGTCATTAGCCAAGGTGCTGAGAATCTAAATAAAGCTTTAATTTTGCCACTGCCACAAGGTGCAAATAGCACACGAGCTGCAACGTTTTGGTTGAGTTTGATCGCAGGATTTATTCAAAACCATAGCATAGAAATTTCGACACTAATCTATCATCGTCATGAACAACCTATTCTTCTTGTTGGTTTTCAAGGTGCTGACTCTTCAACTTTAGCTGGCTTGATGCAGGGTGATTTTAGTGGAGATCACTGGGTGCACGTATTTGATTCAGATTGGATTGATTCTTATCTGGAAAATGATGCGGGTTTAGCTCGTTTGGAGCAAGTTCTAGATGATGACGATATTTCGCTATTAGACATGATTAAAATGTTTAAAAACGTTTTTCTGAATACTTGATATACAGATCGATTTTTAAATGATGAAGCGAAATGTTGAAAAAATAAAATTTTAAATAATAGATATTTATTTAATAAAAATAGGATTCACTCAATGAATTTAACACATGCATATTGGTCAATCATCACAGGTTTTATCATGAGTATGTCTGCAACAGCTTATGCAGATTTATTACAATCTAATCCCGCTTCGATGATGCCAGTGACAACTTCAACGACTGCTCCTGTGGTTGTTAGCGGGACTGCGCCTGATGATGCGACGAAACAAGCAATATTGGCGCGATTACGCGAACTATATGGTGAACGTGTTGTTGATCAATTGAAAGTTGGCCATGTACGTACGCCACCACAATGGTCTCAGACGGTGTTAGCCAGTATTCAACCGAATTTAAAAAATGTGACACAAGGACGCTTGGATATTTCTGGTGCTAACATCACATTGCACGGCAATGTAACAAGTGATGGGATGCGTTCACAGTTAGAGACACAGCTCGGACAAGGACTACCAGCAGCCTATACCGTCAATAATAAACTTGAGGTCGTCGCACCTGAGCAAGCAGTTGTTGATAAAGCGCTAGCCAATCGAATTATTGAGTTTCAATCGGGGAGTGCCGTGCTGACACCAGTTGGTCAAGGAATTTTGAACGATATGGCGATCGCATTAAATAAAGTGGGTGGTCGCTCGGTTCGTATTATTGGTCATACTGATGATCAAGGAATTCCAACAACGAATTTGGCATTGTCACTGGCGCGTGCAAATGCAGTAAAAGCCTATCTCATTACCAAGGGATTGCATGCTGAATCATTGAACGCCCAAGGTTTGGGTTCAACGAAACCCATAGCGGATAATGCAACTGATGAAGGACGTCGTCGTAATCGTCGGATTGAGTTTGATGTGTTGTAAGTGTGGGTAGCAGAAATAATTTTATGATAACCACCAAACTGAATTGGTGGTTATTTTCAATTTTAACTGTGATCGAATTAATCAAATTGTCTAAAATTTGGTGCGCGTTTTTCTTTGAATGCAGTTAAAGCTTCGGTCATCGCAGGTGATTTGACGCGCTGACCAAAGGTATGTGCTTCAGCATTAATGCGATCAATTCCTGTTGTTGGCGTTTCATCGCGTAGCATGGCTTTGGTTGCTTTGATGGAGACTGCTGGGAATTGAGTTAATTTTAGAGCTTTAGCACGCGCATGTGCATAAACATCATCAGCAATGATTTGATTGACAAGCCCAGCACTGAGAGCGGTTTCTGCGGTAAAGACTTCCGCAAGCAACAGCAGCTCGGCTGCTTTTAAATAACCCGCACGTTGTGGCAAGAGCAAGGTGGATGCACCTTCAGGTGTCAGACCGAGACTTAAAAATGGCATTTGGAATTTTGCGGTTGCATCGCAATACACCAAATCAGCATGGAGCAAGATAGTTGTTCCGATTCCAATTGCAACGCCACGTACTGCAACCACTAAGGGTTTAGACAATGCATTGGCTGCGCGTAACAAACGAAATGGCGGCGCGTCTACCATCGGTTTATCGCTTTTTGCCTCAATCGCGAAATCTTGTAGATCATTGCCAGCCGTGAAATCTTGTTCACCACGGAGCAACACGACACGTACAGCTGGATCAGCATCAACCTCAATCAATGCTTGCTCCAACGCAAGATAGAGCGAACCAAAAATTGCATTTTTGCGTTCAGGGCGATTTAAGACTAATTCTAAAACGCCTGATTCATCGAGGTGTGCAATTAAATTAGCATGAGGTTGTGTAATGCAGGTGAGTGACATGGATGTGCTCTCAATAAGTGAAGAATCATAGACAACCTTCGATAGAAAGTTGTCATATGTCGTTGTACAGTCTAGTGTATTTAAACAATATTACCAGATCGATGCTTTGTCCGTTTTTACTGCATCGATCATATCTGGAACTCGAGAGTCATCAGGCATTAAGCGTTGATATTCTTTTAGCTCTTCAAGTGCTTTTTGCTTTTTATTAAGCTGTAAATAGGCATTAGCAAGTGAGAGATGAGCTTCGTTATAGCCACCTTTTGCTGCTTTATTAAGGTAAGGAATACCTTCAGTCATACCACCACCTTCAGACAGCAATACGCCAAACCAGAAGTTGGTTTCAGGATCTTTAGGGTCTTGCTTGAGTGCGCGGCGGATATAGTTGTCTGCATTGGTTGTGGTGTTTGAGCCCACATCCAAATTACGTGCTAAACCATTTGCTTTAAATCCTTGCAGCAGTTGTGCATGAGTTGCACGTGGATTAGAGGCGATTGGGTTCAGTGTCTTGAGTAGATCTTTGACTTCTGCTTCAGCTGCGTGACGCGCACGTTGGTTGGTGAAATGCGGTGGGTAATGTCTTGCGTATTTACCCATCAGCAGAATACGTGCATCAATATTTGAGCGATCAATTGCTTTAATCTCAATCGCTAAAGGATCTTCAGGCACAGGTGGCACAACTAATGCTGGTAATACTGGCACAGGTGCGGGTTGTGGCGGTGGAGCAACTTTTGTTTCTTGGCATGCTGCGAGTGTCAACGCAGCGAGAATGGATGCAGTGAGTAGACTATGTTTTAGATCGAGTTTTAGCATGTTTTTGAATTCCATGTCGTAAGTGATAAAACTGAGCATTCAACTTTGATAACTGCTTGGCATAAATCTAACTATATCTAGTGGTTATGTTCAGCGAGTACCTGTTATTTCAGTATTTAAAGACTATAACCCAAAAAAATTAAATAACAACCGCAAAAATATGCACTCTCGTTGTAAAACCGCAACAGAAGAAGGGTGCTGTATTTAGGTTGTAATAGTTACTTTTGAGGCTGTGATGAGCCCTTACAATCTTGAATGATGCTTAAATCATCTTCATTGAGTGGCTGATTTTTTTCATCACAAAATTTTGGATTAAGCTGGCAGACACTTTCGCACATTTTATCGATGCGTTTATCGGTCGATTGCATGTGATTGAGTAGCACTCGGAATGCCTCTGCAACAGGATCAGGAAGATCTGGGGCTGTTGCATAAGGCTGGAATCCAATGGAGTGGGCGTAATCTAAAATCTGGCTTTGTTGCGCAGATGTAATGGCTTTATCGGTGTCTTTTTCAATAAAACGTGCAGGATTACCCACAACAGTGACTTCAGAAGGAACCGCTTTGGTTACGACTGCATTCGAGCCAATCTTTGCATTTCTTCCAACGGTAAATGGACCGAGCACCTTTGCTCCCGCACCGACTACAACACCATCTTCGAGTGTTGGATGGCGTTTGCCTTTTTGCCATGTTGTGCCGCCTAAGGTGACACCATGGTAGAGTGTGACATCATCACCGATTTCAGCAGTTTCACCAATCACCACACCCATGCCGTGATCAATGAATAAACGACGACCGATTTTTGCTGCGGGATGAATTTCGATGCCTGTTAAGAATCGATTAAACATGGAAATGCCACGAGCAGTGCCTTTGAGCTTATGTTGCCAAAGTTTATGTGCTGCGCGGTGTAATAGTACTGCGTGAATACCAGGATAGGTGAGTAGAACTTCGAGCGCACTGCGTGCAGCAGGGTCGCGATCAAACACTGCTTGAATGTCTTCTTGAAGTTGGTCAAACATTATTCGATGCCTATCAGGGAAGATTTAGACCTGATTTTAGTATTTCTACGATCTATATTGCTATTTTTTATATGACTAATTTTGACTGTGTAGTCTTTTATTTAGTCGATCAAATTGATTTTAAGATGATTCATCATGGTTTGATTGTAAAGGTTCTACAGGTGTTGTCGGCTGACGCAGTGATGTAGGCGGCCATGTCCCTTTACTCAGTGCTTGTACTCGACCAAAAATTCCACGCAATAAGTTGTATTCCATACGGTCGAGTCTGACGCGACCAAATAAACGACGGAGGCGTAGTGGTAATAAACGTGGATTATTAGGATCCAAGAAATCAATATCCGCAAGCATGGCTTCAAGATGTGGGTAAAACTGCTGCATCATAGCTTGATCGACCAATGGTTCATCCCACTGCATGTGTCCGAGCAGAGGCATTTGGTTTACTTCAGGAGTCGTTGATTCAGAAGTCATTTGTGAGTTGTGTTGTTCGTGTGTCAAAGCGTTCATGCGAAGTTCATAGCATACGACTTGAATCGCAGCAGAAACATTGAGGACGCCATATTCTTCATTGACGGGAATGGTGAGATGATATTGTGCTTGGGCAAGCTCCTCATTGGTAAGGCCTCGATCTTCACGGCCAAAGACGATGGCAATATCACCATGTTGCGTTTCATTCACGGCAAGTTGTGTGGCAGGTCGAACATCGAGTAAAGGCCAAGGGATTGTGCGACTACGTGCACTTGTGCCAAAGACCAAAACACAATCAGCGATCGCTTCTTCGAGCGTATCGACGATGGTGACTTGTTCTAAAATATCGACTGCACCAGCAGCTAGGGCAGTGGCATCAGGACTTGGAAATGTTTTTGGGTCAACGAGCGTGAGGCGAGATAAGCCCATCGTTTTCATGGCTCGTGCTGCCGCGCCAATATTGGCAGGCAATGTCGTGTTGACCATGACGATGCGGATACGATCTAAAGTTGATGGATGTTGATTGACGGTTTTTACAGCATCCACAATGACGCACTCACTGACTTCAATAAAGACTCAGTATTTTACAGGAATCTAATCCTGTGTGTGTACAAGTGGTTGTTTAATTTAAACCATTTCGTGTTGCAAAAAACGAGTGACGCGTTGTAATTCTTCTTGTGTCGCGTGTAACAGTACATCGCTGTGTTGCAAGCGATTTTCTTTGCACGCCAAGAGTAGTTTTTGGCAATATGCAGCAAGACCTGTTGCACCTAGATTGATGCTTTCGCCTTTGAGTAATGCAATTGCAGGCGCTGCGTTTGAGTTTTCTGAATGCTCGAATGCATGTTGAATGGTGCGCATTGCTGTCGAGCTTTCACGAACGAAAGTCTGGATGAGATTTTCATATTCGTCGCCTAAGAGATCTCTTAGTTCGAGCAACTGAACGGTATTGATCGGTTCTGCCATGGCCATCTCTGTTTTTTAGTTTCTATTCTAAGGCGACACTAGATATCGGCGACGTTATTATAGTTCACGAAAAAATACAATATCTCAGTGGATGGACGATCAATAATATGAAATCAATGGTTTGTTAACCAGTTCTCGCTTCCGCAGCTTGAGTTTTTCGCTGATAGAGGACGTTGACCGCAGTTTTTCCAAAGTGTTCACGGAGTTGCTTCAATAGTTCATCTTCTGGGCGAACGTACCAACGTTCACCCACACTTATTGTTGCTTTTGAGTAAGTATGATCAATTTGGAATTGTAGTGGTACGTGCCGCTGTTCAGTTGTAGTTTCATGAGTAAATTCAGGCAAAATCGCTTGTAGGCGTTTAGCAATATCGGGCGTTAACGTGTCTTGGGTCAGTGTTAAAGAAATCGCTTCTGTTCGACGACTACGGATTTCGTTCATCGTGAATGCTTTACGCAAACGACCAATTGGGTGGTCGTAGCCTTCGCGCTCACTGATTTCACCTTCGATGACAATTATCGTGTCGATCTTTAAAGTGTCTTTGTAGCGTGCAAAATTCTCATGAGTACAATTGACTTCCAAGCGCGCGCTACCATCATCCAAGGTCACAACAACGCGGTTTGGAAAGTTAGCGACATCGAGTATTAATCCCGCAAAAACGGTTGTGACGCCACGTCGTGTTGCTTCAATATCAGCCAATTTACAGCGGATAAAGTTTTTCAGCTCTGCGGCATAGACATCAATTGGATGACCAGTCAAATATAGTCCAAGCGTATCTTTTTCACCTTTTAGGCGGATTTCATCAGCCCAAGCGGGTACTTTGGGTGGTGCTTGGCGAGCAGGAACTTCGATTTCACCAAAGAGATCGAAGATGCCACTGTCGTGGTTCTGGCGGGTTTGTTCGGCAGCTTGTACGGCTTCCTCGAGCTGGCTTGCCAAGACCGAACGGAATTCGCCTCGTGCGCTACTTTCGGTTTCTTCAGTCAAACAATCCAGTGCACCAGAACGAATGAGTGCTTCAAGTGTCCGTTTATTGGCTTTTTTCAAGTCAATCCGCTGGCAGAAATCAAAGATATCTTTAAACTCGCCACCTTGTTTACGAGCTTCCATGACGGATTCCATGGCAGCTTCACCAACGCCTTTAATCGCACCTAGACCATAGATGATGGTGCCTGCATCGGATGCCTTGAAACGATAATCAGACCAGTTGACCGATGGTGGCAGAATTTTTAAACCCAAATCACGGCAATCACTGATTAAAAATACAATGTTATCAGTATTTTGCATTTCTGAAGAGAGAACGGCCGCCATAAATTCAGATGGATAGTGAGCTTTTAACCAAGCCGTATGATACGAAACAAGTGCATACGCAGCAGCGTGAGACTTATTGAAACCATAGCCCGCAAACTTTTCGATATAGTCAAAAATTTCATTGGCTTTCTTTTCATCAATGCCTTTGGTTGCCGCACCTTCGACGAAAGTCACGCGCTGTTTAACCATTTCTTCGGGTTTTTTCTTACCCATCGCACGGCGGAGTAAGTCCGCACCACCGAGTGAATAGCCTGCGCAAACCTGAGCCGCTTGCATCACCTGTTCTTGATAAACCATGACACCATAGGTTGGTTTGAGGACATCGGTCAGGAGTGGATGTAAATATTCAAAATCCATCCCGTGCATCCGACTAATAAAGTCGGGAATCAGATCCATTGGACCTGGGCGATAGAGCGCCACAAACGCAATAATTTCTTCAAACTTGCTTGGTTTTGCCTCTTTCAGCATGCGTTTCATGCCGCTACTTTCAAGCTGGAATACAGCGGTTGTTTTAGCTTCTTGAAGAATTTTGTATGCTAAATTGTCATCCAGCGGAATCTGGGTGAGATCTAATTGTGACTTACCACTTTTTGCATTTCGAGCATTGATTGCATCGACGGCTTGATCGATCACGGTCAGGTTACGTAATCCCAAGAAGTCGAACTTAACTAATCCAACTTGTTCCACATCGTCTTTGTCAAACTGACTAACCCGTGAGCCTTCGTCATCACAATACACTGCCGAGAAATCACTGATCTTACTTGGCGCGATCAGTACACCGCCCGCATGCTTACCGACATTTCGAGTGATGCCTTCCAGCTTGGTGGCCATTTCCCAGATTTCATTGACATCATCGTAATCAGAACCTGTTTGATTCATGACTAAGTCTTTTAACTGCGGCTCGACTTCCAAAGCATCTTTCAACGTAATCCCTGGAGGTTTACTCGGAATTAATCGGGAGATGCGGTCACCTAAACCAAAGGGTTTTCCGAGGACACGAGTGACGTCTCGAACAGCACCTTTTGCTGCCATCGTACCGAATGTAATGATCTGAGAAACGGCTTCTCGACCATACGTATTTGCAACATAATCAATCACACGATCACGACCTGCGATACAAAAATCGATATCGAAGTCTGGCATCGAAACGCGTTCAGGGTTCAAGAAGCGTTCAAAGAGCAAATCGTATTTGAGCGGATCAAGGTCTGTAATTCCAAGACTATACGCCACTAAAGATCCTGCACCTGATCCACGACCTGGACCGACTGGCACGCCATTGTTTTTTGACCAACGGATAAAATCCATAACAATCAAAAAGTAACCTGGGAATCCCATGTCGTTGATGGTTTTAATTTCAAAGGCAAGACGGTCATCATAGGTTTTTCGGCGTGTTTCCCAGTCATCAGGTTTGGTGGGATAAAGATGATCCAGACGTTTATTTAAACCTTCTTTGGAAATTTCCTCAAAAAAACGTGCAATGTCATAACCTTCTGGCACAGGGAAGTCGGGGAGGTAGTTTTTTCCGAGTTCGATGGTGACAGTACAGCGTTTCGCAATTTCTACCGTGTTTTGAATAGCTTCAGGTACATCGGAAAATAGCTCAACCATTTCCTCAGTATTTTTAAAATATTGTTCGCTGGTGTATTCGCGCGGACGGCGTTCATCTGCCAAGACAAAACTACTCGCGATGCAGACACGTGCTTCATGAGCATCAAAGTCATCACTGACTAGAAAGCGAACATCATTTTGCGCAACAACAGGGATTTGTAAGCGTTCTGCAAGTTCTAGTGCAGCATCAACATAAGCACTTTCGCCGATGCGACCTGTCCGTGAAATAGTAAGATAAACTCGATCACCAAAGTGATTGCGCCATGTTTCAAGTAGTGTTTCCGCACGTTCTGGTGTCGCGCTTCTGAGTGCTTGACCGACATCACTGTTTTGTCCTAATAGCACAATCAAGCCATTATTTTTATTGAATATCCACTGGTTTTTAATCAGTGGTGTTCCCAATGTTAGGCCTTCAATATAGCCTTGCGACACAACTTCAGTCAGATGTCTCCACCCGATTTGATTCATGGCGAGCAGTGTGACACGACCAAGATTATCCTCTAGACGCACTTCGCTGCCGAGAATCGGTTTGACACCTTCAGAACGACAAGCCTTATAAAACTTCACCGCAGCGTGGAGATTTGATAAGTCAGTGAGTGCAAGCGCAGGCATATTGCAGACAGCTGCTTGTTTGACAAGTTCGTCAACACGAGCAATTGAATCAATAATCGAAAATTCGCTATGTACACCCAGATGAATAAAAGTCATATCACGTTCCACTTCGACGATGAAATTCCTTGGTTGCAATGACAGGTCGCAAGGAGAAAGCGATGATAACACGGGCGTATCGATCGCATAGGCGTACTATCGTGGAAAATTTTAATAGATAAGTGATTGGGCTTACAAATATGCTGTTCAACACACGTGCGGCGGTTTACTGGAAAAGGTCATTGAATCTGTAAAGCGCAAAAAAAACAGAAGATCTGCACAGGATATTGATCTTCTGTTTTTTATTTTCTCGGCAAGACTGTATATCGTTAATGATCATTGAGCGCTTTTGCAGTGTTAATCCCAATAACGGTGATGATGATGCCAATAATCAGGGACGATAATGCAACCGCCAAGGCTTAATGTCATGATCATTAAGATTGGAATAATGAGTTTTTTCATGGTGACTCTCCTCAATGAACAGATCCGTTTCGATACTCAAAATTAACCAAAATAGAAGGTTATGTATTAAGGTCATATTCAGTATAAACGTGAGATTGAGAGAGTTACCTGTTTAGAACAACACTGACACATTTGTAAAATCCAAAATGCATAGTGTGCAGATTTTGTGGAAAAGCTGAGTTTTTCTATTTTTAGTTTTTGTCTTTTTATTTGGAGGTAAAGTACATGATCTCAATGTACTTTACCTTGTATTCTTTTTTTACGATTACTTAGGTTTACGGACTAAGAATAAACGGACGTTTCGTTCTTTATCAATGTAATCGCCTTTGCCTGTGTCTAAGTCGACAGCCCAAGCATAAGTTCCACCAAAATAACTATAAGGTGTAGATGTCCAATACCAACCATATCCATCTGCGCCATCAGGTTTGTAGAACCAAGGATATTTACTGGTTTCTGGACTCCCTGCATCTCTAAGTTTTAAAGACTTTAATTCATAAAGCGTTGGTAACCGCCAGTCATCTTTATCGTCTGTACGTGCATTTTTTGCGGCTTCTTTTGCTTCTTTCCATGTTAATTGTTCTGGTGTACCTGTGCACTCACGTCCAGTCCAAGCTTGACCAAGAGAACAACGCGACCAAATCAGTTTACTTTGAGAATCTTGCCATAATCCTCGCGCTTCTAGAGATGCTTCTGGACTTTGTGTTTGTGGAGTGTCAGATGTGCTTGAATCTGCGAATGCGGCAGAGTGCAGGGTCGTCAAGGATAATCCAAGGAATAAAGCTGATTTTAAGTTTTTGTGCATAGAGCAAATCCTACGTACTTTAAAATTTGATTGTTGATGAGTATGAGTTTGCTCAAGGCAGAAATTATGGATGTTATAGTGCAATAAGTATTCAATTTGAGCAATGTTTAATGTGATTTTAATCACACTTTTGCTGGTTATTTAATATAAAGAACCACGCATATGATCAGCGTGGCTCTCTTTAAATTTACCAATTAGCGTTTTGTTGCCAAGAATCTTCCAATCCGAGTCATTGCTTCTTTGAGTTCACTTTCTGCAGGCAAGAATACTACACGGAAATGATCTGGCGTTGGCCAGTTAAATCCAGTGCCTTGAACTAGCAAAACTTTTTCTGCTTTCAATAGCTCCAACATAAAGTTGGTGTCGTCTTCGATCGGATACACTTTAGGATCTAAACGCGGAAAACAATACAACGCACCTTCTGGTTTAACACAAGACACTCCTGGAATTTCATTCAGCATTTGCCATGCAATATTGCGCTGTTCATAAAAACGCCCACCAGGTTTGGTTAGATCATTGATACTTTGATAACCCCCGAGCGCAGTTTGAATTGCATACTGTGCTTGTACGTTGGCACACAGACGCATCGAGGCGAGCATATCTAAGCCTTCGATATAGTCGGCTGCGTTGTTTTTATTACCAGAAATGAGCATCCAGCCAGAGCGGAAACCTGCGACACGATGTGATTTAGACAGACCGTTAAAGGTAATACAAAGCAAGTCAGGTGCAAGCGTCGCAACAGAAACCTGTTCGATACCGTCATATATGATCTTGTCGTAAATTTCGTCAGCAAACAAAATCAAATCGTGTTTACGCGCTAAATCTACAATCTGCTGCAAGATGTGGCGAGGATAGACAGAGCCCGTCGGATTGTTTGGATTAATAATCACAATACCGCGTGTATGTGCCGTGATTTTGGCTTCCATATCCGCAATATCTGGATACCAGTGATTATCTTCATCACATTTGTAATGCACAGCTTGACCACCAGCCAGATTCACTGATGCAGTCCACAGTGGATAATCAGGCATCGGAATGAGCATCTCATCACCAGTGTTCAGCAATGCTTGCATCGACATGACAATCAGTTCTGACACGCCGTTTCCGATGTAAACATCATTGACATTGACTGCGTCAGTCATGCCTTTTTGTTGGTAATACTGCAACACGGCTTTACGTGCTGAGAAAATACCTTTCGAGTCGCTATAACCCACAGCATTTGGCAAATTGAATGCGATATCCGACAAGATTTCTTGCGGAGCTTCAAAGCCAAATGGAGCAGGGTTGCCAATATTCAATTTAATAATCTTATGCCCTTGTTCTTCCATCGCGTTGGCGGCTTTCAGCAAGGGTCCACGAATGTCGTAACAGACTTTATCGAGTTTTGCGGATTTACCGATTTGACGTGACATGATAGGGCTCTTTTTAAGTGACGAGGGTTGTGGTGTTACTGTTTTTGAAGCATTGATCTTTGAACTATTGTTTAATGGTAATGGCGTTGATGGTTGTTTTTCTTGCAAAGCAAGTTGTTTCAACTCATCTATTTTTGATTCAATTTGCTGACGATATTCATTTTTTAAACTTTGGGTTGCTTCATCGTCATCAGGTTGAGTCGTGATATTTTCTTGCAATACGGTAGATAGTGCGTATGTATCTATCTTGAATGTCCCCAGATTTTTTGAGGTGGCGCGTTTTTTTTCTGAATCATAACCAGAATAAACAAGCACTTGGATGTGATTTTTCTTGTTGACAAAATACATTTTAAGATCGCTCTGAGTGGGTTTAGTCAGTATGAAAAGAATTATGCAACGTGCCAGAATGAACTGTTGAACACCGATTGATCGTCATTCTATCCCAAATGTGGAGATTGATATATATCTACCATTGCGAATATTGTGTATTTTTATGTAAATTTTAAAATATTAATGGACTATCTGTCTTATTTTTTTGGTAGATAGTTGAGTGCTGAGTTGTGATGGATTGGTTTTTTTGGTGTTTTTTAACCGATTTAACACACGTTGGGGCTGGAAATGTGGCACATTGAGGCTCAGATTAAGTGTTTGTAGGATGTCAGCAGGTATAAGGGGGAATCATGACGACAGTGAATAAAACCGATCAAGAATGGCGTGAGCAATTGTCTCCAGAGGAATATCACATTCTGCGTCAAAAAGGTACGGAACGAGCGTTTACAGGGATCTACTGGGATACGAAAGCTGAAGGTGTTTATCGTTGTAAAGGCTGCAATACTGAGTTATTTCGTTCGGAGGATAAGTTTAATTCGGGTTGCGGATGGCCGAGTTTTTCGCGTCCTTTGGAGGATGAAAATGTTGATGAGCATCGTGATTTGAGTCATGGCATGATTCGTACTGAGGTCACGTGTCATCATTGTGGTTCGCATTTAGGGCATGTGTTTAACGATGGACCGCGCGAATCGGGTGGATTGCGTTACTGTATTAATTCGGCATGTTTGAATCTTGAAGAAAAATAGCAATTTATGAAAAATTCATAGATGAAATGATCGGTGAACCGCTGAGTTGATAATTTGTGATTGCAGGTGAGGTCAACTCGGTCTACCCTCGGTGGGCATTTCATCAAAATAGTTGATTCTTTTTTATAGGAAGATTTTCATGACCAGTATTTATGACTTCAGCGCAGAAAAGCTGGAAGGTGGCGAGCAAAGTCTTGCGGATTATCGTGGTAAGGTGCTTTTGATTGTCAATACAGCCAGCAAATGTGGCTTTACTCCGCAATTTGAAGGTTTGGAAAAGGTTTTTGAAGAATATAAAGACAAAGGTCTGGTTGTTCTTGGTTTTCCATGTAATCAGTTTGCTTCACAAGATCCAGGCTCAAACAATGAAATCGGTGAGTTCTGCCAGCGTAACTATGGTGTAAGTTTCCCGATGTTTGCCAAGATTGATGTGAATGGTAACGATGCGCATCCACTGTATAAATACTTGACTAAAGAAGCAAAAGGTATTTTGGGTAGTGAAGCAGTGAAGTGGAATTTCACCAAATTCTTGGTCGGTAAAGATGGCAATGTGATTGATCGTTATGCACCAACGACTAAGCCAGAATCAATGGTTGGTGATATTGAAAAAGCACTGAATGCCTAACTTGATCTGATCATCTGATTTTTCTTAAAAAACACCTGCATTATGCGGGTGTTTTTTTATGCGGATAGGCTTAAGAATATTGTTCCGCATGAATTAAAGACTTAAATCTGCTATCCTTGCCGCTAAATTTTTTACCACCAACTTGATCGTTTCGATACGTTCTCGACTTCATTAAGCTAATCAAGAGATACACCATGACGCAGCAAGGGCAATTTCCAGCAAACTCTGAAAAATCAGTCACCACAGAGCCACAAGTATCAGAAAATGAACTGATTGCCCAACGTCATGCCAAGTTGAAAGCGATTCAGGAAAAGACCGCAGCAAAAGGCGGTAATGCATTTCCAAATACCTTCCGTCGTAATCATTATGCGCAAGATTTGCATGATACTTATGCGGATGTGGCGCAAGAACAACTCGCTGAAGGCGATAAAATTGTCGTTCAGCTTGCGGGTCGTGTGATGCTCAAGCGCGTCATGGGTAAGGCGAGTTTCCTCACGATTCAGGATATGAGCGGTCGTATTCAGCTGTATGTGTCGAAGAATGACATTGATGAAGCAACATATGAAGATTTTAAAACTTGGGATCTAGGTGATATCGTCGGTGTAGAAGGTTATGTATTCCGCACCAAGATGGGTGAGCTGTCAGTTCATGCAACCCGCATCGAATTACTGACCAAATCATTGCGTCCATTGCCTGATAAGTTTCACGGTTTGAGCGATACCGAAGCGAAATATCGCGCGCGCCATCTTGATTTGATTACCAATGATGAAACTCGTAAAACATTCAAAATCCGCGCTCAAGTCATTGCAGGCATTCGTCAATTTCTGTTGAATGAACGTTTCATGGAAGTTGAAACGCCAATGATGCACGTCATTCCAGGTGGTGCCGCAGCGCGTCCTTTTGCAACGCATCACAATGCGTTGGATATGGAATTGTATCTGCGTATTGCGCCTGAGCTTTACCTCAAGCGTTTGGTGGTTGGTGGTTTCGAACGTGTGTTTGAGATTAATCGTAACTTCCGTAATGAAGGTGTTTCAACACGCCACAATCCAGAATTCACGATGATTGAGTTCTATCAAGCGTATGCAGATTATCAGGATTTAATGAAGCTGACCGAAGATATGCTTGAACATTTGGCAGTGCAAATCTTGGGTTCAACCGATGTGCCATATCAAGGTGAAGTCTTTAGCTTCAAAGGACCGTTCAAGAAAATTTCAATGGCGGATGCAATTCGTGAGCACAATCCAGAGATCACTGCTGAACAAGTTCAAGACCGTGAGTTCTTGGCGAATTTTGTACAAACCGTGTTGAAAGAAAAAGTCAAAGAAGGTTTTGGTTTGGGTAAATTACAAACCATCGTGTTTGAAGAAACCGTTGAAACAAAACTACGTCAACCGACTTTCATCACTGAGTACCCAGCTGAAACTTCACCGCTGGCACGTCGTAATGATCACAATCCACATATCACTGATCGTTTTGAGTTCTTTATCGGTGGTCGTGAGTTGGCAAATGGTTTCAGTGAGTTGAATGATCCAATCGATCAAGCCGAACGCTTCCGTCAGCAAGTTGCTGAGAAGGATGCGGGTGATGATGAGGCGATGCACTATGATGCGGACTTTGTTGAAGCGCTGGAATATGGTTTGCCACCAACCGCAGGTGAGGGAATTGGGATTGATCGTCTAGTGATGCTGTTTGCTGATGCTGCGAGTATTCGTGACGTGATTTTGTTCCCGCATATGAGACGTAAGGAAGGTTAATCCTCAATGACACTGGCTGTCTTATCTGATCTTTACCAGATCACCGAAACACTAATTCAGATTCCCGCTGGCGAACGTCGCTGGTTGGGTAATCTGAAAGGTGCGCTGCCATCTTTAGTGTTGGCAGAACTGGTGAAACGATCACCGCATCTGGTTGTGATGGTGGCAAAAGACAGTGCGCAAGTCAGCCTCATTGATGAGGAGTTACGTTTTTTTGGTGTGACGCCACATGTGTTTCCTGATTGGGAAACCTTACCGTATGATCGTTTGTCTGTTCACCAAAGCATTATTTCTGAACGGTTGTCACTATTATCCAATATGCCGCAGCAGGGGATTGTGCTGGTTGCGGCAACCACGCTGGCTCAGCGCATTGCTCCACCAAAATGGTTGTTGGGTCAGCATTTTGATATTAAAAAAGGTCAAAAACTAAATTTTGAAGCGCAGCGTCAGCGTCTAAGCCGAGCAGGTTACCGCGCGGTTGAAACGGTCTTTGAACCTGGAGAATACGCACTACGCGGTAGTCTCATGGATATTTTTCCGATGGGGCAGACGCAGCCGATTCGTATTGAGTTATTTGATGATGAGGTTGAGTCGCTTCGTTTCTTTGATCCAGAAACTCAGCGGACTACGACGCATACCGACAATTTTCGTTTATTACCTGCACAAGAATTTCCATTGATTGATGGTCGAGGGATGTTCCGTGAGCGTTTTGGTGATTTGTTTTCAGACGCCAGTCCTAAGAGAATTCCGTTTTACCAAGATGTGATAAACGGTATTTTTGCGCAAGGTTTGGAATATTATCAGCCGTTATTTTTTGCACGTGATGAATATACCGAAGGCGGCACGCTGTTTGATTATTTGCCTGAATCAACGCTAATTGTGATGGATTCAGAAGTTGATCCAGCACTCGATCATTTTTGGGTGGATATTAATCAGCGTTATGAAGATCGCCGACATAATGTTGAATTGCCAATTTTACCGCCTAACGAGTTGTTTTTAACCGTCAATGAGTTGTTTGGTCGACTGAAGTCATTTGGGCGTTTAATTCTTTCTGAACAGGAAGTCAGTCTGCGCCCCGGTGCATTTAATGCTGATGCGTATGCGCCGCCCTCATTACCTGTCGATCATAAAAATCAAGCTCCGCTCCATGCGCTCTCAAATTTTGTAAATACGTTTAAGGGGCGTATTTTACTGATTGCAGAGAGTGCTGGACGCCGAGAAACTTTAAGGGAATTATTGTCATCTGCGCTCGGTAAAGTTCCTCTTGTCGAAAGTTTGAGTGACTTTCTTGCCACAGATATACCTATCGCTTTAGGGACTGCGGCACTTGAGCGTGGTTTGCTGCTGGATCATAAGCTGGCAATTATTGTCGAAAATCAACTGTTTGGTCAGCGCGTGATACAACGCCGCCGTCGCAAGGTTTCTGAGGTTTCAGAAGAGTTTTTAGTACGCAGTTTGTCAGAGTTATCGATTGGTGCGCCTGTGGTGCATATCGATCATGGCGTAGGTCGTTATGGCGGTCTGGTCACTTTAGAGATTGATAAACAGACGCATGAATTTGTGCAGCTTGATTATGCTGATAATGCCAAAGTTTATGTGCCTGTCGCCAATTTGCAATTGATCAGCCGATATAGTGGTGGTGATCCAGAACATGCGCCTTTACATAAATTAGGCACGGATACATGGAATAAAGCTAAGCGTAAAGCATTAGAAAAAATCCATGATGTTGCTGCGGAACTATTGCACATTCAGGCGCGTCGTCAAGCGCGTGAAGGTAATGCATTTAGTGTTGATGAACATGCTTATGATTTGTTTTCGAGTCAATTTTCTTTTGAAGAAACGCCTGATCAAGCCAATGCGATTACGGCAACGATTCATGATATGAAGCAAACCAAACCGATGGATCGTTTGGTGTGTGGTGATGTGGGTTTTGGTAAAACTGAAGTGGCGATGCGTGCTGCGTTCGTTGCTGTGCATGGTGGAAAACAGGTTGCGGTTCTTGTGCCGACCACATTGCTTGCGCAGCAGCATTATGAAAATTTCATGGATCGTTTTGCAGATTGGCCTGTGCGCATCGAAGTGTTGTCACGTTTTGGTACTAAGAAAGATCACACCAAAATTTTAGAAGATTTAGCTGCGGGCAAGGTCGATATCATTATTGGTACACATAAACTGATTCAAGAAGGCGTTGGTTTTCATGATTTGGGCTTGATGATCGTCGATGAGGAACATCGTTTTGGCGTGCGCGATAAAGAAAAAATCAAAGCGATGCGTGCCGATGTGGATATGCTGACTTTAACGGCGACGCCGATTCCTCGCACACTGAATATGGCGTTTTCTGGCATTCGTGATTTGTCGATTATTGCGACGCCACCAGCACGTCGTTTGGCGGTCAAAACCTTTATCATTGAGAAAACCAGCACTGCGCTGAAAGAAGCGATTTTGCGTGAATTGTTGCGCGGTGGTCAGGTCTACTTCTTACATAATGATGTCGATAGTATTGAACGTGCTGCGAATGAACTGCGTGCGCTGATTCCCGAAGCGCGGGTTGCGGTTGCACATGGTCAAATGCGTGAGCGCGAGCTTGAGCAAGTCATGCAAGCGTTTTATCACAAGCAAGCCAATATTTTGGTGTGTTCGACGATTATTGAAACAGGTATTGATGTACCGAATGCCAATACCATCATTATTGAACGTGCGGATAAGTTGGGTCTGGCACAATTACATCAGCTTCGTGGTCGTGTGGGTCGTTCGCACCATCAAGCTTATGCCTACCTCACTGTGCCTTCGATTAAGAGTTTGAAAGGGGATGCCGAGAAACGCCTGGATGCGATTCAACGTGCGTCGAATCTGGGTGCTGGATTTATTTTGGCAACTGAAGATTTGGAAATTCGTGGGGCAGGCGAGCTTCTCGGTGAAGAGCAAAGCGGCAATATGCAGGCGATTGGTTTTAGCTTGTATATGGACATGTTGGAACGTGCAACAAAAGCAATTCAAAATGGTAAATCACCAAATATTGAAGCGCCACTTTCTCTGACGAGTGACATTAACTTGAATCTACCTGCGTTGATTCCAGATGTGTATCTGGGAGATGTGCATCAACGGTTATTGTTTTATAAGCGAATTAGTCATGTTGAAAGTGATGATGCACTGAATGAAATTCGTGTGGAAATGATTGATCGTTTTGGTTTGTTGCCACTACAAGCACAAAATCTATTTCACGTACATCGTTTGCGCTTGATTGCTGAAAAGCTGGGTATTGAAAAGATTGATTTCAATGCCAAAGGTGGAATTGTTGAGTTCGCAACTGATACACCTGTCGAAGCCATGAAGATTATTAAAATTATTCAGACAAAACCGAACTTCTATAAAATGGAAGGTGGTCGCCGTTTACGGGTGAATGCAAACCTTGAGGATGAAAAAGAACGGATGGCTTTTTTGCAGGATTTACTGCAACAAATGAGCTAATTTAACGCAACTGTAATATATTGATACACAGTAAGTGTTGATAACTATGTGTATAACATTGTATAAACTTAGCCACATCAAAGAGATGTGCAAGTGATGGTATATCAGTGGTTCATTTTCGGCTTTATGAATTCTGCTTGACTAAAATAACAGGTCTGTTTGTGTGTGATTTTACGAATTGTATTTTTTACACATAGTATCAATCATGTTTTACTGCCGATAACCGCTATCGTTATTTTTCATATCGTTGAAATAATTTCGTCGTAGCATCTACATGCTGATGTGATGTAATTCACATCGTCGTTCATCCGAATGGTTCTGTTTTTTAAAAAATACAAAAACATCAAATTCGTTTGAATTTAATTGAGAATTCTCTAGATAGAATGTTTTTTAATAAGTAAACAATGGTATATCAAGAGAAATAATTATTGAAAAATCCTATGGTTGCATGGGAGTGTTAAGGATAGTTAAAGAAATGTTAATGATCAAAGTAAATGCTGCATTTGAGTTTGAAACCGAAGAACTAGAGTTAGAGTTTGAAAATGGTGGATACGATATCGCTGACGATGCGGTAGAAATGTAAAATTAAAGTTGTGTTTTAAGTTTGTTTTTCGCTAAATGTGGGACTCAAACAACGATTTAGTTCGGTATTTTAGGTTAGCTAATGTTTTAGTGAGCTCATACCGAAAATACTAGATAGTCAATAAACAGCCGCTAGACATCCTTTCGGGATTGACTAAGTTGGCTGTTTTTTATTGCCTACAGAATTAATGCTATATACTATACGCACGCCAGTTCTATTCTTATAACTGTGTTCCTCATCACGTACAAATTTATGTACAAATAATGTGCAAAAAACTTCGGATTCTGTTGAATGTCATCTAGTACAAGCCACTCTAATATCAAGAATATTCGTAATTTTTCGATTATTGCCCACATTGACCATGGTAAATCAACCTTGGCTGATCGATTTATTCAGCGCTGTGGTGGGCTGCAAGATCGTGAAATGCAGGCGCAGGTACTGGATTCGATGGACTTGGAGCGTGAGCGCGGCATTACCATCAAAGCGCATTCCGTGACATTGTATTTTGATCATCCAAATGGCGAGCGCTATCAACTTAACTTTATTGATACGCCAGGTCACGTCGATTTCTCTTATGAAGTATCACGCAGTTTAGCGGCGTGTGAGGGCGCACTGCTGGTTGTAGATGCGGCGCAAGGTGTTGAGGCGCAATCTGTTGCCAATTGCTATACCGCGATCGAGCAAGGTTTAGAAGTTGTTCCTGTGCTCAATAAGATTGATTTACCACAGGTTGAGCCTGAACGCGTGATTCATGAAATCGAAGAAATCATTGGTATTGCTGCCGATGATGCGCCGCGTGTTTCTGCAAAGACTGGTGTCGGTATCGATGATTTATTAGTTGCGCTTGTTGACCGCATTCCTGCGCCAGAAGGTGATGCAGAGGCACCACTACAAGCGCTCATTATTGATTCTTGGTTCGATAATTATTTAGGTGTTGTGTCGTTAGTGCGTGTCCGTCATGGTCGTATTAAAAAAGGCGACAGAATGCTCGTGAAGTCTACAGGGCAAAGTCATCCTGTCACTTCAGTAGGTGTATTTAATCCAAAACATCAAGAAACTGCACATTTACAGGCTGGTGAAGTTGGGTTTGTGATCGCAGGGATTAAAGATATTTTTGGTGCACCAGTTGGTGATACGATTACATTGCAATCAACGCCAGATGTTGAGGTTCTACCAGGATTTAAGAAGGTTAAACCACAAGTCTATGCAGGCTTATTCCCAATTGATTCGAGCGATTTTGAAGCGTTCCGTGATGCATTACAAAAACTTAAAATTAATGACTCTGCATTGTTCTTCGAACCTGAATCTTCTGATGCGTTGGGTTTTGGCTTCCGTTGTGGATTCCTTGGTATGCTGCACATGGAGATTGTGCAAGAACGTTTAGAGCGTGAATATAATCTGGATTTGATCACTTCCGCGCCAACGGTTATTTATGAAGCTGTGCAAAAAAATGGCGATGTCGTTCTGGTCGATAACCCATCAAAAATGCCCGATGGGAGTACAACTGAAGAGTTACGCGAACCGATTGCTGAGTGTCATATTCTCGTCCCGCAAGATTACTTGGGCAATGTCATGACCTTATGTATTGAACGTCGTGGTGTTCAAAAAGATTTGAAATTCTTGGGTAATCAAGTTTCTCTGACTTTTGAAGTGCCTCTTGCTGAGGTTGTTCTCGATTTCTTTGACCGTTTGAAATCGGTTTCGCGTGGTTTTGCATCGCTCGATTACAATTTTGTACGTTTCCAGCCCGCACGTTTGGTTAAAGTTGATGTGTTAATTAATGGTGAGAAAGTTGATGCGCTTGCCATGATTTCTCATATGGAAGATGCTCGATTCCGTGGTAATTCCTTAGTTGAAAAAATGAAAGACTTGATTCCACGTCAGATGTTTGATGTGGCAATCCAAGCAGCGATTGGTAGTCAAATTATTGCTCGTTCAACAGTAAAAGCGATGCGCAAAAACGTACTTGCAAAATGTTATGGTGGTGACGTTTCGCGTAAGAAGAAATTGTTGAATAAGCAAAAAGAAGGTAAAAAACGCATGAAGCAAGTGGGTAGTGTTGAAATCCCACAAGAAGCGTTCCTTGCTGTGCTGAAAGTGGATAAGAAGTAAAGTTGAAGAGTCTTAGGGCTGGTTTACATCAATATTGATGTAAACCAGCCATTATATTCGCATATCAATCTGTTTATGTTTGAAGGTTTGAAGCTAAATAGGTTCTAACAAGAAGGTTATGCTGCAATGGATTTTGATTTTAATCTGATACTTGTTCCTGTGACGTTGATATTTTTTATTATCTGGTTGCTGGATAAACTGATTTGGAAGCAGCATAAACAATTCAAAGCAGGTCAGCTTGCCAAAGAGTCCTTATGGATAGGCTTGTCTTATGATTTTTTTCCAGTATTAGCGCTAGTACTCGTTGTACGCTCATTTATTTTTGAACCTTTTAATATTCCTTCTGAATCGATGAATCCGACCTTGAAGACAGGCGATTTTATCCTCGTGAATAAGTTTGATTTCGGTATTCGTTTGCCAATTATTAATACGAAGATTATTGATAGTGGTGAACCAAAACGGGGAGAAGTTGCAGTATTCCGTTATCCTTTGAATCCTTCAGTAAATTATATTAAGCGTGTGATTGGTTTGCCAGGTGACAAAATTGTTTACAACGAAGGCGTATTAACCATTAATGGGCAAGCAATTTCTAAAGTTGCTATCCCTGATATGGGAGATCCAACGTATGAACATTTCTTTCAAGAGCAAATGGGCACACATTCTCATGTGACACGTGAGCTCAATGATGTTTGGAGTGCCTCTCAGGCACCATTTGTGAATTCATTAAATAATGGTGAGTTTGTTGCGAGCAATGGTCATCATTGGGAGGTGACAGTTCCCGCCAGGCATTACTTTATGATGGGTGATAATCGTGACCAAAGTGCGGATAGCCGCTTCTGGGGTTTTGTTCCTGATGAAAATCTGGCAGGTCGCGCAGTCTATGTATGGATGCATAAAGAGCCAGGTTTGCATTTACCTAGCTTTCAGCGCGATGGTGTGATTAACTAAGCACTCAGGTTGTTGTATATTTATATAAGAATTTAGCGCAGACAGGGGAATGAACATGCGTGGACAACGAGGAGTATCCTATTGGGGTATTGTAGCCCTTATATTTATTGCATTCTTTGGCTTACAGTTCTCTTTGGCCGTAGGAAATGCTTATATGGATGATTTTACGATTAATAAAATAGTTGAAGAACGCTTGAAGGCTGAACCAAACGGTATAGATCCGACAACACTCATGAATGGATTTAATCAACAGTTTGATATGAATGGTCTTCGGGATATGAAAGCGGAAGATCGATTGACGATTACAAATGATGGTGGCACTCAGGTTATTAAGAAATATGAGGTGCGTCATAACTTCATTGGAAATATTGATGTCGTAGTGCATTTTGAAAAAACATTTGATCAGAAAGCGATTAAGGCGGCTGGCTGATTTTTAATTTAAGATTGTAGTGAATCACAGAAGTAGTGCGCGGAGTTAATGACAATATCTTTGAAGTTTGTTCGTTTGCAGAAACAATTGGGGTATCAGTTTGCCCAACCCCAATTGTGTCAGCAAGCATTAACCCATCGCTCTGTAAGTTCTAAGTCTAATTATGAAAGACTAGAGTTTATAGGCGATGCTTTGCTTGGTGTTGTGATAGCGTGCTATTTGTATGAGCGTTTTCCAAATGAAGATGAAGGTCGTTTAACACGTCTTCGTTCTACGTTGGTTCGTCAGGACTCTTTGGCAGCGATTGCTAAAGATTTAAAGCTGGGTGAGCATCTCATTTTAGGTAGCGGTGAGATGAAAAGTGGTGGGCATCGTCGTGAATCGATACTGGCGGATGCTGTAGAGGCACTGATTGGTGCTATTTATTTAGACTCATCTGATTTGAATATTGTCCGAAGTATTGTCTTAAAGTGGTATGAGCCATATTTGGGAACCCTTGAGCCCAAAGACACTTTGAAAGACCCGAAGACACGGTTACAAGAGTTACTACAAGCGAAGCATTTGGCGTTACCTGAGTACACTTTGACGGCAACACAGGGCGAGGCGCATAACCAAACGTTCACTGTGCAGTGCAGGGTGGAGGGTGCTCCGATAACTGTTGGTTTAGGGCAAAGTCGTCGATATGCAGAGCAAAGTGCAGCTAGCCAATTATTGGCAATATTAGAGGCTGTGCAAAGTTAAATTTTAAATTGAAGAATTGATATCGTGATTAATAATAAAGAGTTACGGTATTCAATATCAATTCACTCAATCCGTATTATTGGTTTAGATGCCAACAAATGTTCGAATACATTTTTTATGTTTTCGAGATCACCTCCATCCCTTATTAGTGATATTTCTTTATGACTCAAATTAATCGTGATCTTCCTGATAACTTCCCTGAAAGTGCTGTGGAAGAAGAACTTGATGCATTGCCATATCATAAGATTGATTTGAATGAACAAGTGGATTCTGCTTCAAGCGTTGAACATGAAGACTCTCAAGCAAACGATTTAATTAATCAATTTTTTAAGAACTCTCCTGAAGTTCCTGCTGATTTTCGTGCTGGTTTTGTTGCGATTGTTGGTCGCCCAAATGTGGGCAAATCGACATTGATGAATCATTTGTTAGGTCAGAAATTATCAATCACATCTCGTAAACCACAAACAACTCGACATAAAATTGTGGGTATTGATACGCGCGATAATGTGCAGGCCGTTTATGTTGATACACCTGGTATGCATAAAAAAGAAGTACGTGCAATCAATCGGATGATGAATAAAGCTGCGACTTCTGCATTGCGTGATGTTAATTTGGTTTTATTCGTTGTGGATGCGTTGAAGTGGGTTCCTGATGATGAGCTGGTTCTTGAAAAACTGATTCATGCAGAAATGCCAGTTGTATTGGTGATTAATAAAGCAGACACGTTGGATAATAAAAATACGCTGCTTCCGCACATTGAGCGTTTATCTACGCGAATGAAGTTTAGTGATATTGTGCCTGTGTCTGCGTTGCGCGGCTCTAATTTAGATCGTCTGCATGAAGTGATTGCACAGCATTTGCCGTTTTCTCCGCCACTTTATGGATTGGATCAGATCACAGATCGTTCAGCACGTTTCTTGGTTTCCGAGATTATTCGCGAAAAAATCATGCGCCAATTGGGTGAAGAAATTCCGTATGATTTAACTGTGCAAATCGAGAGCTTTAAGCAGGAGCCTCAAGCTGTTAAACCTAATGGTCAAATTAAAGCCGCCTGTACGTTTATTGATGCGACAATTTTGGTTGAGCGCCAAGGCCAAAAGGCCATTGTAATCGGTGATAAAGGTTCTCGCTTAAAGCAAATTGGAGTTGAAGCACGCCAAGATATGGAAAAATTACTTGAGCAAAAAATCATGCTGACACTCTGGGTTAAAGTGAAAGGTGGTTGGTCAGATGATGAGCGAGCGCTGAAAAGCCTAGGATATGGCGATGTTTAATCGGTATTGATGAGATATGTGAATGGAGTTATTTGAAAATGATTGAGTTGTCCTTATGAAAAAGCTATCAGTAGGCGCAATCTTATTGGCATGTACTTTGTTGTCAGGATGTATTACCGATATTGTAACGGTGCCGTTAGGTGTTGCGTATGATGTCACTAAATATACAGTCAAAGGTACTGCTGCGGTTGTTGGTGGAACGGTTGATCTTTTAACGCCTGATGGCAAGAAAAAAGATGACTCCAGCAAGAGTGATGATTCGAGCAAATCTGATGATAGTAAGAAGTAGGACGGGTTATTTTTAGATTTGTCTAATGTATTTGCTTTTGAAAAATATCAGAGTCGTATCTTTAAACGGAATTGATGATGCGCAATGAACCGCTTCATGGTTATGTATTACACCAACGTGCTTATCGTGAGAATAGCAAGTTGGTGAACTTTTTGTCCTTTGAAGCGGGGCGGATTGATGGAGTGGCAAGACAGAGCATAGGGACGCTTTATCAACCAACATTGTTATTTGCAACAGGAAAATCCGCTTTAAAGACTTTTGCTAAAGCCGAAGCCGCTGGTTCGGCAATCACGATGATCGGTGATGCGTTATTTGCAGGGTTTTATTTAAATGAGTTGCTAGTGCGCTTATTACCGCATCAGGAAGCATTACCAGACGTTGTTAGAGCGTATGCTGATGCCTTACAGGCGCTTTCTGAAAAACAATCACTTATTACAACTTTACGCCGTTTCGAACTCATTTTGCTTGAACAGCTTGGATATGCGATTGATTTCCAGTTTGACTGGTTGGGTCAGCCAATTGATCCAAATGCGTTATATCGTTATCAACGCGGCGAAGGTTTTGCGTTAAATTCGTCAGGTGAAACAGGTGCATCAATTCTTGCGGTGAGTGATTTTCAGTCATTAACTCATAATCCAGTGATGACCGATTGTCTTTCGATGCTGACGCGTGTTCTTCGTAATGCGCTTGCTGCGCAGTTGGGAGATAAGCCATTGAAAAGTCGTGCACTTTGGATTGCGAGTAAACCTAAAGTACCAAATTCATAAAGAAAAAACATTTGTTGTTATTGTCATAATATTTATTTATAAAACCTCATTTCTTGTTATTCTAATGACCGTTTTAATTGTGCTTTGCTTTATCAATTCAGGAGTTTCACCATGTCGCTTCTATTGGGTGTAAATATTGATCACGTTGCAACATTGCGCCAAGCACGTGGCACGACATATCCTGATCCTGTTGAGGCGGCTTTGCTTTGTGAGCGTGCAGGTGCTGATGGGATTACGCTGCATTTGCGTGAAGACCGTCGGCATATTCAAGATGAAGACGTGAGAAGGATGCGCCCTTTATTGCAGACACGGATGAACCTTGAAATTGCGGTGACAGATTTTATGATCGATTTTGCATGTGAGGTCAAGCCGCAACATGTGTGTCTTGTTCCTGAGAAGCGCCAAGAATTGACGACGGAAGGTGGGCTTGAT
This sequence comes from Aquirhabdus sp., assembly GCA_030150135.1. Lineage (GTDB taxonomy): Bacteria > Pseudomonadota > Gammaproteobacteria > Pseudomonadales > Moraxellaceae > Aquirhabdus. The sequence goes on from JASLGO010000106.1 coordinate 50,806, forward strand.
GTTGTCAAATATCACAAAAAAGTTCAGCAAGCTGTTGAGCAGTTAACCAAGGCGGGTTGTCAGGTTTCTCTCTTTATTGATGCAAATATCCATCAGATTGATGCCGCAATTGCATGTGGTGCCCCTGTGATCGAGCTTCATACCGGCCGATATGCCGAGACAACGGGTGAGCATCAATTGTTGGAATTAGAGCGTATTACTGATGTGACTGCTTATGCGCTGGATCTGGATTTGATTGTGAATGCTGGGCATGGTTTGAATTTAAGTAATGTTGCACCGATAGCACGAATTTATGGGATTCATGAGCTCAATATTGGTCATGCATTGATTGCAGATAGTGTTTTTGTTGGATTAGAAACGGCAATTAAACAGATGAAAGAAGCGATGCTATCTAGTCGTGCGGGTTATTAATTTGAAAAGAATTTATTGATGGATGATGGATGTAGATCGGTTTAATGGGGTCATGAAACCGATCTAGGTGATGTATTTTGTTGTTTCATAGATGATTATGCAAATAACGCAACGCCTAGCATGAATAATGCGAGGAAAGATATTACGATCACAATGCCTAAAATACCTCTTTGCCAACCTTGTAGTGAATCCCATTGATCGGCTATATGCTGAATCGGTGAGCCAGTCACGACTTCGATAAATCCTATAAACATCACCACAACGGGGACGCTGGTTAATAAAATTCCAAATCGACTGTTACCATTAGTGGGGTGTAGTGCTGCGAAGAAAAGAAGAGACAATAAGCCGCTGCCAATAAATTTCATTAAACCTGTTGAGCGAGAACTTACTTTTTCTGTTTTAGTTAGTTTATTCATTGATAAATCCTAATTTATTAATTTATTTTAAAAAATAATTGTAGGCAATAAATGTGAGGTGGTTAAATAATCCGTTAAGCTTCAATTTTTTCAATATTAAAAATGAATTTATTGTGTTCACTTGGTACTTGGATGCAAAGTAATCCCGCAATCTCACAATAGCGCTTAATATCCTGTTGACTCATAGGGTCAGTGGAAATCAAGCGAATAGATGCTCCATCTGCGAGATTGCGTAAAGCCATTTTTAGTTTAAGCAATGGCATTGGGCAGTGTAGACCACTGGTGTCAATTACGAGTGGTGTAATAGATTTAGTGGTCATTATTTCAACTCTTAAGCTGTTAATTTAGCTTTAATGCGCGCTGAAACATCCCCAGCATCTGCGCGACCAGCAATCAATGGACGAAGTGCGTTCATGACTTTACCCATATCACGGATGCTTGTGGCGCCTTGTGTTGTGATTTCATTTTGGATCAATGCGTTTAATTCATCATCAGTCATGGCTTGTGGTAGAAATTCGCTAATGACCTCAAGTTCAAACTGTTCCTTATTTGCCAGATCTTCACGACCTGCTGCAGTGTATGCACTGATCGATTCTTTGCGTTGCTTCATTTGTTTTTCGAGCAGAGCCAGTACGCGCGCGTCATCTAGTTCTTCGCGAGTATCCACTTCAATTTGTTTGATTGCAGCTTGTACACCGCGCAATACTGCTAAACGATCGGAGAGGCGTTCACGCATCGCAGATTTAACCGATTCGGTGAGGCGAGTTTTGAGTTCGGACATGGCGCGAATTCCTTTTTAGAATGAATAGGTTTGTAATAAATAGCGATTTCTATGAATTGAATAAAGAAACTGATTTTAACTTCGTTTATCGAAGTGAACTGAGTTTCATATACCGTACATTTCGACAGGCTTAATGTACCAGCTTGTACCATGATTCATGCGAATAACTATAAATATATGATATAGAAATGCGAAAAGCCGAGATATAAAGCTCGGCTTTGGCATTTTAAACATATCTGAGATATGTAGTATTTAAAAAATCAAATACTGCATAATCTCATCATGAATTAGTACAGACGAGTAGTACGAACTGATTCACGTGATAGTTTTTTAGCGTGGCGTTTTACCGCAGCTGCTTTTTTACGTTTACGCTCTTGAGTTGGCTTTTCGTAGAACTCGCGTTTACGCACGTCAGCCAATACGCCTGCTTTTTCGCATGAGCGTTTGAAACGGCGGATAGCGACGTCAACTGGTTCGCCTTCTTTAAGC
>JASLGO010000123.1 GCA_030150135.1 Aquirhabdus sp.
GCTCGCTCACAAGCTTCTGAAGGTCCATCTCTGACTGATGGTCTAAAAACTCAAATCGCAGACAACCTGCAAGCTGCTAACTGCGGTGGTCCAGCTGGCACAAATACTTTGGGCGGCAAATATGCTACCGTCAACATCGTATCTGGTGCTATCTCAGCTGGTGCAACACCTGAATGTAGCGTTAACGTTCAATACCATGCCACTGGCACTTCACCAAAAATCTCAGGTAAAGTACTTGGCTTATTGGTTCAATCTAACGGATCAGTTAAAGTCGGTGGCTCGATTACCACTAGCCTTGACACGAAATACATTCCTAAAGCTCTCCAGTAATTCGGTTTGAATGTCCAAAAAGCGACCTTAGGGTCGCTTTTTTTGTTGGTCGAAGGCATGATAAGCATCGAATCGTCATGATATTGTGATCAATCAGAAATGAGTCAACATAAAAAGATACAAGGAAGTTTAATGCTTAAACGTTTTTTACCTACGATTAGTCTATTTTTCATATTATTGTTGACAATCTTGGTTTATTTACCTGGTTTGAAGGCAGGCTTCCTATTTGATGACATCAGTAATCTCGGAGAAATGACAAAATACGGCGATATGCACCAATGGGATAATGCCAGAAAATTTGTCATCAACGGAATTGCAGGTCCGACAGGTAGACCCATATCTCTCCTCACGTTTGTGCCACAAGCTGGCGCTTGGTTTGCTCACAACGCCACCCCCTTTAAAGTCGTAAATTTAATTATACATTTGGTATGTGGAGTGCTGTTATATTGGGTCGTACGCCTGTTATTACGCAATTATGGAGAAGTCAAAGAAAGAAAAATCGCATGGATTGCATTATTGACCGCAAGTTTTTGGTTGTTACATCCACTGATGCTATCTACCACGCTGTATGTCATTCAGCGTATGGCGCAACTACCGTTATTGTTTAGTTTATTCGCAATGATCGGGTATTTTAAAGGAAGAGCCCTACTCGATATTAAACCATACTTCGCGTATACACTAATGACGGCTTCGATAGTGTTGGGAACATTATTAGCAACTTTCAGTAAAGAAAATGGTGCATTACTTCCTCTATTAATACTAGTCATCGAGTTTTGTAATCCTAATAAACACAATAAGCCTTCATGGCAATGGCGTATGGCTTGTTTATGGTTACCCTCTTTGGCAATAGTAATAATGCTATTTCGCTATCTTGACTTTTCGCCTGATCCTTGGCCAAACCGCAATTTCAATCAGATTGAGCGACTGTTTACTGAAGGTCGAGTAGTTGCAGACTATCTGATGCAATTGTTTATTCCCAAAATTGAGGGTTATGGTTTCTTTCAAGATGGTTTTTTAATATCTAAAGGTTGGCTATCACCACCAAGTACACTTTTTTCAATCTTATTTTTATTATTTTTGTTTTTGGGTGGATTGCTTGCCAGAAAAAAATATCCGTTGATTACACTTGCGATATTATTCTTCTTTGCCGCTCACCTCATGGAATCCACGGTCATCGGATTAGAATTATATTTTGAACACCGTAATTATATTGCAGCAATATTTTTATTTTTACCATTAGCGACAGGTTTATATACGCTATCGGAGCATATCAAGCCAAGTATCGTCGTATTCATTAGCGTATTATTAATTGCTTTTCTAGCTACCATGACATGGCAGCGCGCGATACTATGGGCCGACGAAAATAAACTGATGTTGTACTGGGCACAAAATAGCCCAGACTCCCCTCGCGCACAAAGTACGATTGCAACGATATTATCGCAAGGCGGACATTACAAGGAAGCTGACAACATTATAGAACGGGCATTGCAAAAACGACCTGAAAGCGGACTATTAGCACTACAATTATTACTACAAAAAATAGAAGAAGACTCTGTCAATCAAAATGATTTTTTACAGGCTAGACAACGGATTAGTGCACAACGGGCAGATACACAAGCTGCGATTGCGATTCGAGATATCACTTTCTACACGCTAGATCAACCTCAGATTATTATACAATATGGCGATGAATTGATTGCAATATTGGATGCGATGCTGCGCAACCCTTCTTATTTGAAAATAAAAGACTTTCAGAGCTATGCCATCTATCTGCAAGGACGGATTTTGACTATACAAAAAAAACCTGATTTGGCTTATCAACATTATCATCAATCGCTGATGTTATCGAATGGTGTAGACGATGGTTTAAACATGGTCATCATATTAGGCAATGCAGGCTATCTACCCCAAGCACTAAAACTGCTAGATGAAACTGAAGCCATCTACAAGAAACAACCAGAGAAAACACTACTGCGTTCAAAAGCCTATTACGACGAGACCATCCAACAAACAAAGCATGACATGCTCGCGGATCTACACGCAGAATTGAAAAAGGCAAAGTCATGATATGGCGTAATCATGTGTCAATAATTGCACTGCTAAGCGTATTACTACTCACCGCGCTGGTCTACTTTCCAAGCCTGCACGGTGGTTTTTTATTGGATGATCTCCCTAATCTTGGAGAAATGAACAGATATGGTGATATGCATCACTGGGGATCAATCAAAAATTTCATCACCCATGGCATTGCTGGACCAGCAGGTAGACCCATTTCACTCTTAACCTTTGCACCACAAGCAGACGCGTGGTTTGCTCATAACGCAACGCCATTCAAAACTGTTAACCTAATGCTTCACTTATTATGCGGTGCATTACTCTACTGGACCACTAGATTACTGCTGAATGCATACGGCTATACCAAAGAAAAAGCTTTATGGATTGCACTATTGTCCACAAGCTTCTGGCTATTACACCCATTATTTGTTTCAACCGTCGCCTATGTCATTCAGCGCATGGCTCAATTACCCTTGCTCTTTAGCTTACTCGCAATGATTGGATACTTTAAAGGCCGGGAAATGTTAAGCAGCCAGCCGGTGCAAGGTTATGCAATCATGACTTTGTCTATTGGACTGGGCACAATATTAGCGACATTTAGCAAGGAAAATGGAGCCTTATTACCTTTATTAATTCTTGTCATAGAGTTCTGTAATCCCATTTGCAAAGGAAAACCCGCTTGGTACTGGCGAGCTGTGTGCTTGTGGCTACCTTCGTTGGCAATAATAGCTATGTTGGCTCATTATATTGACTTATCGCCTGATCCTTGGCTAAACCGTAATTTTAATCAGATTGAACGATTACTCACCGAAGGGCGAGTGGTCACAAATTATATAATCCTGTTATTTATCCCTCGAATTGAGGGCTATGGATTATTTCAGGATGGCTATCAAATATCCACAGGGTGGTTATCTCCACCAAGCACATTCTTTTCAATTTTATTTTTGTTGACCTTGATAATAAGTGCTTTTGTTTATCGAAAAAAATATCCGCTAATTGCACTAGCGATATTATTTTTCTTTGCCGCCCATCTCATGGAGTCAACGGTGATTGGGTTGGAACTGTACTTTGAACATCGCAACTACATCGCAGCAATTTTCTTGTTTTCACCTGTGGCAGCTGGACTATCTTCATTGTCAGAACGGATAAAACCAAGCGTTGTCGTACTCATAAGCATCTTAATGCTGAGCATGCTTGCAATGATGACATGGCAAAGAGCAATGCTCTGGTCGAATATAAATAAATTGCAAATTTACTGGGCTCAGAATAGCCCAGACTCTCCTCGTGCACAGGGCAAATATGCTGATTTGTTAATTAATGCAGGGCAATATCAGCAAGCAAATCAAATATTGATAAAAGCCATTCAACATCATCCAAATGGCGCACTAATGATTCAACTATTACAACAGAAAATCAAAATGAATGAGGAAAAACCATCTGACTTTCAGCAAATACGACAGCAGCTGTTAGTACAACGTATTGGACCTGATGACCTCTTAAGTTTACGCGGTTTAGTACAGACTGTAGCACGTGATTCGCAATTAGCCGCGCAGTATGCTGACATGCTGATCACGCTGTTGGATGAATTACTCCAAAAAAACACAAGTTATCGACGCTATGGAATGCAGCCATTAACTCAGTTATTACAAGGACAATTATATTTAGCAGAAGGAGAAATTAATGAGGCTTATCAACATTATGAAATATATGCAATAAAGTTCCAGCGCATCAATCTAGCTGAGGTTGCTGTGTCTGATCTAAATCAACGTGGTTATCCAAAATTAGCATTGCAGTTATTGGATAAAACTGAACAGGTTTATCAGCAACAGCTTATCAGATCTCAAGATGATCAAGCAACGATCCAGAAGTTAAGAACCGATATACAGGCAGAGATGCAAACTGATAAACTTAAGGGCATTGACAAGGAGAAAGGTCACCAATGAATATCAGTATTGTACTACCCGCCAAGAATGAAGCTGGTGCAATTGGTTTAACCATTCAAAAAATAAAACAAATTACTCCTCATGCAGAAGTTATTGTGGTGAATGACGGATCCACGGATAACACCCAACAAATCGCAGAACAAGCTGGGGCAAGGGTTGTATCTCACACCTACTCCAAGGGAAATGGCGCAGCGATTAAAACTGGAGCAAGAACCGCAACGGGTGAAGTGATTGTGTTTATGGATGCTGATGGGCAGCACGACCCTCAAGATATTCCACGATTACTAGAAAACATTGAGCAAGGTTATGACCTCGTTGTCGGTGCAAGACAACGTGGCTCACAGGCCAGCGTTGGTCGAGGTCTCGCTAATTCTTTATATAATCATCTTGCAACCTATATGACCGAGCATAAGGTCGAAGACCTAACTTCTGGATTCCGAGCAGTAAGAGCAGATAAATTTAGAGAGTTTTTATATTTATTACCCAATGGGTTTTCTTACCCAACAACTAGCACGATGGCATTTTTTCGTGCAGGTTACTCAGTTACCTACATCCCAATTCATGCAGCCAAACGAATTGGACAGAGCCATATTCACCCAATCAAAGATGGGATTCGTTTTTTACTCATTATTTTTAAGATTGCGACCTTATTTTCACCATTAAAAATGTTTCTGCCGATATCGTTTTTAATATTTTTAATGGCAACAGGTTGGTATGGTTACACTTTATACGAGTTCCATCGTTTCACTAACATGAGTGCATTACTCTACATGGGCAGTATCATGATTTTCTTAATGGGACTAATTTCAGAACAAATGACCGCCTTGATGTATAAGGACCGCTAAAGTATGGATAGTACTAGGAAACCTCATGCAACTCTTGACAATCGAGCAAATAAAGCAATTAAGATCCAGAAAATCATAGCATCTGTGAGAAAGTTCCAAGCCCAAGATTCTATTTTGGAGATTGGAACAGGCAGCGGCGGGATAGCCTCATATTTTGCTAGCCAAAATATACAACTTCACGTCAATGCAGTTGATATCGTTGACAATCGAGAGACTAAAGAAGGATATCAGTTTCAGCTAGTAAGTGGCACAACTCTTCCCTTCAAAGATCAAAGTTTTAATGTCGTCATTACTAACCATGTGATTGAGCATACGGGAGAATACGATGCTCAGTATTCACATCTTTCAGAAATAAAACGTGTATTAAAAAAAGATGGAGTTGCTTATCTCGCTGTACCCAACAGATGGATGCTCATTGAACCGCATTATCAACTGATTTTCTTAAGCTGGCTTCCAAAAAAATATCGCTCTATATATCTAAAAAAGATGCGAAATATTGATTTCTACGACTGTGAGCCACTTGAAAAAAAACAGCTTGAAAATTTGCTTGATACTGTGGGATTTTCTTATAAAAATCAGACCATCCAAGCACTAAGAATTTTATTGCAAGATGAAAAAGAACAAAATCGATTCTTATCCTTTGTATTCGCAATGATTCCAGATTTTGTACTCAAAATATTTCTAGGCGTTATCCCAACCCTTATTTATACACTACAAAATAAATAAGGAAATTTATGTTTTATACCCTAAAGCAACTTTGGCAAATTCTGACACCACTCGATAAACGTAAATTATTACTCGTGCTTGCACTTGTGATGATTATGGCTTTCATTGAGGCGGCAGGTGTTGTATCTATCATGCCTTTTTTAGCGGTATTGTCGAACCCTAAAATCATTGAAAGTAATGCGATTTTAAAAAAACTTTATGATCTTTTTTCTAGCCATACACCTCAACAGTTTATTATGTATTTGGGTATATTATCCTTAATCGTAGTCGTAGTTTCGACGTGTATTAAGATACTCGCTCAATTTTCCTTAAATCGTTTTTCAAGTTTGCAAAGACATTACTTTGCAACACGACTTCTCAGAATATATTTACAACAAAACTATGATTTCTTTATACAGCGTAATAGCGCCACACTGATCAAAAATATTCTATCTGAAGTTGACCAACTCATTACTATCATGATTATACCTGCGCTGAATGTCATGTCATACGGCGTAGTTTTATTGGCAATGATTGGTATTTTATTGGTCTATGACCCTGTAATGGCAATCTCGACAGCGAGCGTATTAGGTGGCTTTTATATAACAATCTTCTGGTTAGTCCGTAAAAAACTAGACCAAATTGGCAAAAGCTTTACAGAAGCAAATAGTGAACGCCATCAAACCTGTCAGGAAGCTCTAGGTGGCATTAAAGATGTCATGATTAATGATGCCAAACAAGGCTATATTGACAGTTTTGAACAATCTTCGCGTACTTTTGCACGACATATTGCAACACGAGATACACTGGGGCAAATTCCATTGTATATCATTGAAACTGTAGGTTATGGCAGTTTAATTATCCTTGCGATTATTCTAGTGATGTCAGGCAAGGATGTATCACATATTTTACCTGTTTTGGGTTTGTATGGCTTTGCAGCCTATCGAATGCTACCTGCCGCGCAAATTATGTATCGTGCGATTACACAAATTAAATTTTCTCAACAAGTCTTCGACATACTACAACCAGAATTTTCCCTAGAACTTCATGAGGTTACCCATATTTCACAATTATCAACAATCCAATTTCAGAAAGAAATTCGGATTGAAGGTGTAAGCTTTGCCTATCCAAATCGCTTAGACCGACCAGTTTTACAGAATCTTGATTTAACAATTGATAAAAATAGTAGTATTGGGATCGTCGGCAAGAGTGGCAGCGGTAAAAGCACTCTAATGGATCTTATGCTAGGTTTGTTACAACCTCAAAGCGGCAAAATTCTCATTGATGGTGTAGAGTTAACTCCTAATCATTGGTCTTCATGGCGCAGCATTGTTGGTTATGTTCCTCAACACATTTATCTTGCCGATAAAACTGTAGCAGAAAATATCGCCTTCGGCGTAACGAGTAATCACATAGACATGCAAGCAGTAAAATTTGCTGCACAGCAAGCACAAATTGACCATTTTATCACGCAGCAACTACCTCAAGGTTATCACACAGTGGTTGGTGAACGCGGTGTGATGCTCTCAGGTGGACAACGACAGCGTATCGGGATTGCGCGAGCTTTGTATAAAAACCCACAAATCTTGTTTATGGATGAAGCAACCAGTGCTTTAGACACTGAAACGGAAGCTGCTGTCAATGAAGCGATTCAAAGTTTAAGCGGACAAAAAACGATGGTGATTATTGCACATAGAGAAAGTGCTGTTGCCAACTGCGATCAGATAATAGTCATTACAAGGGAACACTATGAAAGAAAGTAACATATATGAAAACTATTTAGTTGGGAAAAACTGGAACGAAGGCTTTGGTATATTAAATGACTATACTAAACGCTATTACGATATCGAATTAAAAAAAGTAACTAGTAACTTAGATAATAAAAATTTAAAGGTCTTGGAAATAGGTTTTGGCAATGGAGGATTCTTAACCTATGCTAAAGAAAAAGCCTGGAATATCTACGGAATAGAAATAAACAATGATCTTATAGCTACCGCCAAAGAAAAAGGCTTTCAAGTTTACGACTCTATTGACTTTCTTCATGATGGTACATTTGATTTAATCGTAGCATTTGATGTGCTAGAACATATTCCCTCTTCAGATATCATCGAATTTGTAAATACCATTAAAAGTAAGCTTAAAAAAGATGGCTATTTTCTAGCAAGATTTCCAAATGGCGATTCGCCGATTGGCATGAGAAACCAGAATGGCGATCTTACTCATGTCAATGCGATCGGTACAGAAAAAGTGATCCAAATATCAAGAATATGCGATTTAAAAATTCATTATTTAGGAGGAGAAAGCTCTGTAATTATAAAAGCAAAACTAAGTCAGACTATTCTTAATCTATGTAGATTACTTTTAGGACGGTTTATTGGCTATTGTGTAAAGAAAATTTTCTTTAATTCAAATATCTATTTTTTTGCTTATGGAAACTTAGTGGTTATATTTAAAAAATAAATGATAAAAATCATACTTTCAAACTTAAAAACTGCATTACGTTTTCATGAGAAAGACCTGATGCAAACTTATTCATGGTATCTTAAGCACCAAGGAAAAATTAGAATCTCATAACACATTAAGGATAGAGTGATGATTGTACCTGTAATTTTAGCGGGAGGCTCTGGTACAAGACTGTGGCCGTTGTCCAGACAATCCTACCCCAAACAATTCTTGTACTTGGTTGATCAGCAATACACCATGTTACAACTGACTATAAAACGCTTGGAAAACTTATCCTGTGAAGTTTTACCACCTATCATTGTCTGTAATGAAAATCATCGGTTTATCGTTGCAGAACAATTACGTCAAGTTGGGATTGAACAAGCGTCTATTATCTTAGAACCTTGTGCAAAGAATACTGCACCTGCAATCACTCTTGCCGCACTACAAGCACAGGAACTCTATCCAGAGCATCATGTCAGCCTGCTGGTCTTATCTGCTGATCACCATATTGCAGATATCCCTGAGTTTCAACACAGTATTTTACAAGCATATCAGCAATCTCAACTTGACAAATTAGTTGTTTTTGGCGTTAAACCAACCCATGCTAATATGGGCTATGGTTATATCCAGCTAGGCGGACAAGAAGAAAATAATATTTATAGACTAGATAAATTTGTAGAGAAGCCTGATTTAAAAACTGCTGAATACTATGTATCGAGTAAAGGTTACTTGTGGAATAGTGGAATGTTTATGTTTCAACCGCCGTTGTTCTTACAGGAATTACAGCAATATCAAAGTGAAATCTATCAAAACTGCTTAAATGCTTGGCAGCATAAAACCAAAGACTTGGATTTTATCCGGATTGGTTTACAACAATTTCAACAATGTCCTGAAGATTCAATCGATTATGCCATCATGGAGAAAACAACTCGTGGCATTCTTGTTGGGCTAGATGTCGGTTGGAATGATTTAGGCTCCTGGTCTTCGCTATGGCAATCAAATCAAAAAGATGACCATCAGAATGTCATTTTTGGTGATGTACTCGCTGAACAAAGTCAGCGTAACTATCTTTATTCATCTTCTCGCTTAGTGACCGTACTTGGTGTAGAGAATTTAATAGTTGTAGAAACCAAAGACGCAGTGTTGATTGCCCATCAAGACAAGTCCCAAGATATTAAACAAATTGTTGATCAGCTGAAGCGCGAAAAACGCATTGAACTACTCCAACACAGAGAAGTCATTAGACCTTGGGGGAAATATGATTCGATTGATATCGGCGAACGTTACCAAGTTAAACGAATTACCGTCAATGCCAAAGCCAAATTATCCCTACAACTTCATCATCATCGAGCAGAGCATTGGGTGGTTGTGAAAGGAACTGCCAAAGTGACAAATGGCGAAAAGCAATATTATGTTACGGAAAATGAATCCACATTTATTCCTCTTGGTACAGTACACAGTCTGGAGAACCCTGGTTACATTCCTTTAGAATTAATCGAAATTCAATCTGGGAGCTATCTAGGAGAAGATGATATTGTCCGCCTTAAAGATCAATACGGGCGAATATAGAGGCTGTGACGATAAATGAGTAAAAGAGTTTTATTGATATCTTATGAAATGGGACTCGGCTACAATCGAGGGATTTACCATTTTAGTAAGTCTCTAATTAGGGCCATTAAAAGACAACATGAACTAGGGTTGTTAACTCAGGCATACAATTCAGAAAGCCCAGAAATTCTGGCGTCCCTTCATGAACCATCCCACTATTTTCGCAAGAAAAATGCACAAACAATTCTTTGGGGATATTATTTAAAATATTTTCTTGGTTTCCATAATAAATTTGAATTCACGCAAAACGATCACTCGAGCATCGTAGACAGCTATTCGGATGCTATAGATTTTTTTATAAATAAATCAGCATTTTATTATTACAATCAACAATACTTAAAATTACCAGGACTTGGTTTACATAATTTAGAAATCGACCATCTCAATACAGATGATATTATTTTCTCCACCAGCCCAGTAAATATGAGGTCTGGGAAGAACAAAATGATACAGACATTGCACGATGTATTTCCTTTAGTGAATACTGATAGATATTATCAGCGTACATTTCATAGAAACATTCACGGCTTAACTGCCGCTGACAAAATAATAGCTGTGTCAAATTATGCAAAAAAAAGTTTCTTAGACTACTATCCTGATTTGGAGAATAAGATCGAGGTGGTTTATCAAGCTATTGCCATCGATACTCATCTGATTGAGCAGAGTAAAGACATCCATCTGAATGAGATAGTATTAAATAAATATTGTCTTAAACCAAAATCATATATGTTTTTCGTTGGAGCGATAGAATATAGAAAAAATATTCACAATATGATTCAAGCCTACAGATTAGCAACAAAAGGTCATAACGATCTAAAGTTAGTCATCGCTGGAAAAAGTGATGATCTCAAGTATTTAAGTGAGTTTGGTTTACTGCGTTATATGCAAGACGATAATACCGAAAATATACAGTTTGTTGGTGAGATAAATAATCTTGAAAAGATTTGTTTGATGAAAAACTGCCGCGCATTCTTATTTCCAAGCTTGCTAGAAGGATTTGGAATACCTGTTGTTGAAGCTCAAACATTAGGAACACCTGTTCTAACATCAAATAACTCAGCCCTCACGGAAGTTGCAGGTGATTCTGCATTTTTAGTGAACAATCCAGAAGATCTAGAAGAGCTTGCTGATGGTATTCGACAATTATGGGATAATGATGAGTTATGTTGTAACTTAAGTCGCAAAGGTTTTGAAAATATCAAGAGATTCTCTTTTGATACGTTTTCAGATAATGTGAACAGAATCATTAACTCTGTCTAATTAAGGATTAAAAATTAATTGAATCATCATTTAATTCCCCAAATTATTCATCAAACATATAGCTCAGCTACACTACCCAAGCAAATTGAGCAGATAGTAGCAAACTTAAAATCTAACAATCCTGATTGGGAGTATAGATTTTACGACAATAATCAATGCTCGCTTTATATTCTACAAAATTATAACGAAGAAATGCTCACCTTATACAACTCAATCAATCCATCTTATGGTGCAGCGAAAGCAGATTTATTTCGGTATTTAGTATTATACAAAGAAGGTGGCGTCTATTTTGATATTAAGAGTACTTGCACAATACCTTTATCTGATTTGATTAAACCAACCGATGAATTTTTCATTTCAAATTGGCCAAATCAAAACGGTGAATTCAAAAGAGCAGGTCTAAAAATAGACTTATGGTATATACCTGGCGGAGAATATCAGCAGTGGTATATGATTGCAAAGCCCAACTCGCCATTTCTAAAAGCTGTGATAGATCGCGTCGTAAACAATATTAGAAACTACAATCCATGGAAATATGGTGTGGCAAAAGGAGGCGTACTGCGAGTGACTGGACCTGTCGCATACACGTTAGCAATTCATCCTCTTAGAAATCGCTTTCCTCATCGATATGCTCGCTCACATAACGATTTTTCATTAAAATATACAATGTTAGAACACAACACAGATCATGTAAAAATAATGAAAAATCATTATAGCCTGAGCTCAGAACCCATTATCATGCCAAAATCCAGCTATGAAATACTTCAATATAAGACGTTCATTATAGCGAGATTTCTTTTTGTTATTATTTATGAGTTAACATATAAAATTGTATTTAGAAAAACCAGCGGTAAACTAACTATTCATGAGGAGTTTAACGCTCTCACAAATAATCTAAGGAAATTTTAATTTGTATTTAATACGGATTGATATACCTTAATATAACCATCGACCATTTTATTTACGCTAAAATTTTTAACAATGTGTTCACGTGCAGTCGTTTTCACCTTGTCGCGCAATTGATTATTACTAGCTATGTAATGAACAGTATCCGCAAAGGCATCTACATCATCTTTTGCACATAAAAAACCCGTCTCACCATGCCCTACCAATTCTGTTAATGCAGAACCATCTGTAATCACTACAGGCAATCCACAAGCCATTGCTTCAGCAACAACCAACCCAAAACCCTCCAATCGTGAAGGAAAAATTAAAGCATCCATTGTTCTATATGTATTCGCTAAATCTTGTGCTGTTTTTTGAGGTGGTAATTGAATCATATTTTGGGGTAGAGGTTGGTATGCTTCTGCATTTGACGTATAAAAAAGCAGGAAATCATCACCAAGCTGCCGCATTATTTTTGGTAATAAATCAAAGCCTTTACGAACAGAATTACTGCCTACAAAAATGAGTTTGAAAGGTTGATCTCGATTGGCCAATTTTGTTGATATATCTGGATGAAAAGTATTATGGTCTATGCCATTATAAATAACTTGAACATCATCTATATCGAAAATCTCTTTAGCGCATAGAGCAGTATATTGACTAACCGTTGTAATTTTATCTGCGACGTTCAAGCAATGTTCTTCAATCGGAGTAATCCAGAATCGATGATAGACTTTCTGAGCAAACGTCTTATAAGGAAAAAAAGCTCGATCTTGTACGCAATGATGTAAGGTCGCAACAATTTTTAAATCACGCGGTAAAAAACGTGAATGCAGCCACGTGTTCACATGAACAATATTTGCCCACTCTGGTTTTTGTGGAACAGGAACAAGCCAAGGTAGGTATTCCGCATGATGAGGTAACCATGTTATTTCGGCTTGAAACCCTTGCTGATTTAAAGCTGCAACGAGTTGCTTAGTAAAATGATCCGAACCAGTATTTGTTCTAACTGTAGGGAACCAGATTGCGGGTTTAATATCTTTCATAAATTCATAATAATTCTTTCAAATTTATCTTTGAGATTATACCAAGCAAATTGCTCAGCATAGCTTTCACACGATTGTCTATCAATCAAGACTTTCTCTTGTAAAACTTGAATTGCAACCTCAGTGAGTGCCTCATAATTTTGCTTTTCAACAAGAAAACCTGTTTTTCCATCTTGAACCGCATCAACAATCCCACCTGTCGCAAAAGCAATAGTTGGCTTACCATGTGCCGCGGCTTCAATCGCAACCATACCAAAACCTTCTGGATCATCAGGTATATATTTCACTGGAAAAACATGAATATCAGCTACATCGTAAAAATTAGATAAAAGCTCATAATCACTAATATTCCCTATAAATACGACATGATCCTCTATACCATGTTTTCGAACTGTAGATAAAATCAGTTCTTTTGATTGTAGGTTTTTATTGAGTGATTGATTTGGCGTATCGCCAATCACAATGAGGATGGTATTTGGAGCAGCTTTCACAATCTGAGCAAAACTTAAATCAAGAAACTCATTTAAACCTTTACGTTGAGTCAAGCGACCAATAGAGATCAGTACTTTTTTGCCTTGTAAGTGATATTGGTCTTTAATTTTTTGAATAAGCTCTTGATTTGGTGGAGTTGGAGGATAACTGACACCAGGACAAATAATCTGTAATTTCGCCTTGCTTACCCCTTTTTGTACACAGAGATCATAAGTCGGTGAGCTATTTGCAATAACGACATTTGCAGAACGGATAAAGGGAACCCACAAAAAATTATATAAAGGATGATTTGTGCCTATATCCAAACCATGAATATAAACCATACTTTTTTTTCTAAAAATCTTCGCCCAAAAAACAGCGATCGGTGCAGTTAAACCACTTCCTGCAAACAAGATATCAGGACGACGAATTAAGCATAACCAAAATGTTCGAAAAAAAGCACAAATTAAAAATAGTGGCAAAGGGTTCAGTGGGACACTATAAAAAATCGTATTTGGGGGTGCTATCACCTTGGCTTGTGTATGACTCAAAATCGTCACTTGATGATCTTTTGAAAGCTCATCTGCAATATACCAATTTAAACGTTCCATGCCTCCAATAAGAGGAGGCAAGTTGCGTGTTATAATCAAGATTGACTTTTTACTGTTCATGAGATTTTAATAGACGTCCATGCTTCACACGATAATCATGTAGTACGTAATACATTTTTCGCAAGCTACTGAAACCAATATGCCATAAACATTCAACCGACTCAAACCCAAGCAACCTAATCATCTCAACAAACTTTTACATTTCCACACAAATTGATTATAATTAGACCAGTTATCCACCGATAACTTAAATCTTCTCAATTTTCCGACAATAAAGGTTGCTTGCGTGACTAAAACGCTCATCTCTAGCATTGCCGCATTATCATTACTTCTATCTTGGTTAATTCCCCACCATTACTACCCATGGTTAACAGGCGATAGTGAGTTTTTGGCATTTAGTGCAGCTTTAATTTTAAGCTTAGTCATTTTTCATAAAAAAATTATCATTCCTCGCGCCGCAGTTCTTTTTGCACTCACCGCATTCATTCCATTTATTCAGTGGATGTTTGGCATCGTTTTCTTTTCTGGTGATGCCATCATTTCTTCATGTTATCTGGTTGGTTTTTCATCAGTTATTTTAATTGGCTACAATCTGACTCAGTGCGAATCGATTCGAATACAAAGTTACCAAGCACTTGCTTGCTTATTTATTATTGGTTCTACACTTTCTGCAGTGATTGCTTTCCGACAATGGCTTGGGTTTAGTCAAGGGTTTAGTTTTTTTGAGGCCGCAAATTCAGGGGCGCGCCCTTTTGCTAATTTCGGACAACCAAATAATCTAGCGACACTACTTTGCATGGGACTAGCTAGTACTTTATTTTTATTTGAATCAGGTCGTCTTAATAAAATTGTGAGCAGTATACTTGCAGTGTTATTAATATTTGCCGTTGCACTCACACAATCGCGGACAGCATGGGTCGGTGCAATATTTGCTGTATTCTGGTGGTTTTGGAAAACTCCTCATCTAAACACGAAATTATCACGCAAGGCTATTATTGGTTGGGTTGGACTTTTTGTATTATTTATCGTGACCTTGCCCTTGCTTACAACGACGGTGACGACTCATGCCGCAGTGAGTCTGGCTGAGCGCGCACAAGCATCTGGTCGAGGTTTACTCTGGGCACAGTTTGGTCTTGCTATTTTACACGGTCCACTGTTCGGCTATGGCTGGAATCAGATCAGTGTTGCACAAGTTAATGTTTCAAATATATTTCCTGTTAATATCATGACCAACTCCAGTCATAATATTCTATTGGATCTCCTAGTTTGGAATGGACCTATTTTAGGTAGCCTGATTATTATTCTAGCAATGACTTGGTTAGCACGTTTAGCATATTGCGCAAAAAGTCTCAGTAGTATTTATGCATTGCTCGCCGTTGGGTTTGCATTGATCCATGGGATGTTAGAGTATCCATTGGAATATGCGTATTTTCTGCTTCCAGTTGGCTTGCTACTTGGTATGGTTTACGGTGAGCTGGGTACAACACAGCAATACACAGAAACGCTGCCTATCTCAAAATATTTAAGACGCTTACCAAAACTCACTTGGGCATTACCACACGCTGTATTTGCAAGCTTCCTTGCAGTTTGTACAGTATTTATGATCTGGCTCGGCTATGAATACCACACACTGAATCGTGATTATCATGCATTTAGACCTATCGAATTGACCCCAGATAAAGTCAGTACCGCTACCTATAACCCAAACAACATTATCTTATTGACCCAGCTCCGTAATTATTTGCAACTACAAACAGTCAATCCAACACCAAATATGACTGCACAACAGCTTGATTGGGTAAAAAATGTCGCGTATCGCTTTCCACAAGTTGACAATCTAGCGCGTTATGCAACAGCGCTCGCACTAAATAATCAACCGATTCAAGCTGGTCAAGAGCTCAGTGAACTTCGCATTTTGTATGGCAATCGTGTTTTTACAGAAGCAGCCGAGGCACTGACTGCGTTGCAACAAGAATACGCTGATCAAGCAACAGCTGCATATCATCGTTGCCATCATCGTCACCACGACAATTGTTCAAAATAACTCTAGGTCATTTTTAGGGCGTATCTATATTTGATCTCGCCCTAATCACATCAAATCCGGCTTAGAATAAAGTTTTCAACCCTATTATCGAAAAGCCAACATAACTATCGCTTTCCTTTTGAATCCATCGCTAATATCGCTTATACTCCGCAACTAATTTTTTCATGTCGTAGCGCCAAATCTATGGGCACGCGAACGTGAATGAACCCTCATTCTCTATAATCATTCTTTTCTAGGATCGAGAAAACCATGCAAATTACGACTGAAGTGGTCTCTGGGCTAGAACGCCGCCTGAATATCACCGTTCCAGCGCAACGCCTTAAAACCCAATTCGATGCACGCTTGAAGCGCGTTGCGAAAACAATCAAAGTGAACGGGTTCCGTCCAGGCAAAGTACCACTTTCACGCGTTCAAGCTGAATATGGCGCATCGATTCAACAAGATGTCATCAACGACCTCGTTCGCGACACTATTTTTGAAGCGATCGAACAAGAAAAAATTAATGCAGTTGGCATGCCAAACATCGAATCTGTTGATGTTAACGATGAAGGTTTGGTCTACAAAGCATTGGTGGAAATATATCCAGAAGTGACTGTAAATAGCTTCGATAGCATTGCTGTTGAACGTCAAATCAGCACTGTGAGCGATGCTGATGTAGACACCATGATCGACAATCTACGCAAACAACGCCAAGTTTTTGCTGCTAAGAAAAATGGCAAAGCCGCTGATGGCGATCAGGTGACATTTGATTTCGAAGGCAGCATTGATGGTGTATTGTTTGATGGTGGCGCGGCAAAAGACTTTAAACTTGTGCTTGGCTCAAACAAAATGATTCCTGGCTTTGAAGCTGGCATCGTTGGCATGAAAAAAGGCGAAGAAAAAGTCATTGATGTGACATTCCCAGCCGATTATCAAGCTGAAAACCTCGCTGGCAAACTTGCTCAATTCAAAATCAATGTATCACTGGTTGAAAGTGCAAAGCTTCCAGAAATTGATGCAGAATTTTTGAAATTATTCGGTATTGAACTGGCTCCAGAAGCAGGTGGTATCGATAAGCTCAAAGCTGACGTACGTAAAAACATGGAACGCGAAGTTAAAAACAGCTTACGCAATCAATTGAAACAACAAACATTTGATGCAGTATTAGCAGCAAATGAAATTGCAGTACCAAAAGCAATGGTTGCTGAAGAAATCACTCGCCAACGCAAAATGATGCTGCAACAGTTTGCTCAACAGTTTGGTGGTGCACAACAGTTTGACGAAAATATGCTTCCTGATGAGCTGTTCCAAGAAAAATCAGAACGTTCAGTGAAACTGGGCGTATTGATCAGCAAAGTGATCGCTGATGCAAACCTTCAGGTTGATCAAGATCGCGTCAAAGCAATGATTGCTGAATCTGCTGAATCTTATGAAGATCCTGCTGAAGTGATTGAATACTACACCAACGACAAGCAACAACGCGCTCAAGTTGAAGCCGTTGTTCTGGAAGATCAAGTCGTTGATCATATTCTTGCTGGTGCAAAAATCACCGAAGTGACTGTTGATTATCAAGAGCTTTTAAAACGCAATCAACAGCAACAACAAGGTTAATTGACAAAAACTTCACTTGAAAAAGTGAATCCGTAAAAAAAGACGCGAAATGCGTCTTTTTTTGCAAATAAATCGTACAGATGCCCTTTGCAATTTCGCACCATATCCCCCATATTTAGAGACTAGCTGTACTATTCATTCGCTCAATCGATGAGCCCAGTCAAAAGGAAGAAATAAGGTGATTGACTTGCAAAATGCTTTAGTCCCAATGGTCGTCGAACAGTCCGCACGCGGTGAACGCTCTTTTGATATTTTTTCTCGCTTGCTCCGTGAGCGCGTGATTTTCCTGACTGGTGAAGTCGAAGATCATATGGCGAATTTAGTTGTTGCTCAGCTCCTTTTTCTAGAAGCAGAGAACCCAGATAAAGACATTCATCTCTATATTAACTCGCCTGGCGGTTCAGTCACCGCAGGGATGGCGATTTACGATACTATGCAATTTATTAAACCCGATGTATCGACGATTTGTATTGGACAAGCTTGTTCAATGGGTTCATTCTTATTGACAGCGGGTGCAAAAGGTAAACGTTTTGCTTTGAGTAATTCACGCGTCATGATTCACCAACCATTGGGTGGATTCCGTGGACAGGCATCGGATATCGAAATCCATGCTCGTGAAATTCTCTATATTCGCTCAAAGCTGAACAGCTTGCTTGCACACCACACAGGTCAGTCTGTTGAAACGATCGAAAAAGATACTGATCGCGATAACTTCTTAAGCGCAGAAGCGGCTTGTGATTACGGTTTAATTGATGCAGTTTTAACGAAACGACCAAGCAGTCCAGAATAAGCCGAAGCGTTATCGTTGTTGTTTTATTGATTTTAATATTGTTAATACCTTGTATTGTTGGGAGCACTCATGTCCGATCTTACCAAAAACTCTGGTCATAGCGATAAGAGTTGCTCATTCTGCGGTAAGCGTCAGGATGAAGTCAAAAAACTGATTGCAGGTGAGGACGCTTATATTTGCAATGAATGTATCGACATTTGCATTGACCTCGTCCAAACCCCGACTTCAACCACTTCAGGAACGTGGGCTGAACGTCCTTTGCCGAAACCTGTAGAAATCCGTGCTGCACTCGATCAGTACGTGATTGGTCAGGAGCAAGCAAAGAAAACGCTCGCCGTTGCGGTCTATAATCACTACAAACGTCTCAAAGCATCGCATAACGTGCCATCCAAAACAGGTGCGCGCGATGCGATGGTCGAGCTGTCCAAAAGTAATATTTTGCTCGTTGGCCCAACGGGTTCTGGTAAAACATTGCTCGCTCAAACTTTGGCGCGTTTGCTTGATGTTCCTTTTGCCATGGCTGATGCCACAACACTGACCGAAGCAGGTTATGTCGGTGAAGATGTTGAAAATATCGTGCAGAAGCTACTGCAAAAAGCTGAGTACGATGTCGAAAAAGCACAAATGGGCATTATCTATATCGACGAGATCGATAAGATTAGCCGCAAGAGCGACAATCCATCTATCACCCGCGACGTGTCAGGTGAAGGCGTACAACAAGCACTATTGAAGATGATTGAAGGCACTGTGGCTTCAATTCCACCGCAAGGCGGACGCAAACATCCTCAGCAAGAATTTGTTCAAGTCGACACATCCAACATTCTGTTTATTTGCGGCGGAGCATTTGCTGGACTTGAAAAAGTCGTGAAGCAGCGTAGCGAAAAAGGCGGGATTGGTTTCGGCGCAGATGTGAAGAGCAAAGATGCAACCAAAACGCTAGGCCAATTGTTCCGTGAAGTTGAACCTGAAGATTTGATTAAATACGGTTTGATTCCTGAGTTCATCGGTCGTCTGCCAGTCTTAGCAACCTTGGAAGAGCTGGATCAAGAAGCACTGATTCAGATTTTGACTGAGCCTAAGAATGCCTTGGTGAAGCAATATCAACGCTTATTTGAAATGGAAAATGTGGACTTGTCGTTTGATCAAGCTGCATTACAAGCTGTTGCCAAAAAAGCATTGGATCGCAAAACAGGTGCACGTGGATTACGTTCTATTTTAGAAAATGTCCTGCTTGATACCATGTACGATCTTCCATCGATGAAAGATGTTGGCACTGTTGAGATTAATGAAGCAGTGATTAACAATAGCGAAAAACCAACACTGAAAGCAGATCGTTTAGCACATCAAGCGAATGACCAAAGTAATGATCCAATTGATCATTTGAAAGTTCTAGAGACTACACAGAAACTTGCATAACAGACAACTGTAAAAATGCCGCCCAATTGAGGCGGCTTTTTTATATCAGGGCAGGTTTAAAGATTCCAATTGGTAGGGGTGGGTTCTAAACCCACCCTTATTACGAAAACTTCGCTAAAACTTCATTCAAATAATTAAAACCCAATGGCGTACATTTCAATAC
Source organism: Aquirhabdus sp. (assembly GCA_030150135.1). Lineage (GTDB taxonomy): Bacteria > Pseudomonadota > Gammaproteobacteria > Pseudomonadales > Moraxellaceae > Aquirhabdus. The sequence goes on from JASLGO010000123.1 coordinate 20,208, forward strand.
ATCAGGGTTGTCATCTATTAATTTTTCTCGCTGAAGCTGTTGAACTATTTCTTGCACCACATCAAATTCCAATCCAGTACGCTCTGTAAAATACGCCCGCGGCACTCCCTCCACAAGACGAAGGGCATTCATCATAAATTCAAATGGCAAATCTACAGCAGCAACAGCCTCATGCTGCAAAGCTGGTGCAGGAATTTGGGCGAGATAATCTTTTGGCAGGCGAGACTTCTGGAAACGATAGATCGTCAGAGGCTCAGTACTCTTTATGTTCGATTCATTTGAAGTTGTTACCTTACCATGCGCACCAGCACCAATCGCCAAATAATCACCAAACTGCCAATAGTTCAAATTATGCTGACTTGGACGCTCTTTTGCCCATGCCGACACTTCATATTGAACAAAGCCATGTGCACGCAGCAGCGCCTCACCAGCAGCCTGAATATCCGCCAAACGATCATCATCAGGCAGTATCGGTTGAGTCCTAAAAAATACCGTATTTGGCTCAATCGTCAACTGATACCATGAAATGTGCGTTGCCCCGCAATCGATCGCACTTTGTAAATCAAATAAAGCCTGCTCGACGGTTTGTTCAGGTAAACCATGCATTAAATCCACATTTAATCGTGTAAATCCATCTGCTTTGGCACGTCGAATAGCTTGCCTTGCCTCCTCAGACCCATGAACACGTCCAAGCGTTTGCAGCAGTGCATCATCAAACGTCTGCACTCCTAAAGACAATCGGTTTATTCCTGCATCCAAATATTCAACAAAAGGCGCATGTTCCAACGTGCCTGGATTGGCTTCTAACGTAATCTCACAATCATCTGTAAACGTAAATAGCTTGCGGAGTTTGGCAAATAACCATTGGTAGCCTGTTGCAGAAATTAACGATGGCGTTCCACCGCCGATGAACACACTCGACAATGCACGACCCGCAGCCCATGTCACTTGTTCTGCGGCATCCGCAACCAAGGCAGCTAAATATTCTTGCTCTAAACTGAGCGATAATGTGCCGTCGGCTGAAAAAGTACCTTGCGGCACGGCATGTGAATTAAAATCACAATACGGACACTTCTTCACGCACCAAGGCATATGAATGTACAATGCTAATGGAATATGATGCGAACCATCTAAAAAAAGACTCAAAATAGGAACATCCTATGGCCTACTGGCTCATGAAATCTGAACCCGAAACATTTGGAATTGAACATCTTAAAGCACGTGGAACCGCACTGTGGGATGGAGTACGCAATTACCAAGCCCGTAACTTCTTACGACAAATGGCAGTTGGTGATGAGGCGCTATTCTACCATTCAAATTGCAAAGTGCCGGGAATTGTTGGTCAAATGACCATTGGTCGTGCAGGATATCCTGACCCAACACAATTTAATCCTGAACATCATTACTATGATCCAAAATCCACCCTAGAAAATCCACGCTGGACGGGTGTTGATGTTGTTTTTGGTGAAATCTGGGACAAGATGATTTCTCTTGAACAATTGCGCAATATGCCAGAACTGGCTGATCTTGCATTAGTCCGCCGAGGCAATCGCTTATCGTTGATGCCAGTAAGTGTAGAGCAATGGCAAGCCATTATGCGTAAGCATCAGCAAAGTTAATAGTGAGAATAAGATTATTATGAATCAAACTCATACTGAAATTCCAAACCGAGAATTTCCATGTCCTCGCTGTAAAAAACCAGCACATTGGGCAGATAATCCTTTCCGCCCATTTTGTTCAGAACGTTGCAAAATGATTGATTTAGGCGCTTGGGCAAATGAAGACTATCGTGTCCCTGTGAATGATACCGCTAGACATCCCAACGAACAGGATACAGACTTTCAAGAAGACTAGTCTTTACTACTGATTAAGATGTCGAATGTAGCCGTTTATTGGATCTCTGCGGAAAATCATCAGACTCCATATTCTGATGTGTGCTGATCGATGCAGATTGATGTGACGGCTCGACAAGATGGTCATTCAGTAAATGATTATAATGCACAACCTGATCACGCCCTTGATCTTTGGCTTTATAAAGCGCCTGATCTGCCTGAGAAAGGATCTGATCAATACTGGTCATTCCAAAAGGTGTAAACGTAGACACACCAACACTGGAGGTCACTTTAATCACTTGACCTGTAGCCGTCTGTACGCTGATTTCAGCAATCCGCTTACGAATACGTTCAGCCACACTCATCCCTATTTCATATGCAGAACGATATAAAACAACAATAAACTCTTCGCCACCAAAACGTCCCGCCAGATCATTCTTGCGCATCGTTGATTGTAATAAATGCCCCACTTCACGTAGTACGCTATCTCCTGCGATATGCCCATAGGCATCATTAATTTTCTTAAAATAATCCAAATCGAGTAGCAAAATCGAAATCTGATCGGACTCGGTACTCATCTCCAGTAAGCGTTCTAGATGCTGATTCACTGTTCGTCGGTTATACAAATTGGTCAGAGAGTCCAGTTGGCTCAGCAACGCCACCTCACGACCACGATCATGCCATTGTTTTAAAACAAGATCTGTCGTCAATAGAATGATAATTGCTGGTGGCACAACAAAATACATCTGGCTATAGAAGTAAAATGTCGATTGGAGTTTTACATCCAGTATGTTATTTGAAAACATTGGGGCATAAGGAATCCAGCCAGAAACTCCTGCATATGCCAGTCCAGTCATCGTGACCGCAGACATAATCGTACAGAATAAAATAATCTTTCTTGGAAATAGCGCAAAACCGACCAAAGATGTTCCCATCAAAAAAACACCAGTCGCAGGTCCCATAGCGCCAACACCATAGCCTGTACTACACATCGCAATCACGTAGAACAGGATACTGATTGTCGGTAAATGCTGCTCCGCCCAACTACGCGCTCGCCACACATAACAACTCAAGCCCAGTGTTGCTGCCAAAAGAGCGATCAGAAGATCTTTCCAGATGAAAATACGAAATAATTCAACATTAATATAACGATACCATTCATGATTCTGAAGAACGACATACATGTATAAAACATAGGAAAGATAAAGAACGAACGTAAACGCATGAAGTAAGATACTTTTTTGCAAATAGCTCCACTCCATCACGATCACTGAACCCAGCGTGCGACGGTATAATGCGACAAGACTATTTATAGCTTTTATTTCAAGGAGCGTCATGTTCCTTCCAACCCAGTTATAGGTATATCTAGCGCTGAAGAATGCATAGCTTCAACATCGAGATACCATCCATTTTTTGTTATTTCCGACGATCAACGCTTAAAAGTTGATCACCACTATTTGTTTGTCGCGCATCCTATAACATTGATCATTTTTTAACAACATTGGTCACTCTGCTCTTTACAATACGACTACTTAACCGCCCTGTCGCACTGCTATTTTTGACAACTGTTTAGCATAATTCACCGAAACAACTTCTGAATTGAATAGTTGCATTCCAGATGAAAAACTTGACAGAATGCAATTTACAGAAAATTCCAATCCCTGATACTTTATTCACTGTAATTCGCTTTTTATTCTTGAAATATGATGTCATCATCGTGGTTCAACACAACATGATTCACTAGGAGTTTCGACCTCGACATGTGCCAACTTCTCGGCATGAATTGCGCCACACCTACAGATATTACCTTTTCTTTTAAAGGCTTTACGCAGCGCGCAGGCGTGACATCGGATCACTCGGATGGTTGGGGTATTGCTTTTTTTGAGCATAAAGCGTGTCGATTATTCGTCGAGAGCCAATCGGCTGTAGATTCCCCAATTGCAAACTGTCTACGCAATCACCCCATTAAGTCAAAAAATGTGATTGCGCACATTCGTAAAGCGACTCAAGGCAAAATTGAACTCGAAAATAGTCATCCATTTATGCGCGAACTATGGGGACGACACTGGATTTTTGCTCATAATGGTAATTTAGAAAATTATGCACCTAAGCTTGATGGGAGCTTCTTGCCTGTTGGAACAACTGATAGTGAACGCGCCTATTGCGCGATCCTACAAAGTTTACGTGAACGCTTTGGTTATACTGAACCTACGTCAGAGCAGATTCTGGATGCTTTAGCGCAAATCGCGCCGCAAATTGCTGCGCATGGAACTTTTAATTTTATCTTGTCAAATGGGCAAGCTTTATTTGCTTATGCAACCACCAAGCTCCACTGGCTCATTCGCGCATGGCCTTTTAGCCAAGCACATTTAGTCGATATGGATGTCGAGATCGACTTTAGTAAATATACGACACCTGAAGATCGTGTTGCGGTCATAGCAACAGAACCATTGACTGACAACGAACAATGGACAGCCTTTAAGTGTGGAGAACTGCTCGGCTTTGTGGATGGACATTTACGTTACCATCGACAAACTCAAGTGACACTGTTGTCACCGGTTGACCAGAAAACAGCTTAAGATCAGAACAAAACATCAAGCATAAGCATGCCAACAAAAAAATATCCTGATGACTAGGCTATGTTGAGGTTTTGTCGTTGCAATAAAAAATGGAGGATCAAACCTCAATACACTCTAATCTATGCGGAAAACCCTTCCAGCATTGGAGTAACTAAACTCGCCATCATTTCAATATGCAAATCATCAATATTCAATGCAGGGATATAATCATAACGCTGACCGCCTTCCTGCAAAAACACATCACGATTTTCTACAGCCAACTCTTCCAACGTTTCCAAACAATCTGCTGAAAATGCAGGGCTAATGACCTGTACCGATTGTATGCCTGCTTGCGCCCACTCTCTCAGCAGAAGATTGGTATAGGGCTTTACCCATTCTTGACGACCAAAACGCGACTGAAAACTGATTGCCCATTGCTCACTGGTTAAATCTAGCTTTTGCGCAAGAAGTTGTGCAGTCACACGACAGCGCTCTGGATAAGGATCACCGCGATCCGCATACGGCTGAGGAATACCGTGGAATGACATCAACAGCTTCTCAGGCACACCATGTAATAACTGATAACGACGTACACTTTCGGCTAATGCCTCAATATAAAGAGGATGATCAAAATAATCTTTAATGAGAACCAGCGATGGCAGATTCCGTTGCGCCTGCACCCAGCGGCTGACGACATCAAAGACGGCACCCGTCGATGTCGCTGAATACTGAGGAAACAAAGGTAAAACCACAATATGTTCAACGCCACGTTGTTGTAAATCATTCAATGCTGTTGTCATTGAAGGATTGCCGTAAGTCATGGCAGGAAAAACCTCAACGTTTTTCCGTTCCTGCGCGAGGATGTGTTGAGATAATGCCATTGCCTGCGCGATCAGAATTTTTCGCATCGGAGAATCACCATCCCAAATTGACGCATAAGCATGAGCTACACGTTTAGACCGCAAAGGAATGACAAAAAAGTTGAGAATCAACGCCCAAAGAATGCGCGGAATTTCAATCACACGAGGATCAGATAAGAATTGTCGTAAATAACGACCTACAGCTTGTGGCGTTGGTGCATCAGGAGTACCCAAATTCACCAATAAAACTGCAACAGGAGGAGACGCGTCAGAATCAGTTCGATTCATGATGAATTAGGACTCAACTTAGGACTCAACTTAGGACTCAACTTAGGACTCAACTTAGGACTCAATCAAGAAAACCAGATCATGTGCTTTAAACATCGAGCGACTATGAACTCACTCCCACACTCTGAACAGCCATAAGTGCATTCAGGCGTTCTTCACCCAAAGCCGATAACCCCCATAGAATATGATGGCGAGAATCGCGTCCCACAGGAGCAATCCATTGATTATTCTTGAATTGCACCTTAATTGCATGTAGTGCTCGAACATTAATCTGACAACGCGCTGTTGCATGAGCTCGAGGCATGGTTTCTTGCACATCTTTTAACGCAGAGATATTCAGATATTCATTCAACAGACGTGCAAAATTTTCCTCTGGCGCAGGTGGACGAAATCCTGGTCCAATCGCAACCAATAACTCATTCCAAGTCATCTGTCTGCGTGGACGTAATTCACGGAAATTACCATCCTGATAAGCATGTACACGATAATCAAACGACATTAATTCATCGCCACGGACAACAGGAACATCTAATGCACCAGACTCACCCATCGTCGCAGAAATATCATCCAAGCTTGATGTTGAACTTGCAGAACTTCGACCGCGCCCGCTTGCCATCAGCTGTGCATTTTTTTGCTTTAGCTTTTCATTTTCAAGCTGCAAAGCTTGCATCGGCGCGTCATTTGGACGAACCCAGCCCAATGATGGATAACGTTGTGTGAGTTGAGGCATTGCATGGCGTAGGATGACTTCAAGCTCACGAGGCTCACGGAAAGTCACCACCATATCGCGTTCGCGCTGGAGTTGACGTCGGAAATCTTCAAACTTGCGTTGTCCCTCTTTGGTCTGCTCTTGGACTTCAGGAGAACGGCTATCTGGAGACTCATGCATAATCACTAAGACAGGCTTTTGTTTTGTGATCGCATAAATATATTCAAGATGAACGTAGCTGACGCCTGATGCAGAAAGATCGCCATAACGAGATCCGAGCAACAGGACAAAATAATCACAATCATCAATCTGACGACGTGCAAATGCGGTAGTAAGAGGCGTCCGCGTCTCTAAACCCCAAGAAAAGAAACCTAGACTTGCCAAAGTTTGCGCCAGCACTGAACGTTCAGGCTGCATATCTGCGCCTGTCGTGCTGATAAAAACATGATACCGCTTATCGATCATCTGATCGCCCCTACTTATATGACCATAAAATCATCCGAGGATCTGGATGCCTGAATGATCTCAGCAAATAGTCCATATCACTGACACTGAACAGTGTAACGTTGCCTCAATAGCCGCGCAACTAGATCATGGCTATGCCTAACGAAAAATGGGGCATTTTATGACATTAGGGAGCAATATTTGTCAAAATATTAGACAAATTTTTACTTTTTTAACAAAAAAAACCTTTTTTTGTCTTTTTTTATGACAAAAAATGTCACTATCGACTTCGTGTCATTCGAATCAGCAATTGCAAAAATCCCTGCATGAACACCAACTCCTCATCAGCCTGACGTACAGCCACATAGAGTGTACGGCGTAACCCTTGAGTATCAGTTTGTTTAAGGATTTTCTCGCTCGACTTAGGCGTTAAACGACGGCTAACAACCCAGCCTTTTTGTTCATATTCTTTCACAACCCAATCAGGTAACGCAGCAATACCACGTCCACTTGCCACCAGCTGAATCAACATCGGCGTCAGTTCAGTTGTTCGTAATTTAGCGGGCTGTAAACCATAGGGAGCAAGATAACCTGCCACGATATCTAATCGGGTCGATTCAACAGGATAGGCAATCAGCGTTTGGGCCGCAACGTCTTCTGGCGTAATGATTTCTTGTGTCGCAAGCTGATGTGATGGAGACAGAACCAAACGCGATTCATAATCAAATAACCGATGATATTGAATGCCTTTCATTGGCAAACAATCTGTCGTCACCAAGAGATCAATCTCACCCTGCTGTAACTGAGCATGAGGTTCAGGCTCAAAACCACTGGCAAAATCTAAGTCCACATCAGGAAAATCATGACGGTAACGATTTAAAACAGGCATAAGCCAATCAAAGCAACTATGACATTCAGATGCCAATAATAGCCGCCCCGTCTGTCCATGTGCCAAACGCGCCAGATCACTCCGCGCATTTTGGACAAGAGGCAAGATTTGATCAGCCAGCTGCAATAAACGTTGCCCTGCGGCAGAAAATTGTAATGGCTTCGTTTTTCGACTTAACAACGACAGAGAAAGCCACTGTTCCAACTCTTTCAACTGATGAGATAAAGCCGAAGGAGTCAAGTGTAAATGTTCTGCAGCTGCGGCCAAAGATCCTTCTTCACGCAAGGCATGCAATGTTTTCAAATGACGAATTTCGATCATAATGAGCTTCCCTCATGATTTTGAAAATACTCGATCTGATATCGAGTGCATCCCCAAGCAAGATTTTATAGTTAGAAAAATTCATCTTACCATGAAAAAGATGAGTTTGATTCATTATTAAAATAAAGTCACACTGCCTCAACGAAATTCTAAAGAGGCTGTGGCCAACCATGACAACCCCATATCAA
>JASLGO010000130.1 GCA_030150135.1 Aquirhabdus sp.
AAAAAGCATTAAGTTCACTGAGCCTGTCGAAGTGAATGAACTCTCAAACACCATACATTTCGATGGTTGATGAGCTTATCGAACCACAAACTCAATCACTTCTTTGGAATTAAAAAACCGCCTGCTTATTCAAACAGACGGCTTTTATCATACAACACGCTTCATTTTACAACATCATGAAAACATCTCTAGGCAGTCAGTGCCATTTTCACTGTGCTCAAATGATCTCGCAGGGACGGCTTCACAGGCTGATTATCCGCACCAATTAACAGATAATTGGCGGGATTAAAACGCATGATCCGCATACGATATTCTGCGTTGAATCCCGGATAGAGGACATTGTTGCGACCATTCGGGCTGAGATACCAGCTTGCGCAACCTGATTTCCATACCGTATGTTCGCTACGTTGATCCATGGTTTTTACAAAACTGGCTTCAACTTTTGGCTTCACAGTAATGTACTTCAGATTCATCTGTTTACGTAGTTCAATCGCTTGCCAGACATAATCAATCTGAGCTTCAGCATAAGCGATCACTGACGTATGACCCGGCCCTGTAAATGGCCCTACCAAGAAATACATGTTCGGGAAATTATTGGTCACAATGCCGTCAAATGCCTCTGCACCATCTTTCCATTTCTCATCGAGTGAAGCATTGTCCAAACCATGCACCTCAAATGGCGCACCTGTATTACGAACCTCATAACCCGTTGCGAAAATGATCACGTCTACATCGACATGCTTGCCATCAACAGTTTCGATTCCTGTCGGCGTGATTTGTTTAATACCAGAGACTTCCAGCGTCACATTTTCGCGCTGCATCGTTGGATACCAGTCACTAGAGACCAGCACACGCTTACAGCCAAACTTATAATTTGGGGTGAGTTTTTTCAGCAGTTCAGGATCTTTCACTTTACGCTTGCGATAATCGTTTGAGATCTTCGATGGCACTGATTTAAACGCATCGTATTTCAAAATCAGGAAAGGCGCTGTTGCTTCATTTAACCAGTAATTGCCTAAGCGATTCAATTTCATCTTGAGCGGATTGTCACGACTCTCTTGCTTCTCAGCCTCGGTCAGGTCTGGATTAGGGCGCGGCATAATCCAGTTTGCGGTGCGCTGAAACACGGTCAGATGCGCAACATCTGGCGCAATCGCTGGCCCAACTTGTACGGCAGTCGCGCCTGTACCAATCAGTGCCACGCGCTTGCCTTTGAGTTCAATCGCATTATTCCAACGTGCGGTATGAATGATTGCGCCTTTAAAGCTCTCAGACCCTTTGATATGCGGATCTTTTGGATCAGCAAATGGCCCCGGCGCTGCAACCACATTTTTGGCGCGGACTAATTCACCGCCTTCAATGGTCAGTAGCCACTCACCTTTGTCAGCCTGAAAAGTCGCATCAATCACTTTAGAGTTAAAACGCATGAACGGATACATGCCATATTTCGTCGCACAATGACGAATGTATTTCAGGATTTCGCCTTGATTGGCATAGGCATTTGACCATTCCGCAGACGGTTCAAATGAGTACGAATACAGCTGAGATTTCACATCGCACGCACAGCCCGGATAGATGTTATCGCGCCAAGTTCCGCCGACATCACCAGCTTTCTCAAACACACGGAAATTGGTCATGCCTGCTTTTTTCAAGCGAATGCCCATGCCTAACCCTGAAAAACCTGAGCCAATCACTGCAACTTCCAACACCTCATCAGGCATTTTTGGAGCAGCTTTTGCGGCTTTCGGTTTTGATGTCGTTGACGCGGTTGGACTTGAAGCTGAAGCGGTCTTGCTTGCAGCGACTCTTGGCTTTGCCGCCGCTCTCGGTTTTCTAGCTGGTTTTGCAGTCGCTGTCGTTGACTCAACTTGAGTCGTTGTTGCTGGTGCTTCTGGCGGCTTTTCAGGCGTTGTCATTACACTTCTCACTGGCTTATCAATCATTAAAAGGGCTGCAAGATCAAATCGACTTGTCAGGCTGGTATCGCCGCCCACAGCGGCATCAATTGTGGAATTTTGGATCTCGGCATACTCATCAGCAAACTGCCAATCGTATACCGCGTACACATCTGCGCCGCCGCCAATGGCGTTGGCGAACCCTGTAACACCATCCGATAACCTAGATGTTGCACCATACCAATCATGGCATCCGACATATCGCGATGACTACTAATCTCAATCAGACCCGCAGCCTCGGCTTGCTGATAGTTCTTACTCAGCTCCGCTGCAACTGCATCGCAAATATGCCAGTACCAAGTCTCCAACCCTGGAATAGCTGAAAAACCTGAACGAAATATGGACAAGGTAATATGTGCATGTTTGTTCAAAGTTTCAAAAATCATTTCATAAATCTGCTGCGTCGCATTAATCGACTCAACTGGGGAGTTTAGGTTTACGCCTTGGCGAACTTCGACAATTCCTGCATGCAGCTCAGTAAAAACTTCATTCAAAATAAATAAAAACAGTTGGCTCTTGTCTTCAAACTGACCATAAAACGCACTCATGCCCACGCCTGCACTCTGGGCAATTTCCGCCACTTGCGTTCGCGCAAAACCTTTGTCAGAAAACAACTGCTTCGCCGCAGCAATAATTGCCTGACGAGTTTCAGCAAGCTGAGCTTGGGTACGACGTGCCATGCAAATCCATTGAATGATGATTAATTAAACTATACGGAATATATATTCCAATTAAATAGATTGTCAAATTTATTTTTAGATAAATCATAAGTAACTATATTAATTGAATATAAAAGATAATCTTCATCTTAGACATCCTTGCTCATCATTGTTCTTTCCGTCATAAATCAATGCTATCCTTCAGCACAGTCTTACTTTTTCTCCATAATCAACAAAAAGAATTCAGGATCTCATCACAATGCCAAAACTCTACTTCACGCCACCATCTGGACACAGCTACAAAGTTCGCTTGCTGCTCTCTTTTCTCAATATCTCGTATGAAAGCGTGGTCATCGACCTCAGCAAAGGTGAACAAAAAACTGCGGAATATTTGAAGATCAATCCACTCGGACAAGTACCTGTTTGGCAAGATGGCTCGGTGACGATTCATGATTCACAAGCGATTTTGGTTTACCTTGCTCAATTACATCAAGATAGTGAATGGGCACTGCCTAGTGATGCTGCAAGCCTTGCCAAAATTGTGCAATGGCTCTCTGTCGCCGCCAACGAAATCACGCATGGCCCGACCGCGATTCGTTTTTATTGGCGTAAACAACCTAGCACGGTAAATCTCGAACTTGCCACTACTCGCACTCAGGCGATTTTGACCCTGATCAATGAACATCTGGCATCGCGGTTATGGCTAGAGCTAGATCGTCCAACCATCGCGGATATTGCCTGTTTTCCTTATATCACCTTGCTTGAAGATGAAGGTTGGTTTTCGTTACAAGATTATCCACATGTACAAGCGTGGATTGCGCGGTTTAAGTCGTTGCCGAGGTTTATTCCGTTAGCGGTTAGTTAACGGTATAGCTCGTTAAGCCTGTCGAAACGTGCGGGAAACTTCAACCTTAGACACCAAAGTAAGTCGTGGGCTGAAGCCCACGCTACAGCTGGCTAAGATTTTTAACTCATCGCTTAATTAGCAAATTATTAATATTTTGCTGCCACGATGTATCATGGAATATTCTGCGCAACGCGAGATTATCTCTGATAATCTCGGTTTTCGTCATCCTTGAAAGAACCTCCCAGTTGGCAAGATCGAAAACATAAGTTGCATTGTCAGGATTTTCAGACTCAAGGACAGAAATGCCTAGTCTATTAAAATTATGAACCACGTATCCTCTGTAACCAGCAACACCGACTGCTATCTGATCTGGCTCATGATCGCGTATGTAAGATAAACGCTTAGTTATTACTGGAAGAACAGTTTTCTTGATCCTAGGCGACAACGATGCTTCTACGGCTTCTTTTATCTCTTGTGATGTCATTGTTCCAGAAGGAAGTACTAGCCAATTCAGAACACGCAATTGTGTTGGCAAACTTACCACACCATCAGCAGCAATAAGATGAATAGAAAACTCACCGAATAGTTCTAATGCAAGATTCAACTTATGCAATAAAAGTTCATCATGCTGAGCAATTTCTATAAAAAAATAAAGATCTGTTAAAACACGTCCAACTGTTAAGTTTACAGATGGTGCAGGAAAATTTTCTCTTGGATATCGTTCATATCTTCTCCAAGCGCTACCCTGAACTTCAACAGGATTATCACGTCCATGAAACTCTGTACGAGTGTACTCAAATTCTCTATAAACAGTCTCTTTAGGCAGGTCTCTACGGACTATTATTTTCCCATTAGCATTGATATTAGAAGTTTTTCCAATTACGGCTGGAAGAAAAGAAAACCCTTCGTCAACTAGATCTGAAGAAATTCCTATTTTTTTAAGATTTTCATCATCAAGTAGGCTACAAGGAACACCTATAAGGAATGCTGAGTTAAGAGAGGAAATTGTATCTGGAATTTTTCTAAATGACTTTTGCTTGAACTGCATAACGCCCCCTATCGAATTAAGATTATTTTGATCACTCTTACTATAGGTAGGGGGTATGTTCGTTTTTTCAACAAATATTTATTATATTTTAAACAATCTAAGTATGTGCGGGGTAGTCAGTTGGTGCTTAACCACGCTTTGTATCACCATCGCAAACTCAAATAAAAAAGCTTTGTTGTAGTTTATGCAGACCTTGTGCTAATACTAGATCATAAACATTTTGGAGAATAAGAAATGATCATTACCCCGATCTACGCAGGACTGCTCGCAATACTCTATTTTGTACTCAGTTATCGAATTATCGTGATGCGCGGTCATGGCGTCAGCTTTGGTGATGGAGGTAATCCTGTCTTACTCCGTCGCATCCGCGCACATGGCAATTTCTCCGAATATGTCCCGTTTATTCTCATCATGATTGGCATACTTGAGCTCAATCATTTGCCGTTTTATGCCTTAAATATTCTCGGCTTGACGCTTCTTATTGCACGCCTACTTCACGGCTACTCGTTGTCCTTTACCGAATCATTTAAGTTCGGCCGATTCTGGGGTACAGCACTGACTTTCCTATTATTATTGGTCTGCGGCTTGCTGTGTCTTTATCAAGGAATTCACACATATTTGCTATTGCCATTAAACGTTTAAGGGTAGATGATTAAGAGAAGCAAATCGTCTTATAACATTGACAGGTCACGACTATGTCTAAGTTTTTAGTGATTTGTTCTGTACAGCAAGAGCTGTATGCCGAATCACTTTATGCGGAACTCGAAAAAGGCATCGCGGCAGTTTATACACAATGCTTTGGCCTACAAGCAAAGACCAAAGTCATGTGGATGACCGTTCCCAAAGGTCAAGCTTTTCTTGCAGGTAAGCCTTCACATTGCTCAACTATCGCGGCATCTGTCGTCGATGGTCTCCCGCAAGAACAACGTACCGCTTTTCTTCAAGCCATGTTACGACAGTGGATGATGATGACGCATTGCAGCAAGCACGATGTCATCATTACGGCGGCTGACGCATCGAAACTCAAAGAGTTGATGGCAACCAGTAACCGCAGATTTCGACCTACGATTCGCCCTTTTATGCTCGTCAAAATGCTGACCACACTCGCCAAAAATAAAATCTCGAAAAAACGGTTCGAAATCAGCATCAATCAATCGGAGAAATAAAAAGAGGTTCCTATGCCCTTATATACCGTGTCCACCAAGAAACCTGTGAGTGAGCTCAAAAAACTCAGTATCGTCAACTTAATCACTGAGGCACATTGCCTACTTACGGGCGCACCTGCAAATTATGTCCAAGTGGTATTTGCGCAAGGCATTCCGCTACCAAGAAAAACCGCATTTCATGTTTTAGGTTCAATTCG
>JASLGO010000161.1 GCA_030150135.1 Aquirhabdus sp.
GTTGAATTTATAATGATCCGCGCATATTGTTTGGCTGTTTGCTAAACAGGATGAGCGGATTTTTATTGAGATAAGTACATTTTTAATCAGAGTTTTTTAGTTAGTCGTATCAGAGAGTTTGATCATGTCAAATCGTCCAAGTCATACCACCATTGCTGCGATTGCAACACCATTGGGTCGTGGTGGGATTGGTGTGATCCGATTATCTGGTTCGAAAGCGGTTGAAATTACAGAGCAATTAACGGGTAAACCGATTGCTAAAGCACGACAGGCCTCATTTGCACGATTTTTGGATGAAGATCAAACAACCATTGATGAAGGATTAGTTTTGCATTTCCCTGCGCCTAATTCGTTTACAGGCGAAGATGTGGTTGAGTTGCAGGGCCATGGTGGGATGGTTGTGCAAAATGCGCTATTAGCGCGTTTATTGACCTTAGGCGCGACTGCTGCGGGTGCAGGTGAGTTTTCTTCGCGAGCGTTCGCAAATGGCAAAATGGATTTGGTGCAAGCAGAAGCGATTGCAGACTTAATTGATGCGGCAAGTACTCAGGCCGCACGTTCAGCAGTACGATCGCTACAGGGTGAATTTTCGACGCGGATTCAGGATGTTTTGGAGCAATTAATTCATTTGCGTTTGCATGTGGAAGCTGCGATTGATTTCCCTGAGGAGGAAATTGATTTTTTAGCGGATGGGCGAATTTTAGCATTGCTCGAAGAAGTGATCGAAGCCATTAAACGTGTATTTGCTTCTGCACGCCAAGGTCAGCTTTTGCGAGAAGGCTTACAAGTGGTGATTGCGGGTAAACCGAATGCAGGTAAATCCAGTCTGCTGAATGCATTGGCAGGTGTTGACCGTGCAATTGTGACGCATATTGCAGGAACGACACGTGATGTATTGCATGAAAAAATTACACTGAACGGCTTACCGATTACCTTAACAGACACCGCAGGTTTACGTGAAACGGATGATGTGGTGGAGATGGAAGGTATTCGTCGTGCCTATACCCAGATTGAACAGGCGGATTTACTGTTATTGGTTTACGATTTGACGGCTGATTTTGAACCTTTGGCATTGGCTAAAGAATTTTTTGAAGATGATTTACATCACAATCTCGACAAGAAGCGTTTGATTTTTATTGGCAATAAAGCAGATTTATCGACTCAAACCATTGGTGAAATTGGGATTGGTGAGAAAGACGGATTTCGGCATGTCACGTTATCTGCAAAACAGAAGTTAGGGATTAATGAATTGGTTCAGTTAGTGAGTCAGCAGGCAGGTTATCAGCCTGAAGAAAACACCTTTATTGCCCGAACACGACACATTGATGCTTTATCCCGCTGCTTACAAGGCTTGGATGATGCCAAAATTCAACTTGTTGAATATCGCGCAGGCGAACTGATGGCGGAATCTCTACGTCTTGCACAAAACGCACTGAGTGAGATTACAGGTGAATTCACTGCGGATGATCTACTCGGCAAGATTTTTGGCAGTTTCTGTATTGGAAAATAAATTCCTTATTTTCATTTTTAAGTCAGATAAATTTTAATTTATTTAAATTAATCAATATATTAAAAAATAATTAATGCGCATAATGATGCTGATATCCATCATGATGACCTAAGGGTTTTTCAATCTGAGAAGGGATGATTGAAACGCTTAATGATGGTTTAGATTCAAATTGACGAAAATGTGTTCTGACCAGATTCATAGCCAATATTGGAATGAAGTCATGGATTTTGGCTTTTTTGCGTAATTCTTCGCTGATGGATTGATAGGTACGACGTACATGATCTACATCAGTGTTTGCATGACAGGCGATCTCTGCGAGGACAGCCTCATCAAGTCCGCTATTCATCTTATTTTCCTCAATTTTGATGGTTTCGATAACTTCTGGGTATCAATTTAACCAAATTGAAAAATGAAGCTTTGATCTAGATCAATAGAACTGCAGAATTAAGTTTTTATCTAATGTATAAACATTTTTTAATTTTAGTAAACCGATGCTTAAACAGGATCAGCGAGCGCACAAAGTTCGGTACGATTCAAGATGGTGATCTCTTTACCATTCACTAAAATAATTCCAAGTTCTTGAAAACGCGTAAATATACGACTTACAGTTTCTAAAGCAAGTCCGAGATGATTGCCTATATCTGCACGGGACATTGGCAAGTGAATATTGTTGTCACTGAGGTTCCGGCGTTTGTAACGGGCAGAAAAAGAAAGAAGTAAATTGGCGACCCTTTCCTCGGCAGCTCGTTTACCAACCATCTGCATAATTTGATGATCATGACGAATTTCACTGCTCATGAGCTTAAACAGATGATGATTCAATGTGGCATGACGTCGAGACAGTTCTTCAAGTGCATCAAAAGGGATGACGCAAATCGCAGTTGTTTCCAGTGCTGTAGCGGTACTTTCGTAATAGTCGTGACCGATGCTATCAAGACCAATAATTTCACCTGGAAAATAAAATCCCGTAATTTGTTCTTCACCATTGGTTGAGATCGAGGAGGTTTTGATTGCACCTGACCGTATCGCATATATGTTTTCGAAGCATCCTCCTTGCCGAAATAATTTTTCTCCACGTGGAATTGAGCGATTACGACCAATAATATCTTCAAGCTGATCAAGATCTTGATCAGCTAAAGCAGGTGGTAAGCAAACGGGATTTAAAGCGCAATCTGAACAGTGGACTGCCCTAGAATCATGAATATTGAGATGCTTGATATCCATCTTAATAATCTCAGAATATTGTTATAAGTATGAGATTATCGATATTAGATATTTTATCAATCTTTAGCTAATACTTTATAAATTATTTATTTTCAACACGCCATCCATCAATGGGATGGTTGTTCTCGAATTAGTAGAACGGGTAAGTGAGATTGACGAATTAATTGTTCTGCGATACTGCCAATGAAGAATCGTTTAATCCCTTGTCGTCCATGTGTTCCCATGACAATGAGGTCAGCGTGGTATGTTTGAGCAGCATCCAAAATAGCTGATGGAATGTCATAGCTTGCATGAGGATTAAGATCGATTACATGGGTTTCAATTTGGATATTGTCATGTGATTGAACATCATGTCGAGCTTGCTCCAGAATATTTTTACTGTGCTGAAGAAATGCATCGTGCATGATGGCAAAATCGTATGCCATGACAGGTTCGCTATAACCAATTAAGGGATTTTCAACGACTGAGATGGCGATAATTTTAGCACCAAGATAGGCTATTTTGAGCGCTTCCTGAAGCGCTTGGCTAGAAGTTGGACTGCCATCGAGTGCAACGAGAATATTCTGATACATGATTAGTCTCCATCGTTAGGTCTGAGATGTATTTGATTCACCGCGAATAACCATCACTGGAATATGAGATTCTTGAATAATGCGCCCTGCTACGCTGCCCAGAAAAAATCCTTTTAATCCAGATCGACTATTCCTACCGATGACAATCAAGTCAGCATGATGATCTTTAGCTGCTTTTAATATTGCAGGCACGATATCAGGCATTGCACGAGGCCCCAAATCAATCATTTGGGTTTCAATGGGAATATCACCGAGATATTTAGCATCGGTTTCTGCTTTCTTGAGTACTCTTTTCGCTTCTTCTACACAAGCTTGATGCACTTCATCATTTTTATAAGTAAAAGCGGGTGTACCATAACCTGTTAAAAGATCTACAACCACGGTCACGGCTTTTAAATGAGATCCTGATTTTGCAATTCTAAGCGCTTCGTGTAACGCTAAATCAGAAGTTGGACTGCCATCAATCGCGACTAAAATTTTTTGGTACATTTATTATTCTCCAGATTTAATTTATTCAGAATGAGCATCATGATCAGGGCTATGAACGAGTAAAACAGGCAAATGCGCTTCTCGTACCAATAGTTCTGCAACACTGCCTAAAAACAGCCGTTTTATTCCACGACGACCATGTGTTCCTATGACAATTAAATCGGCGTGATAATCGTTCGCTGTGCGCAAAATGGCTGGTGCAATATCATCATGACCAGAATGAGCTCCCATATCGACCAAGCAAGTTTTAATTTTGATATGGTTTATACGCTCGGCATCACTTTCTGCAAATTTTAAAATATCTTCTGCTTGTTTATAAAAAGCGGCATGTACTTCATCGAAGTTGAAAACATTAGGAGTGCTATAACTTTGCAATGGGTTATCAAGCACTGTAACAGCTATAATTTGGGCATCAATTTGGGCAAATTTCAGTGCTTCTCGTAAAGCACAATCCGATGTTGCACTGCCATCAATGGCGACCAAGATATTTTTGTACATGTGATAACTCCATGATCTACATCAATACAGGTTTACTTTTTAGAACCGTTGAGTTTGAGTAACGATAAAAAAATGTTAATAAAATCGAGATAGAGATTGAGCGCTCCCAAAATAGCTTCCCGATTTCTAATGTCGCAATCCGCATGAATGGCATAAAATCGATCACTAATTTTTTGTGTATCAAATGCAGAGAGTGCTGAAAAAATCAGGATTCCGACCGCTGAAATTAAAAAATCTATAGCATTTGAGGAAAGCCATACATCAACCAATCCAGCTAAAATGAGACTGACCAGACTGAGCAGTAAAAATGTTCCCATGCGAGTTAGGCTTCTTTTGGTAAAAAAGCCAATTAAACTCAAAATAAAAAACGCTCCTGCAACTTCAAAAAATGTTTTAGCAATACTTTCACCAAGATAGATCTGGAAGATTCCTGCAAACGAAAAACCAATCAGTGTTGCGAAGAGCCAAAATGAAGTTTTGGCCATAGGAATACTCATCTGTTCAATTCGATTACTCAATACGATGACCAAAATTAGTGGAGTAATGAGCAATATCGGTAAAACGAATGGCGTTGTGGTGACTTGTTTATACAGATTGCTATTGGCACAGATATACGCAATCAGTCCGCTGAGCGTGAGACCAAAAGTCATATACCGATAAATTGCGTATAAATATTCTGGGAAGCCGTCGTCAATATCAAAACCCCAACCATCGTCTTGATGATCGTAAAGGTGATGAAACATCCTCATATTAGTCTCCAGCTGGGGTGATTTTAACGACATGTTTATCATGTTAAGCCAAGTATTTCAGCATAAATTGACCTAGATCAAAGGATGATCAGTTTTATTGAATAAATGTGATTATTTTTGGAGTTTTGATTATGATTCATAGCGTTGTAAATACTGTATTTTAAATACATCATTGAATAATTTTTAAACGCGCTGGTTATATTCAAATTTTATCGCGATAAAAATGAAATAAATATGATTTTGATCATGTTTTGATAGGTTGAACAAGTGCTTTTTGCCCAGTTTTATGTCAGCATCGAGTCATCGTTGTGTAATAGGATTCGGCAGAATATTTTTGGATATGTTCGAGTCCATGCAGCAATAGAAACGAAACGTTTCAACGTGATTTGTTGCCAACAAACAATAACCTCATATCTCATGATCTAATCTGGATAATAAGTCATAGTTAGTGAGTAATAACAAGGGTTTATTATATGCTTCACGAGTTTGTAACCTTTTTCATGGCGCATTTTTGGCTTTATCTTTCTATTCCATTGATGAGTGGATTGATTGGTTATGTGACCAAGATCATTGCAATCCAGATGATGTTTTCTCCGCTTGAGTTTAAGGGGATTAAGCCTATTTTTGGTTGGCAAGGGATTGTTCCGCGTAAAGCTGAAAAAATGGCGACCATTGCGGTCGAACTCATGACTCAGAAACTGATCAAACCTGAAGAAATTTTTGCACGTTTAGATCCGAAGCGAATCGCTAAAGAAATTGAACAACCTTTGATGGCGGCGGCCGAAGATATTACTCGTGAAGTTGCACAAGAATTTCAGCCTGGATTATGGGAAGGTATGCCTGAGTTTGCGCGGAAACGGTTAATTCGTAGCGTGCAGGCCAAGGCTCCTGAGATTGTTGAAAATATCATGTCAGAGGTACAAAGAGATGTTCAGAAGTACTTCGATATCAAACATATGGTTATCTCTAATTTATTAAAAGATAAACGATTATTGAATGAGATTTTTAAGAAAGTCGGTAAGCAAGAGTTTAAATTTTTTAGTAATGCAGGTTTTGTATTTGGATTTGCGATTGGTGTAATCCAGATGTTGTCTTGGGTTGCGACCTTTGGGAAGTATCCGTGGATGTTACCTGCGTTTGGTGGTTTTGTTGGGTTCTTTAGCGACTGGGTCGCTTTGCAAATGATGTTTAGACCGCTTCAACCTAAGAAATTTATGGGATTTACCTTTCAAGGTTTGTTTATTAAGCGGCAAAAAGAAGTGGCGGCTGATTATGCGGCATTGATTTCTAAACAACTTCTCACTTCTGGCAACATGATGACCGAGCTGTTTTCTGGTACGCATTCAGATCAAGTGATTGCGCTGGTAAATCGCCATGTTAAAGACGTGATTGATGCGCAATCAGGGATGGTCAAACCTTTAGTCGTTTATGCAATTGGTGGTCAGCAATATCTTCGTTTGAAGGAGCAAGTTGCAGAGCGGATTTTGGCGCAATTACCGCTGACGATGAAGTTTATTGAGTCTTATGCTGAAGATGCGATGGATATTCGTACAACACTTGTAGAACGCATGCAGCAATTAACGCCTGAAGAGTTTGAAGGTATGTTACGTCCCGCATTTAAAGAAGACGAATGGTCGTTGATTGCCGTTGGTGCTGCGCTTGGTTTTATCGTGGGTGAATTGCAAATTCATTTGATGTTGAATTAACGCATGACATGAAGTCGATTTAATATTGCTTCCATATCAATAACGCTACCTAGGGGGTTTCTCAGGTAGCGTTATTTTTTTCAGCTTACTGTCCGATTTGATGACTAACAGCATTTTCTTGCTGGTTTAGTGTTCTCTGTTCTTGTTTAGTGATATGTCCGCCATTTTGACGTGCCATATCGCGTTCTTCTTGGCGAATTTGATGATCTTCTGTGTGGAGTTGACGGGCTTGTTGTCGGTTCATTTCACCTTCACGGACTTCGCGGTGAATGCGCTGATCTTGGTGATTAAGACGATGATTGACTTCCACGCGGCGTGGATGATTATGCTGCCATTGTGTTTCTGCCATTGCGCTGGTTGTTGTCACAATGAGTCCAGTTAATACAGTTGCGAGGAGTGCTTTAGTAGATAGTTTTGACATGATCTTTCTCCAGTCTTATGAGTGTGGTAGCTATTGTAGAGATTGAGAGCTACTGTGAATTCACAATAACGCTGGATCATATCGTTGTGTATAGGAGAGCCGTGTATGTCGTGCAACGAGATGTTGCATTTACAATCGAATATGAAGAAATCATGCAAAAATGATCTGTTCTAGCAGGAATTATGGATTTAAATCACAATGTCCTGCGAATTATTTGAGATGTAATCGTATATAGAAGTCATGATTCATTCTGATTGAGGTGCCTTATTCCACCATACTGCGTAGTCGTTCGAGTGCTTCGTCCCATTGTTTAGATATGTTTGCGAGCAAGCGTTGTGCTTCATCAAGTTGGGAGGGCTCGAATTCCCATAGACGCTCACGTCCGACTTTGATGTCATGGACGAGACCTGCTTCGGCAAGTACAACGAGATGCTTGGTTACGGCTTGCCGAGTAATGTCAGTACCGGTCGTGAGTTGGGTGATCGACATCGCACCGCCTGCACAAAGTACAGCAATAATACGTAGACGTGTTTCGTCGCCCAACGCCGCAAACAGTGGTGCGAAGCTGGGCAGGATAGTAGCTTGATCTGAGTTAAACTTGAGCAAGATAAGTCTCGATATTGTTCATTTGGTGTTCCCAGCCGTTGATATGCATCGGCATGGCTTCTTGTCGCCGCGCAGCAGTAAGAGCATCAAAACCCGATTCGACAACGCGTAGTAATGTCCCACTTGCGACTTCAGTCAACTCAAACTCAACCAGTGTTCGTGGTTCATGATTGAGGTCGATGGTATTGTCTGCGATATAAGGGTGCCAGCGATATGCAAAGAATTGTTCAGGATCGATGCGTTCGATCAAGGCATCCCAGATCTGACCTTTACTTTCACCTGAACAACTGACTTGTTCACCCTGAACTCGTACTCCGACAGAAAAGGTTTTTCCTGCTAGAGAGACACCAAACCATTGACCAAACTTCTCTGCAGTGGTTAGAGCTTGCCAGACGCGGCTCCGCGGTGCTTTAAGAGTAATTTGTTTTTCGATACGGTCGGTGGATGCATTCATGTTCGTTCTCCTCATTCTATTATCTGGAAGCGCTAGGATGGATGCAATGCTGTGATTGCATTATATGCTACCTATAGGTTGCATTATACGCGCATTTAAATTAAATGCAGCCATTTTGTTGCATATTTATCGTGATTATTTTTTATGCGATATAAATATGTTTTGAACAGATTTATCAAGGAAGAAATGCTTGAACTTGCGACATAAAAAAAGCCTTCAACATTTCAGAGGATGGCTTTTTTAGAGTTAGCACATTCAACATGCGCAATTTTTGTTTAAGCGATGAATTGTTTGATGCGATCGAACAGTGATTTCGACGCAGTATGTTCTGATTTGTACTCTAATAATTTGATCGTGCCATGAAGCTGCGCTAACTGTTCATCTTTGATGGCAAGTTGTCTTTCTAATGATTCAATTCGATCCAAACGTTCTTTTAAAAGTGTATTGACCAGTGTATCTTGCTGTATTGTCGATACGTCTTCGATACGTTTCTCATGTGTCACCGTTGTCTTGTTTCCGACTTCTCCATAGACGCGAATCAGCTCGCTCAAGTTTACTTTTCCATCGTTGTTTTGTGATAAAACCCCACTGTCTATAGCCTTGTAAAGGGTTGCTCTACTCTTGCCATAAAGTTTTGCAGCAGCTGAAATGGTTAAATTTGTTGGTGTATTCATGAGTGTATCGCAGTGTATTTTTGAAAAATGTATCGATACATTAGACGATACACTTTTAGATTTCCAGCCCGAGTATTTGATCTTGTTAGACAGGATTAAAATTAGTGACAATCCTAGACTCAGGCAATAAATAAGCGGCGATATGGCCGCTTATTTTATTGATTTCCATCACTGAGAATTATTGTTACTGATTTGTCTATGAACAAAAATATAAATGGCGAGCACTATAATTGCGCCGATAACTGAGCCTATCAGCCCTGCGACTTCTCCGCCATGGTACCAACCGAGAGCGTTTCCAAGAAAATTGGCAACCCATGAACCGACGATTCCCAATACAATTGTCAGAATGATGCCGAGTTTTTGATCTCCAGGATAAAGTGCACGTGCCAGTAACCCAGCGATAAAACCAATAACAATGGTGTAAATAATGCCATGCCCATCCATTTTATTTCTCCATGATTTGGGATTGATGATTGTAAAAGCATTCAGCAAAACGCTGATAATCAATCAATAAGCTATTTTTATTAAATCAACAAGTTTAATTTTTAATCAAAACTACTCAGAAGATGATGTAAATTAATCATGCAGCCTTTGAAAGTACTGTGTTTGAGGTGGATTTATTGGTCATATGATGAGTTAAAAATGAACAACATTTGCAAAACCTTAACACAACAAAAAACCGCCCTGAGGCGGTCTTTTATGAGCAAACAGTGAAGCTTATTTTATTTCAGCATTTGACTCATCAATGCCATAACTATCTTCCGCAGGTAAATCTTTGACTGCTTCAGAAATCAATGCTGCCATGTAGTTCCCATGAGCGGTTGATTTGTCATAGTGAAAACGCAATCGCGGCGTAAAACGGGTTTTGATGCGGCGACCAAGCTCCTGACGCATAAACCCTGCTGCACCATTCAGCAAATCAAGTGTATCTTGATGCGCTTGTTGAGTTAAATCATTGGTGAGTTCACCGCGATTCATTACCGTGACGTAGACGTCTGCGTAGCCTAAATCAGAGCTGATTTTTACGCCAGAGATGGTGACCATGCCACCACCCAGACGAGGGTCTTTGAGTTCCATGCGGATGAGGTCAGACAGCTCGCGCTGAACCTGATCGCCCATACGCTGTAGGCGTTGACTCATTATAGACTCCGTTTAATCTCATGAACTTCAAAGACTTCGATTTGATCGAGTTCTTGAATATCCTTGTAGCCTTTAACACCTAAGCCACACTCCATACCAGCACGGACTTCATTCACGTCATCTTTATAACGGCGTAATGATTCCAATTCGCCTTGGAACACGACCACGCCGTCACGTAAGACGCGAATCGGACGATTGCGATGGATCGTACCTTCAAGCACCATACAACCCGCTGCAGCACCAAATTTACTTGAGCGGAACACTTCACGAACTTGAGCGATACCCAAGATATTTTCGCGATGTTCTGGCGCAAGCTTACCGCTCATTGCAGCTTTTACGTCATCAATCATTTCATAAATGATGCTGTAATAGCGTAAGTCGATGCCATCTACTTGGCTCTTCAAGCGTGCGGCGTTATCGGCACGGACGTTGAAGCCGAGCATTGCTGCACCTGTTGATTCAGCGAGAGTAATATCTGACTCGGTAATCGCACCGACACCAGAACCGACGATTTGAACGCGTACATCATCAATCGACAAGTCGTTCAATGCATGAGTCAATGCTTCAAGTGAACCACGTACGTCGGCTTTGAGGACGATATTGACGGTTGG
>JASLGO010000001.1 GCA_030150135.1 Aquirhabdus sp.
TAATCATTAGCTGTGCGGAATCATAAACATCCTTGAATCATTATTTCTAACTCAGCACACCAAACTTTGTCCAATGATTAATTCAAAATCTGTAATTAAAAATAATTTTTAGAAGCCCTTAATCAGCAATCAACAACCCTATTGATTTTGATCCTCAGTCATTAAATCAATCACATTTGCCGATCTTACCTTGCTCGTTAATCTTCATTGTGAGCAGGTAACTCAAACAAACCTCTTGACTATGCCATACGACATAATTTAACATGATGAATTATGTCGTATGGCATATAAACCATTTTATCCCAGATTATGGGAGATGGTAAAAATCTTCAGGAGTCCATCATGTCTAGATTACCCCCGCCTCTCAATCACGTACCCTTTCCAGTCATAGGCTCGCCATTATTTATTATCAGTAATCCGAAACTTGTCATAGCACAGTGCAAGGCTGGGATTGTTGGGGCAATGCCAGCATTAAATGCGCGATCAACCACCATGCTAGATGATTGGTTAGCCGAAGTTACTGAGACTCTAGATGCCTACAACATTGCAAATCCTAATCAACCAGCCGCTCCATTTGCCATAAATCAGATTGTTCATAAAAGTAATGACAGGCTTGAGCACGATATGGAGCTTTGCGTGAAGTACAGGGTTCCCATCATGATTACTTCTCTTGGGGCTAGAGAAGATATTAATGCCGCAGCTCACTCTTATGGAGGAGTTGTTCTACATGATGTGATCAACAATGCGCATGCACATAAGGCGATCCAAAAGGGAGCAGATGGTTTAATTGCAGTTGCGGCGGGTGCTGGAGGTCATGCTGGGAATAAGAGTCCATTTGCACTCATTCAAGAGATCAGACAATGGTTTGATGGGCCTCTGGCACTATCTGGAGCTATTTCGACTGGTGATGCCATCTTAGCTGCCCAAGCTTTAGGAGCCGACTTCGCCTACATCGGTTCTGCATTCATTGCGTGTCAAGAAGCCAACGCTGTCGAGGCTTATAAACAAGCGATTGTTCACAGTACATCCGACGACATTATCTACAGTAACTTTTTCACTGGAGTGCATGGAAATTATCTAAAGCCCTCCATCATTGCTGCTGGCATAGACCCAGATCATCTTGAAAAAAGTGACCCTAGCAACATGGATTTCACTAATGGTGGCAATAAGGTATGGAAAGACATTTGGGGCTGTGGACAAGGTATTGGCGCTATTACCAAGGTTCAAAGCACGGCAGATTATGTTGCCCAGTTAAAACGAGAATATGAAATCGCTAAAGCAAAACTGATGATCGCTTAAGGCGTCATCCCCACAATCTGTTCTATTACATATCGTTAGGTGAAGAAATGAGTGTATTTACTAAGCATATAGAAAGAAATATTTTATTTCTAAGTTTCGGCACTGTTGGTGGAAATAACATTATTCGCGAAGAGTGGTTTGATGGGCTCAAAGAGGCTTTAGATCAAGCCGCGAATGACCCTCATGTTCGTTGTGTTCATCTATCAGCCGAAGGCAAATCATTTTGCAGTGGTGCAGATCTTAAAATCATGAGCAGCACCCCATTTCCAGATGGTGTGATGCAATCATCACTAGCAAGATTCTTGGAGCGCTTAGAAACATTTGACAAGCCTATTGTTGCAGTCGTACATGGCGCTACGGTTGGTGCAGGATCTACGGCACTCCCGCATTTTGATTTTGTTTACGCCGAACAAGGCACTACTTTTCAATTCCCCTTTTCTAGACTTGGAATTGTGCCAGAACTAGGTTCTAGCCTTCTATTCCAACAACAAGCTGGCGCTCGATTAGCCAATGAGCTAATCCTGCTAGGAAGACCATTTGATACAGATACCGCCATCAAGGCTGGATTAATTAATGAGGCTCTAGCAAGACCAGAATTGGAAGCACGGGCAGCCCAAGTCGCACAAGATTTAGCAGAATTACCTCCACTAAATCTAAGAACAACAAAACGTCTACTGCGAAACTCATACCGAAGCACCTACTCTTCTGTATGGCGCGAAGAATGCCAACTACTCGAACAATATGTTGCTGGAGATGAAAATAAGGAAGCTTGTGCTGCATTTTTAGAACGACGTAAACCAGACTTTTCCAGATTCCAGTAACGAGATGAGTGAGTCAATCTACTTAGAAGTATCTGAACAAGCACGATCAACGATGAGAAATAGCTATTCACTTTAAATACTGCGGAGAATCTTATGTCTACCTCTGAAAACAGCAATCCATCTATTATAACTCGCGAGAAACGAGGTCATGTTTTCCTGATTGGATTGAATCGCCCTGAAAAGAAAAATTCGTTCAATCTTTCACTTTTACACGAGCTGTCAGCCGCACTTGGTGAGCTTGAAGCCGACCCAGAGTTACGTGTAGGCATCATATATGCTCATGGTGACGTCTTTACATCTGGTCTTGACCTTATGGATGTTGCACCAGCGATTGGAAGTGGTCAGCCAATTCTGGATGAAGGCAGCATAGATCCCGTTGGCATCCATGGTCCACGATGTACAAAACCCATAATCTGTGCAGTACATGGTCTCTGTTTGACGATTGGCATCGAACTCATGTTAGCGTCAGATATTGTCATTGCAGGAGAAAATGCTCGTTTTGCTCAAATTGAAGTAAAACGCGGCATCATGCCATTCGGAGGCGCCACACAACGCTGGATTGCCATTTCTGGCTGGGGTAATGCAATGCGCTATCTGCTAACTGGTGATGAATTTGATGCCTCTACAGCCTATCGAATCGGGATGGTTCAAGAAGTCGTTCCTACAGACCAATTGCTTTCTCGTGCCATCTCAGTTGCCGAGACTATAGCGGCTCAAGCTCCGCTTGCTGTTGTAGCTACGCTACGTTCGGCTCGGTTAACGATCGATAAAGGACCTCAAGCTGCCGCGGCTGAATTGCTACCTGAGATCCAACGCTTAATGCAAACTGAAGATGCTCGTGAAGGGATGATGTCCTTCATGCAGCGCCGTACAGCTCAGTTCCAAGGACGTTAAAATCAGCGCGACCACCAATGGCGGTCGCGTTATTGCAAATGATCGAGGCGATGAGGGCCTATTGAATTTAATCCCGCATTCATTTTTGATAAAAATTCAAATGAATGCGCGTTGCTTTTGTATAAAAAATGACTAAGTTGTTTGTTATTCCGTACTAAGCTAGGATTTTAATATGAGCTCCAGCTCAGCCTGTACATCATCCAAAGCTGAAGTACTGCGAGCTGCGCGACACATTGCCACGGTACCTTCAATTGATGAAACAATTAAATTTGCTAGGCGTAACGCTCTTACTTCTGGAATACCATCCTTTTGCAATGACGTCGCAAGAATCCGTTGCCAATCCTTAAAAATAGCATCCGCCATATTTAGTAATAGTCGTTCTGCCTCAGGATACGGATTGCCATCTTCACCAATATATTGCTCGACAGCGACAGCCAAAACTGGGCATCCCGCTTCAAAACTACTACCTTCCAGAATTTGACGCCAAAAACCAATGAACAGATTAAGCCCCTTAAGCGTGCCTTGTTCACTCATCAATTGCTCTAAAGGCAACGTGACTTCTTGACCCGCCAACGTCACTGCCTCAGTGACAAGCTGTAACTTACCATTTGGAAAGTGATGCCTAATTGACCCACGCGGCGTATCAGTGTGCCGCACGACCTCACGCACACTCGTGGCATTTACGCCTCGTCTACGGATTAAGTCCATAGCACCAGCAACCATCTTGCTTCGTGTTCCAGTCTTCATAGTGTCTGACCACTCCAAACAAATCTCTTGACTATGCCGCACGACATATTCTAATATCCTCAATTATGCCATATAGCATATTTTTAATAAACCCACGATATTTTCCGATATATGGGCAGCTCGATATCGACTTCACAGCATAAGGCAGTTACTCATGGATTTCCCAGTGAAATTGTACAAAGCGTTGATCTGGATCACGCTATACGCTTCGGCATTACACTTCTTCGATAACGTCTATTTCTTTAATCAGTATCCAGAACCTGCTTGGCTTACTGCGCCAATCGTCGGCTTACTTTGGATTCCGATTGCATTGCTCGCTCATCGTGCAGTAGATCGTATCTACACTGGAAAAATTGAATATAGCTATGCACTGGTTCATGCGTTTATATCTGCCAACTTCATCTCACTTGGACACTACTTTTTTGCCAGCCCTGCGGTGATTCTACCTCGTATCAACTTCGCAATCTTTCTACAAGTCGGGATCGCAACTTTATTACTCATCTATACCTTATGGCTGCAATATACTCGTGCTCCAGACACCTTCCGCTTTGCGCGACAAGTGTGGATCAAAAATATTGTTTTCACTACCGTTGCCGTATGTATTTTAGAGTTTTTCTGGCCTTCTCACTGGGACAACTGGTGGTATGCGTGGGCAATATAAATGAAAGAGGACACTTACGACCAAATACTCATCTGGTTAGCATTGCTGGCGCCACTGTTACTCATGGCGCTTAGCAAATGGCAATATTCACTGAATACTTGGTATATCCCGCTGAACCAAAATACAACGGCTTACTTTAGTCAGAGCCTAGAACAAGATATTCGTGCCCTATCTGCCACTACGCAAACAAACCGTGTCACGTTATTTTTTATTTCTGATCGACACTGTCCCTGCACTCAAGTCACTTTAAGCATTCTACAAAACGCAATCGCACAAACAAACCGTAAGGATTTTCATCTCATCATCATCGATATCAACGACCCTCTCCCAGAGCGTTCAAAATGGATAAAGATATTGAAGCAAATCCCAGCAACACCAACCTTACTCGTGACTGAAGGTCAACGACTCGTGTACGGAGGTCCTGTAAATTCAGGCAGCATGTGCACAACCAATGTCTTAAAAATTCTCGGGTTATCCGTACTGCAATCAGACTCACAAACACCTGTCATTAATTGGCTACAACAAGGCTGCTATTGCCCATTAAAACATGCCTCCACGCCACCTATTAAAGTGTAAAAAATCACATCATGAAAACTTCACATCGAATGATTGTTTATAGCGTAATTTCGGTTTTGTTAATCAGCGCACTGCTATTGGCATTTAAATGCAGTGCACCATATCGTCTAAAATATCAGGCTAATCAGCGTTTACCAGTGGATAGTGCATTTGGTGGTGATTTCACATTGTCATCATCTATGGGATCAAAACTTGCCTTGCATGATTTGCATGGAAAGGTCGTTTTATTAACTTTCGGATTTACCGCCTGTGCTGACGTTTGTCCGTTAGGCTTGATGCGACTGCATAAAGTGATTGAAAGATTGGGCTCAGATGCAAATGACTTGCAGGTGATTTTTGTGTCTTTTGATCCTGTCCGTGATGCACCTTATTTAGCGCATTATGTACAACATTTTGATCCTGCAATTATTGGTCTTACTGGCAGTGATGCGGAAATTGCAGAAATAACCAAACGATATGGTGTGATTTACTCAAAAGAAAATACTCAAACTGGCGGCTACAACTTTACTCACAATGGCTATGTTTATTTGATCGATCAGCAAGGCTTAGTGCGCAAAGTTTATGAGGATACTACGCCTGTAAATGAAATCATTAGTGATATACGTCTTCTACAAAAAACAGCATCTCCATCCTGATTGCTAAGATAATCATCTTCACCACTCGTCGGAATAAGAATAATTCCCATCTTAATAAGCATTGACATTTGAGAATAATTATCAATAATAGAGTTATTCCTATTTAAAACTTTTTCCAAGTTTAATCATCAAGGAATAGCTCATAGGGAAAGAGCTCCAAACTTAACCAGTTTAGAATCTTAGAGACCTCATTATGTACGTTTGCCTCTGCCGCGGTGTAACTGACAAAGCCATTAAGCAAGCCGTTGAAAATGGCTGCGATTCTTTTCGCGAAGTGCGCGACCAATTAGATGTCGGCACATGCTGCGGAATGTGTGTGCCTGAAACCCGTCAATTAATTGATGAGACCTTGGCGAAATTGGCAGCAAGTATTTCAACGGCAGCGTAAACGCCTTGTAAAACTTCAACTTTCAAGTTCGTTGATTAAAACCTTGATCCGAAGTTGCACGATTTTTTACATTTCAATCATTATTGAGCTTGCCAGATCGCAAGCTCAACACGTTCAATCCATTTGCAAAAATTAGTCATCCATCGGTGGCACTTTACGTGGACGCCCTGCATCATCAACACCCACGAAAGTAAAAATCGCATCGGTGACCTTTAAGACATCTAATTTATCATCGTGGATTTCCCAAACCTCAACCAACATTTTCATAGACGAAGTGCCGACACGCAGCATCTTGGTGTAGCAAGCGAGAATACTTCCAACTTTAACGGGCGAACGAAATACAACATTTTCAATAGAAACCGTCACCACACGACCTTTAGAATGTAGACGTGCATAGACTGCACCTGCCAAGTCCATCTGTGAAACCAGCCATCCACCAAACACATCACCAGACCAATTTGTATCCGCAGGCATTGCTACAGTTTGCATCGACAAATTCCCTTCTGGCTGACTGCCAATAGAATTTGTGATTAAACGCCGTGTTGTATGTACCATGATTCAATCCCTAGAAAATATTGCATCGATTTTGCGATTTTCGGCATTGAATTTCAATGTATTTTCTAACTTATAAGAACATCAACACCCAATTCCCAACTCAAATTCATCTATATTTTTAAACTTCTCAGCATTAAAAGAAATTAAAGACAATAGAACTTGGGCAAAGCAATCTAAAGCTCATGATTACAAAATATCTGCAGTCGTCATGCAAAATGAAATCAAGTCACGAGTTCTTTGACACTTCAGCACCACAAAAACAATCAAATTGACGAAAGTCATGTTCTTTTATGACAAAGTTTTAATGTTCGCGCCGTTACTCTAAATACCGCTAACAAAATGTGGTTTATCTTTGAGCGCACTACTTAGGAATCTTTTAGGATGATAACGATGAAACAGACTTTAAATAATTTTTCGCATAAGGCTTTGGCATTCACGATTTTGACTGCAAGCTTAAGCCTGCCTGCTTTTGCAAATACAGCAGATGTTGCTGCAGGCGTAAATGCATCAGCCAACATCAATGCAGATGCCGTCACTTCAGCAGCAACACAATCTGCAAAACATGCAAAACATCAACTTGTAAAAAAAACCAAAGCCGTGAAACAACAAGCGTCTGAAACCGTATCTAATGGTGCAGAAAAAGTCAAAAGTAGTACAGAAACAGGTGTTGAAGCAGTAAAACATGGCACCGCATCTGTATCAACACAGGCAAAAGCAATGGTTGCACCTGCTGTAGCCGCCGTTGAACCTGCCGCTATCGCATCAGCTCCTGCAGCAGATGCAAATGCCAGCAGCTCAACCAATGTTGGGATTCAAACACCTGTTGGTTCTATCGGCGGCGGTGTCCATGTCGGTGCAGGGATTCGATAAACACCCTACTCGTAGACAAAAAAAGGACGCTAATCATTAGCGTCCTTTTTACGTTTTACGAAAATCTCTACGCTAAAAAACGTGAGATTCCGCAATCAAACTCGGCTTAATTAAGCCATGCCTTTATCTTTCAGCACTTGCAACATCGTTGAACCGAGTTCAGCAGGACTACGTGTATACGCCATACCAGCACGTTCAAACGCAGCGAATTTTTCCTCAGCAGTACCTTTACCACCAGAAATAATTGCACCCGCATGACCCATACGTTTGCCTTTAGGTGCAGTTACACCAGCGATATAACCCACAACTGGCTTGGTCACGTTCGATTTGATGTATTCAGCAGCTTCTTCTTCAGCAGAACCACCGATCTCACCGATCATGATGATCGCATCAGTTTTAGGATCGTCTTGGAACAATTTCAACGCGTCGATTTGGTTCATACCCGGAATTGGATCACCACCGATACCGATACAAGTAGACTGACCTAAACCAAGCTTGGTGGTTTGTGCCACCGCTTCGTATGTCAATGTACCTGAACGAGAAATAATCCCGATACGACCTGGCAAGTGAATGTGACCTGGCATAATACCGATTTTACATTCACCTGGTGTGATCACGCCTGGGCAGTTTGGACCAACAAGACGAGCACCATTACCATAAGTTTCCAAATAACGTTTTGCTTTCAGCATGTCGAGAGTTGGAACACCTTCGGTGATGACCACGATCAATTTCACACCTGAATCTACCGCCTCAACGATAGAATCGAGTACGAATGGTGCTGGAACATAAATCACTGTTGCATCAGCTTGAGTTTGATCAACCGCTTCACGCATGGTGTTGAATACAGGAAGATTGAGGTGAGATGAGCCACCTTTACCTGGTGTTACACCACCCACAACTTTAGTACCGTAAGCAATCGCTTGCTCAGAGTGGAATGTACCGTTTTTACCAGTAAAACCTTGTACCAAAACTTTAGTATCTTTATTGATTAATACGCTCATTGTGATGCTCCTTAGGCTTTTACTGCTGCAACGACTTTCACTGCTGCATCAGCAAGACCATCGGCAGGAATGAGGGTTAAACCAGAATCACGCAGTAATTGCTTGCCTAATTCAGCATTGTTGCCTTCGAGGCGGACTACAACAGGTACAGTCACGTTGACTTCTTTGACCGCAGCAATAATCGCTTCTGCAATCATGTCACAGCGCACGATACCACCGAAGATGTTGATCAATACGCCTTGTACAGAGCTCTCTGACAAAATCAATTTGAACGCTTCGATCACGCGTTCTTTGGTTGCACCACCACCTACGTCGAGGAAGTTAGCGGGTTGGCCACCGTACAACTTGATGATGTCCATGGTTGCCATCGCAAGACCAGCACCATTGACCATACAGCCGATGTTGCCTTCTAAAGCAACATAGTTCAGTTCAAATTCAGACGCTCTAAGCTCAAGTTCATTTTCTTGTGATTTATCACGCATTGCCAAGATTTCTGGCAAACGATACAACGCATTGGAGTCGATGCCAATTTTTGCATCAACAGCAAGAATGTCACCGTTTTCACGAACTGACAGTGGGTTGATTTCAAACAAAGCAAAATCGTTTTCGATAAATGCTTGATAAGCAGATGTCATAATTTTAACGAATTGATTGATTTGCTTATCTTTCAAGCCCAATTGGAACGCAACATCACGTGCTTGGAATGGTTGCAAACCAACTAGTGGATCAACGGTGGTTTTGATGATCTTTTCTGGAGTTTCTTCTGCAACTTTTTCGATTTCCACGCCACCTTCTGTCGATGACATGAAAGTCACACGACGAGATGAACGATCAACAACTGCACCCAGATACAGCTCACGCTCCACTGGATAAACGTCTTGGCAAACCAATACGCTATTGACTGGCTGACCATTTGCATCAGTTTGATAGGTGACTAAATTTTTACCGATCAAATCTTTAGCAATTTGAGCTGCTTCAGCGGCGCTCTTAGCAATCTTTACACCACCTGCTTTACCACGACCACCTGCATGAACCTGTGCCTTGATGACAGCAAAGTTACCGATTTTTTCAAATGCTGCTGCGGCCTCTTCAGGCGTGGTTGCTACGATGCCTTCCTGAACAGGAAAACCATATTTTTTGAGCAAGGCTTTTGCCTGATATTCATGTAAATTCATTGAGATACCTAACCGAGTTATCGTTGGTTAATTGAAATACTGCATTACTTGATGATTAATATCTAAATCAAAACTAATCACCAAATAACCACTTATCTTACAATTCAGGATGTTTACTACAGTTGCAGAAAACATCCATTACTTCTAAAAACATTAACTTTCAAAACAATTACGCTTTACGTTTACGCTGAATCGCATGAATCGCGCGACCATCTACTGATAGTGCAGCTTCATGTACAACTTCTGACAGCGTCGGGTGAGCAAAAGTCATTAATTGCAAATCTTCGATGCTAGATACAAACTCAAGTGAAATCATGCCTTGGTGCACGATATCGCCTGCTCCTGCACCCACCACATGCATACCGAGCAAACGATCAGTTTTTGCATCTGCAACAAACTTCACAAACCCTTGAGTTTCACCCGCAGCCAGTGCACGACCATTGACCGCAAACGCAAATTGACCTGTTTTGACTTCATGACCTTTGGCAACAGCAGCTTCTTCGCTCAAACCAACCCATGCAATTTCAGGGCTGGTATAAATGACGCTGATAATGGTGTCGTAATTGACTTGGGCAGCATGACCATGAATACGTTCAACCGCCATCACGCCCTCTTCCATCGCCTTATGCGCCAGCATTGGACCGCGAACCAAGTCGCCAATCGCGTAAACGCCTTCAACAGAAGTTAGGCACTGATCATTAACATCCACCAAGCCGCGCTCGGTCAACTTAACGCCACTGTCTTCAGACAATAGGTTTTCAGCATAAGCCTTACGACCCACACAAACGATGAGCTTGTCAAAAACTTGAGTTTTATCTTCGCCGCCTTGGTTGTAGCTGACAGTCACTTTGCCATTTTCAATTTTGGTCGCTGTGACTTTTGCGCTTAGACGAATATCCAAGCCTTGCTTCGTCAGAATCTTCTGTGATTCTTTAGCAACAGCTTTATCCGCCATTGGTAGGAAGCTATCGAGTGCTTCAAACACAACTACTTCAGAGCCTAAACGACGCCAAACAGAGCCTAGCTCCAAACCAATCACACCTGCGCCAATTACGCCCAATGTTTGTGGAACTGTGGTGAAATCAAGCGCACCTGTTGAATCGACAATTTCTTGTTCATTTACAGGAGCAACTGGGATATTAATCGGTACTGAACCCGATGCTAAAATTACATATTTAGCATCTAAAACTTGAACATCCGAACCATCAAGCGGTGCAAATTCAACTTTTTTCCCTGCCAGCAGTTTTCCTGTGCCTTGCAGCCATTGAATCTTATTGCCTGTAAACAATGCAGCAATACCACTCGTCAACTGGTCAACGACTTTGTCTTTACGCGTAATCATCGTTGGAATATCAATTGCGACATCGCCTGTGGTAATACCATGCGCACCCAGATCATGCACCGTACTTTCATAACGGTGAGATGAGTCAAGCAATGCTTTTGATGGAATACAGCCGACATTGAGACAGGTACCACCTAAGGATGGCTTGCCTTTATGAACACGTTTTTCGATACAGGCGACTTTCATCCCCAATTGAGCAGCGCGGATTGCTGCTTCATAGCCACCAGGCCCGCCACCAATGACGACGAGATCATATTGTTCAGACATCTATTTATCCTCTAATTTCTTTTCAAACACTGATACGACGTTAGAAAAGAGTCGAAATCAGGGGTTACTCTTCATGAGAGTTCCCCCCCTTTTTAAGTTTCCCTTATGAGGAAGCTCTTAAAACAAAATCAAAATATGTAGCAACAACATCGACAACGATTACAGATCCAAGAGCAACAATGCTGGATCTTCAACCAAGTCTTTCAAGGTCACAAGGAAGCTCACAGCTTCTTTACCATCAATCATACGATGGTCATATGACAGTGCTAGATACATCATCGGCAAGATCACGACTTCACCATTCACCGCCATTGGGCGTTGTTGGATTTTGTGCATACCCAAAATTGCAGTTTGTGGCGGGTTCAGAATCGGAGTGGACAGCAATGAACCAAACACACCTCCATTAGAAATGGTGAATGTACCACCAGTCATATCATCGATACCAAGCTTGCCATCACGCGCTTTTGAACCGTAATCGATGATGCTCTTCTCGACTTCGGCCAAATTCATGCGATCAGTATCACGAAGTACTGGCACAACCAAACCACGATCAGAAGAAACTGCTACACCGATGTCGTAGTAACCGTGATAAACAATGTCGTTACCATCCAATGATGCATTCACGGCTGGGAAACGTTTCAATGCTTCAGTTGCAGCTTTCACGAAGAAAGACATAAAGCCAAGACGAGTACCATGACGTTTTTCAAAACGATCACCGTATGCTTTACGCATATCCATGATTGGTTTCATGTTCACTTCGTTAAATGTCGTCAACATTGCAGTATCTTGTGATGCAGACAGCAAACGTTGTGCAACACGTTGACGTAGACGAGTCATTGGAACACGTTTCTCAACACGCTCACCTACAGCCAACGATACTGCTGTTGCAGGTGTGGCTTGCGCAGCCGCTTTAGGTGCAGCAACATGAGCTACTACGTCTTCTTTTGTCACACGACCACCGCGACCTGAACCTGTAATATCAGCTGGATTTACACCAGCTTCAACCACCGCTTTACGTACTGCTGGGCTTTGATCTTGAACTGACGGACTCACAACCGCGCTATCAGCAACAATTGGGTTTGCTACAGGATCACGTTCTGCGATTTCAACTGAACCCGCAACTGCGATTGGAACTGGTGAGGTCGCAAGACCCGCTTCGAACTGCCCCAATACTTCTGCTGACAACACTGTATCGCCTTCATTTTTAGCGATACTGACCAAAACACCATCCGCAGGTGCAACAACTTCCAGCACCACTTTATCCGTTTCAATATCGGCTAAAACTTCATCACGCTTAACAGGTTCGCCCACTTTTTTATGCCAAGTAGCAACAGTCCCGTCTGCAACTGATTCAGGAAAAACGGGGGCTTTAATTTCAGTGGCCATTCGATGATGCTCCTTCAGATTCTTCGTCTATACCGAGTGCGGCTGCAACCAGTGATGTTTGTTGTTTCACATGTAAATAAGCCGAACCACAAGCTGGCGCAGCAGACGCAGGGCGTGATGCACAGTGAATTGGGGTTCCGACTTTAACGTCATTAACTAATGGATAAAGTAATGGCGCGATAAACGACCATGCACCTTGATTTTGTGGCTCTTCTTGGCACCAGACCACATGTTTGTGATTTGGATAGCTTGCAAGTACATGCGCTAAACGAGATGCTGGGAATGGATAAAGTTGCTCAACACGCACAATCGCAACATCAGTCAAATTGAGCTCACGACGTTTTTCGAGCAAGTCGTAATAGACCTTACCACCACACAAAATCACGCGTTTAACTGCATTTTTATCAATCGTATCAATTTCGTCGATCACGGTCTCAAACTTACCAGTGACCAATTCAGACAAATTAGACACAGCCAATTTATGACGCAGCAAGCTCTTCGGCGACATCACAATTAATGGCTTACGAATCGGACGCAGCGCTTGACGACGCAACAAATGGAAAATTTGTGCAGGCGAAGTCGGTGTACAAACCTGCATGTTATCTTCAGCACAAAGCTGTAAAAAACGCTCTAAACGTGCTGATGAATGCTCTGGTCCTTGACCTTCATAACCATGTGGAAGCAACAAAGTTAGACCGCACACACGCTCCCACTTCGTTTCACCACTAGAAATAAACTGATCAACAACAACCTGTGCACCGTTTAAGAAGTCACCGAACTGGGCTTCCCAAATGATCAGAGATTTTGGAATCGTGGTTGCGTAGCCATATTCAAATGCCAAAACCGCCACTTCAGATAACAACGAATCAAACAACGCAAAGCGACGCTGATTGGGTTTGATATGTTCCAAAGGAACATACATCTCACCGTTGGCTTGATTAAACAGTTCAGCATGACGATGTGAGAATGTACCACGACCCACGTCTTGACCTGTTAAACGTACCAAATAATCATCATTTAACAATGTCGCATAAGCTAAAGTCTCAGCGGCTCCCCAGTTCAACGGGATTTCACCATGTTGCATTTTCAAGCGATCATCAATCACTTTCTGCACTTGTTTTTGCAACACAAAACCATCAGGCAACAGATTCATTTGTGTGCCTAACGCTTTGAGCGTATTGATATCTACACCTGAATTAAAATCATCAACTAGGGTGTGGCCTAAATAAGGTCTCCAATCAACAAAGAGTTCCTTATTCGGTTCGCCGACTAGCGCATTGGCAACATGATCACCTTTTTCCAAAGCATCTCGATAGTCTTCGACCATCTGATCTGCATCACTACGTGTCACCGTGCCAGATGCAACCAATTTATCGGCATACAATGTGCGTGTTGTTGGCAACTTCGAAATCACTTGGTACATCAAAGGCTGAGTCGCTGATGGCTCATCCGCTTCATTGTGACCACGACGGCGATAACAGAACAAATCAATCACGACATCACGATGGAACTGCATCCGATAATCAACCGCCAACTGGGTAATGAAAAGCACTGCTTCTGGGTCATCACCGTTGACATGGAAAATTGGACACTGCACCATTTTTGCAATATCAGTGCAATACTCAGTCGAACGCGCATCCTCTGGATTACTGGTTGTAAATCCAACTTGATTATTAATGACAATATGAATCGAACCACCCGTACGATATGCACGAGTTTGTGACATTTGGAAGGTTTCCATCACCACGCCTTGACCTGCAAATGCAGCATCACCGTGGACAAGAATCGGGAGTACTGAGTCACCAGCAATATCATCACGG
The DNA here is from genome assembly GCA_030150135.1 of Aquirhabdus sp. Taxonomy (GTDB): domain Bacteria; phylum Pseudomonadota; class Gammaproteobacteria; order Pseudomonadales; family Moraxellaceae; genus Aquirhabdus. The sequence goes on from JASLGO010000001.1 coordinate 14,438, forward strand.
CGCGCCTGACGCGCACGTACCGAACCGACGACAACTGGACTGACAATTTCTAAGTGTGACGGGTTAAAAGCAAGTGCCAGATGTACTTCGCCACCTGTCGTCATGACATTACTAGAATAACCTTGGTGATATTTAACATCACCAGATCCTTTTTTATTAAAAGTTTTGCCTTCGAATTCCCCGAAAAGATCCGCAGGATTCTTACCCAAAATATTAACAAGTAAATTCAAACGTCCACGGTGCGCCATGCCAATCACAACTTCACGAGTACCTACGGTAGCACCCGAACGTTGAATGATCTCATTGACCATTGGAATAAAGCTTTCGCCACCTTCTAGACCAAAGCGCTTTGCTCCAACATATTTACTACCAAGTAGTTTTTCTAACCCTTCAGCAGCGGTGAGTCGTTCAAGTAAGCCGAGTTTCGCCTCTTTGGACAACTGCGGAATACCACGCGCACCTTCTAGGCGTTGTTGAATCCAGCGACGCTCTTTGGTATCGACAATATGCATATATTCCGCGCCTACGGAATTGCAATAAATTGCCTCCATCGCATCAATCATTTCAGCGAGTGTTGCCTCGGTTTTACCAATTTGCAAATTACCCGTCTGAAAAGTCGTATCCAAATCTGAACGAGACAAGCCATGTGCTGCAAGCTCAAGATCAGGAACATGCTGGCGAACCATCAGTCCAAGTGGATCCAAGTTTGCTTTCTGATGCCCACGGTTACGATAAGCTGCAATCAACTGCAACACACCAACCTGACGACGTTCATGATCAGTACTGACCGAACTTTGTGCCATAGGTTGTGCGCGAGTGGAATTGCGAGCCAACAGTAGAAATTGTTCAATCACATTGCTATGTGGTTGGTCGCCTTTAGGATACTGGTCGAACAATGCCTTCCAGTCTGAACTAACCGAGCTTGCGTCGGTCAGATAACGCTCATAGAGTTCTTCGATATAGGCCGCGTTTTCTCCGGATAACTCAGTATCCGCTCGCTGCATCTGTGCCTCTTGCATGAGTTTACTCGTCTTTAAATCAACAGCAATCTAACCTTTTACAGAACTGTTGAAATGAAATCTCACTTTCGCAGTTCTGCGCCTAAAAATGCCTCACCATCGCAATCGACCACACGCTCACGAGCGATTAGGGCGATTCCTATCTTTCATCCAATTAACGCTCAACTTCGCATTGAGCGCTCAACCAAGACTATGCCAAACACACGCGGGTTGCTAGACACAAACCAACGCTTTACGTTGATTTTTGTAGACAAGACCACTGCTAAGCACTTACCTCCGCCTGATGATGAAGAGAATGTTCTAGACCTCAAGATCTAGGGTGGACATTTTTATACAAGTCAGATTTGCCAAACAGGTGATAAACTAAGATAACCTGCTTGGCGAATATGACTTTGCGCTATAGCGCACCATCATTAAACCAAAATTTATATCACAACATTACATAACTGCCGCACAAGATATAGCAATCTGTATGCCATGTTTTATGGTTGAAAATCCTATCATGTGAAAGCACACTCTTTTGATTTTTTTGAGCTATAGCTGATATTAAGCAAGAAAATATTACTACGCAATCTCAAAACCATCCCAACAATCATGCACCATAAAAAACAAAAACGCACCCCGAGGGTGC
>JASLGO010000023.1 GCA_030150135.1 Aquirhabdus sp.
AGCTCAGCATCACTCAGCGGCTGTTCTGCATAAGCAACAGACATCACAGCTGTGATTGCAACAACCAAAATTTTATAAGGAAATCTTGAAGATTTGAGACTCGATGTCGTTACTTTCGCTACAGCATTTTTAGATATCGGTTCCATTTGCTTTAGCAAAAAAGTTCTCATTTCGCTAGACTCCTGTCCAAGCATAAAGAAAAAATTATTATATTGGGTTCAAATCTATCAAAAAACAAACAATCACGCAACAAATACCCTTACCATTGGTCTGATCATTTGCAATAAAAAAAGACGAATGGAAATTCGTCTTTTTCTTCGTTGATCAGATAGTTAGATATTAAGGCTATTAATGAAACTTTGTCCGTTCAAATTTCAAACCATCGCCTTCTTTTCCTGCACTGACTGTAATTGTATCACCTGCACCAAACTCACCTGAAAGAATACGTGATGCAAGAGGATTTTCAATCTCTGCTTGGATAGCACGCTTCAACGGACGAGCGCCAAATACAGGATCGTATCCAACAGCAACCAACTGATCAAAGGCCGAATCATCTAATTCCAAGCCAATTTCACGCTCGTGTAATCGCGCACGTAAACGATCCAATTGAATATCAGCAATGCCACGAATCTGACTTTGACCTAATTGTTGGAACACTACAACTTCATCAATACGATTGATAAATTCTGGACGGAAATGCTCACCCACAGCTTCCATCACAACCGATTTAACTTCAGCCGCAGGAGCATTATCACCAAGCTCTCGGATCGCTGCCGAACCCAAATTACTGGTCATAATAATGACCGTATTTTTGAAGTCCACTGTGCGACCTTGAGAATCCGTCAAACGTCCATCATCCAACACTTGTAAGAGTATATTGAATACATCAGGGTGCGCTTTCTCTACTTCGTCAAGCAACACAACACTATACGGCTTACGACGCACAGCTTCCGTTAATGTTCCACCTTCTTCATAGCCGACATAGCCAGGAGGCGCACCAACCAAGCGACTCACAGAATGTTTCTCCATAAACTCGCTCATATCGATTCGAATCATGGCATCATCACTATCAAACAAGAAATTCGCAAGCGCCTTACTCAGTTCCGTTTTACCAACACCAGTTGCCCCAAGGAACAAGAATGAACCACTCGGACGATTTGGATCAGATAGTCCTGCACGCGAACGACGTACTGCATTAGATACTGCGATCACGGCTTCTTTCTGTCCGACGACGCGTTTATGCAATTCATCTTCCATGTGCAACAATTTTTCACGCTCACCTTGCATCATTTTGCTGACAGGAATCCCTGTTGCAGCACTCACTACTTCAGCAATTTCATTATCCGTCACCTTAGTACGGAGTAAGGTAAATTTACCTTGGTTTTCCTGATCTTCCGCCTGCTCTGCGCTCACGATTTTCTTTTCCAACTCAGGAATCACGCTATATTTTAGACGTGACATTTCAGCAATATCACTATCGCGCTCAGCTTTGGCATAGGCAACTTTGGCTTTATCCAGTTCTTCACGGAAACTTTGCGCGCCTTGGACAATCGCTTTTTCGGATTGCCACACTTCGGTCAAATCAGCTAACTCTTTTTCTAGCTGCTCAATCTGGGCTATCAACTGTTTCTGTTGCGCACTAGCATGATCATCTTGCTTGATCACCTCATATTCCATTTTTAACTGAATCAATCGGCGATCAATTTTATCCAAAGCCTCTGGCTTAGAGTCCATTTCCATACGCAAACGACTTGCCGCTTCATCAATCAAATCAATCGCTTTATCAGGCAATTTACGATCTGTGATATAGCGATGAGACATGCGTGCCGCAGCAATAATCGCAGAATCTTCAATTTCAACATTATGATGCAATTGATAGCGCTCTTTCAGACCACGCAAAATCGCAATCGTATCGGCAACAGAAGGCTCATCAACCATCACCTTCTGGAAACGACGTTCTAATGCAGCATCTTTTTCAATATATTGACGATATTCATCTAAAGTCGTTGCGCCAACGCAATGCAACTCACCGCGAGCCAATGCAGGCTTGAGCATATTACCTGCATCCATTGCTCCATCAGCTTTACCCGCGCCAACCATAGTGTGTAACTCATCAATAAACAGGATGACTTGTCCCTCCTGTTTTGCCAGATCACTCAATACAGCTTTCAGACGCTCTTCGAACTCGCCACGGAATTTTGCTCCCGCAATCAATGCCCCCAGATCTAAAGACAATACTTTCTTGTTTTTCAACCCTTCTGGCACTTCACCATTAACAATGCGCTGCGCAAGTCCTTCCACGATCGCAGTTTTCCCAACACCAGGCTCGCCAATAAGTACAGGATTATTTTTAGTCCGACGAGCCAACACCTGAATCGTGCGACGAATTTCATCATCACGTCCAATTACAGGATCAAGTTTGCCTGTTAATGCTCGCTCAGTCAGATCAATCGTATATTTAGACAAGGCTTCACGTTGATCTTCCGCATTATTACTATTCACTTTTGTATCTCCCCGAACTTGTTCAATCACGGTTCGCAAACGTTTCGCATCACTGCCTGCCGCTTCGATAATCTTCTTAGTTTCAGATTGATCAGCCAAAGCAAGAAGTGCCCATTCACTAGCAATATAATCATCGCCCGCTTTCTGTGCATAACTGTCTGCCAGATTCAAAATTCGGACTGCTTGCGGAGTCAGATTAATATCACCATTTGGATTCGCCAGTTTAGGTGCATCTGCAATCGCTTTATTGAGACGTGTTTGCAGAACCTGCATGTTTGCACCAGCTTGTTGTAGCAGACTCACATTTGCAGGTTCATTTAACAAACTTGCTAGAACATGAATCGGTTCAATCCCTGTATGATCGTGACCAGCGGCCAGTGATTGAGCATTGGATAAAGCTTGTTGTAAACGGTCAGTAAATTTTTCAAAACGCATATAATTTCCTCATCATCTATCGCGCTTCCAAAAGTGGAATACGCACTCGAGTTTTATTTGAGATAAAATATAGATGCGTAGTACGAAGCTATTTTTCAAGCGCTAATCTGAAAAAAACAAAAATTGCAAGCAAAAAAAAAGAGCCTCTACGGCTCTAGTCATTCCTATAAATATAGTTCGCGGCATCCCTCGTGCAATCTCCTGCAGCGTTTGGTATTCCTATGCTAGGTTGAATCTTGTTATACAAATAATCTTTATAAAACTAGCGCAAACTCATGACGTAGTGATTTTTTTCAGATTCCACATGACATTCAGCACGCTCCGCGGTATTCAATTTCTGCGCTGCTGATAAACTTGAGTCTTGATTCAGTGCAGAAGCAAAGGAACTGCCTATCGATCGTAAGAGTGACACTGAGTTTGTGGACAGTGATGCAATCGTCGCAGATGGCGTTTTCGATATAGGCTCATTGACCTGTGCAACAACCTCGGCAACAGGCGCTACATTCGGAACAGCTGGAACAATAGATGCATACGCCTCATCACCATTGCCCAAACGCCCAAACTTAGAACGCAAAACTAATGACAACATGATCAATTCGTCATTCTCGATATCACTATCATCAAACTCCTCGGCAATGTCGAGCATCTGACTTTGATATTCCAGATCTGTCAAAAATTTTTCAATTTGTACAGATTGATTGTGCATTTTGCGCATCAACAACTTGAAGCGCCCAAGCTCTTGCAATTGATCGCGACTTAACATTAATTTTCTCCCTATATTGTGCAAAACATTGAACATAAGACTCTACATTTACAACCGTAGAATCCTATAGAACAGACATATAGTGTTAAGCAATTCGCATACCAATTTAAATTTATTTATAAATATCAAATATATAAATAATTTAAAATTAACATAAATACATGTTTTGAACCCAATTGACACATCAAAAATAAAAAAAGAACCTTTATGGTTCTTTTTATCTCAAATCAATCTTGAACAAATTAGATTCTTATTATCTGATCAATCTCATATAAATATATATCAAACTAATTTCAATAAATAATTGGGCGTTTGACACCATAAAGCATCACGTTATGCAGCTTTCCCGAAGCTAGAACTTAATACTGATGCTAATTCTAAAAGCTCATCATTGGTGTTATCACTAATTTTAGCAGCAAGCGCCAACATTTGAGTCTGATATTCAAGATCTTGAAGAAAATGTTCAATTTTGACGGATTGCTTATGAATCTTACGCATCAAAAATGTGAAACGTCCTAACT
>JASLGO010000033.1 GCA_030150135.1 Aquirhabdus sp.
AAAAGCTGCCAAAATTAGCGGCTAATTAATATTTTTTATGACACAAGACAGGGGGCACAATTTTGAGCCATTATTTTCAACTACGCAAGTGAAGAAAACCTTCATTAACTGTATTGAATAACTGAACAGTATGAGAATCGCGTAAAGAGCGAATCCAAGTAAACTGACGTTTCGCTAATTGACGTGTTGCATATAATGCGCGATTCTGCATTTCTAGTATGTTTTTATTGATATTAACAGTCAATTGATATTCTGTGAGCAAATCATTTTCGGCGACAAACGGTCGTTCATTTTCCAGTTGATCTAAATATTCCCAGACCTGACGATAACCCACAGAGCGCATAGAAGGAAACTCAGCAGTCAATAATGGTCGTTGACGTAACGTTTTGACCTCTTCAACAAACCCTGCCTTCCACATTTGCTGCAATCTCAATGCAATTCGCTCATGCAGTAAAGCACGGTCTGGCACAAGTGCATAAATCGTAAAATCGTCTGAAGTTTCCTGAACAACCTGTTCATCATGAAAATCACTAATCGCCCGACCACTAATTCGATAGACTTCTAAGGCTCGCATCACTCGCTGGCGGTCGCTAGGCAAAAAACGTTGAGCTGCACGAGGGTCGATTGCAGCTAACTGCTGATGAATCCAATCCCAGCCATATTGCTCTGCCTGAGCTGAAATCTCTGCACGCACATCGGCATCAGCTGCAGGCATTGCGGCCATACCTGAGAACAAGCTGCGAAAATAAAGCATCGTCCCACCAACAAGTAACGGAATCTTCCCACACTCGCGAATTTCACCAATCAATCGATGCGCATCTTCTACAAAGTTGGCTGCTGAATAAATATCCTCTGGTTCAATGATATCAACCAAATGATGTGGATATTGCTGTAGCTCTTGGGCAGTTGGCTTCGCTGTACCAATATCAAGTCCACGATAAACCAACGCAGAGTCTACTGAAATAATTTCATAACGACCCGTATCATATAACTCACACGCCAAAGCAGTCTTGCCACTCGCTGTTGGTCCCATGATACACACAGCCGGTGGATGCTCAGATTTTTTATGATGAAGAGTCAATCAATCGCCTCGTGCAAATAATTTATCAAGTTGTGATAGCGGAAATGCTCGCCATGTTGGTCGCCCATGATTACATTGACTGGCAAATGGCGTTTGTTCCATTTGACGCAATAATCCGTTCATTTCAGCAAGACTAAGCTGCCGATGGGCACGTACTGCGCCATGACATGCCATCGTTGCCAAAATGCGATCGCGGGCACGAATCAGACCACTATTACTCGGATTAACCTGAGAATCTGATTCATTTATAGTTATCTCAGATAAATCAATATCGGATAAAAGCTGCTGCACCAAACTCGTTATATTGCCACGCGCCAGTAACGCGGGTACCGCACGGACAACAACCGTTTGTTCACCTTGTCGATCAACTTCTAAACCTAGACGATTTAAGCTATCTTGAATCTGCTCAGCACGATGCGCTTGTTGTGCAGTCACATCAACAGCTAATGGTACTAATAATGGTTGTGTCTGCCATTGTTCGGATTGATTCGCATCCCATGCAACTTTTAATTGTTCCAATAAAATTCGCTCATGTGCGGCATGCATATCAACCATGATTAAACCATCACGATTCTGCGCCAAAATATAAATGCCATGCAATTGAGCCAAAGCTAATCCAAGTGGATATTCATCTGCATCCTGTTTTGCATTTGAGTTGCCACCATCTTCTGGACGTAATGCTTGAAAATATTGACCTAAAGCAGCCTTCACGCCCTGATTTTGATAAGAAGATTCTTGATACGGCTGATGAGTGTATGAGTTGAGTTTACTTTGATCTTTAAATGAAGAATCCGTAAAAGGTTGTGGCGCTTCAATTCGAGTATCAGCAAACGAATTAGAATCATATTGATGTAAGCCTAAAACAGATTGTATCTGCTCAGGCTGACGTTGACTCGGATGGAGCGCATCCGCAAGTTCCGCAGGTGCAGTTTGGAACTGTGATAAAACTTGTTTGGCATGGTGACGGACAAACTCATGCACTTCGCGTTGCGCAACAAAACGAACTTCATGTTTTGTTGGATGAACATTGACATCCACTCGCTCTGGATCAAGTTCTAAAAACAACAAAAACGCAGGGTGTTTATGTCCATGCAGAACTGATTCATAAGCCATACGTAGCGCATGACTCACACTACGATCTTTAACCACTCGACCATTGACATACAAATACTGTAAATCGGCCTGCGCGCGAGCTTCCGCAGGGTGACCAAGCCAACCAGCTAGTCTTAAATCCAAACTCTGTGCATCGACCCAATGCGCAGTATCAGCAAATCTCCCACCAAGGATTTTACGTACCCGTTGTAATCGTAACTCGCCACTATCTGCAATGGGTAATTCCAGCTTACGCTGATCTTGATGAATCAGTACAAATGCCACATCAAAATGCACTAACGCCATGCGCTTAATCACTTCTTCAATATGGCTATATTCCGTTGCCACACTTTTGAGAAATTTACGTCGCGCAGGCACGTTATAAAATAAATCTCGTATCACGACACGCGTACCGCGCGCATGAGCAATCGGTTTTAGCTTTATCTGGTCTTTCAAGGAAGACTGCGATGCATCATGATCAATTGCCGTATCCACAGCAACTTCGAAACCTAGACCATCGTCAGTCTGACTACTGGATAAACTAAAACGAGAAATAGCAGCAATCGAAGCTAATGCTTCGCCACGAAAACCCAAAGTCGCAATTGCAGCAAGCTGTTCTGCTGTAGAAATTTTACTGGTCGCATGACGTAAAACAGCCAGAACTAAATCATCAGGATGAATACCCGAACCATTATCCAGCACTTCAATCAGTGACGAACCGCCTTGCTGGATGCGTACTTCAATGCGTGTTGCACCAGCATCCAAAGCGTTTTCAACTAACTCTTTAACCACTGATGCAGGACGTTCAACCACCTCACCCGCTGCAATCTGGTTAGCAAGTGCCGCTGGTAACTTTTGAATCCGTTTATGATTCAATGAATCAGACACTGACAACAACTCAGATGAGGATTCTTCCAAAAAATCACTCATAACTGTTCAGCCAATAGCATATCTAATTGAATTAATGCTGCAATTCCAACAGGGCTTAATGCTTCTATTGTTAAATGTCTTGTCACATCATCTGTTGCAATCTGCAATGTCAATTGCAAATCAGCGTCTGGAATCACAGGTTCGCCCTTTTGCGGCCATTCAATTAAAAATAAAGCTTGATGATCTCCAAAACGATTTTCAAAGTAGTCTCGAATTCCCATCAGTTCTAGTTCAAAAGGATCATTCAAACGATAAAGATCAAAGTGAAATACAGACTGCCCTGCAATTTGATAAGGTTCAACGAGTGTATAAGTTGGACTTTTAACCGCGCCTACATGTCCTTTTGCCTGTAGCCATGCACGAGTAAATGTTGTTTTGCCAGCGCCCAAATCTCCGACGAGATAAATGATTCCTGATACACAGACTTGAGCAAGCTGAGTCGCGACCCGTATTGTTGCAGCCTCATCAACAAGATCAACATGGCGAATGCTTTGTGTTTTCGCTTCAATCGGATGCATGAAAGGAGTTGTCATAGCACTCTGTCAGAACCAGTCAAAAAATATAAAGTAAAAGATTGTATCAAATGAAAATCAAAAAAGTGAAATCGCAACCCCTAACCAAATAATCCGCCCAACCCAGCAATTATTCAAAAATGCCCAAAACGTATGAACAGGCAAACGATCACGAGTACGTAAGTATTGATTCACAAACAAAATCAATGCAATGAAAAGCCCAACATATGCAAAGATCGATAAATGCAGTACATAAAACACAAACGTCATCAACACTAGAAAAATCGCTTGTAAAATACCAATGATCAATAAATCATTTTTGCCGAAAAGAATCGCTGTGGATTTAATGCCTACTTTCAAATCATCAGGGCGATCCGTCATGGCGTATTGCGTGTCATAAGCAACTGTCCAACTTAAATTTGCCACATACAATAACCAACACATCAGGTCAGGCGTTTGCCCCTGAGCGACATAAGCCATCGGAATTGCCCACGAAAATGCAGCACCCAATACAAACTGTGGCAAATATGTCCATCGTTTCATAAAGGGATATAAAGTCGCGAGAAACAACGCCCCAAACGCCCAATACAATGTCTGAACTGGCAAGAACAATAATAATGCCGCACTCATCAAAAGTAAGATCACAAACAACACTAATGCAGCTTTAGCTGAAACTTTTCCACTTGCAAGCGGTCGATTCTTAGTCCGCTCAACTTGACCATCCACATGCCGATCTGCGAAATCATTAATCACACAGCCAGCGGAACGCATCAACACAACACCACAAATGAAAATCAACACAATTGACCATGACGCGTGATGCACACTGGTCTGTTGACCTGCCAACCAAACTGCCCATAACGTAGGCCAAAGCAGTAATTCAATACCTACAGGGCGATCTAATCGAGTCAATTGCACATAAGCACGAATACGCTCGCGCCAAGATATAGATGGTGATTGCGCATAAAAATTCATCGGATATTAGCTCACAGAACCTTATAAATGGCTTCAATCTAATTAGATCAGCATCATCGAATTATACGTCTTTTTTGCGATTTAAAGATTCTACAAATGCAGGTAAAAATGTCTCTTGGACTAAGAGATACTTTTGATGCCATACATAAGTCGTGCGCCGAGTCCAACCTTCAGAAAGTTGCGTAATTTCCCTTGCTTTTCGCTGTTCATATTTCGGAATTGTTTGCACACCACCCCGTTCAAACAACAAAGAACCTAAAGAACGATTTTTTAATAATTTTAAACGCCGACCCGACCCTGATAATGTTTGTAGGGGCATCACACTCCGCGCATGCACCCAAGGTTCTTCCTCATCACCAAATAATAGAACCTCCCGCACCCAAACACGTTGTCCTGCATAAAGATGCAAGCGTTTTATCTCATCAAAATTTGGATGCTGCAATGACTCGTTTAAACGCACTACACTAAATTCGCCACTAGCAAAATTGCGCAACTGCTGTGTTAACGATCCTTGTGCAAGGAGCCAAGGCACTAGCGATGATTCTGAGGTCAATCGTCTATGATATTTATTTCTGACGTTAAACCATTGTGCTGCACGTCTTCGTTTCTCTTTTGAAAACGAAGACGATGTTCTTAATCTCAATTTATATTAACCCTATCGAGCCGTAGGCTGCTGCACAAAAAACGTTGTCATCTGAGATTTTAAAATACGCCCTTTTGCAGAGACTACTCGCGCTTCAAATTGATGTTGTCCACGATCAAGTGTATTGGGAGGAATTTTTTGGTCAGAAGTTTTGCCGTCAACTAAAAATACTAAATGATCACCGTCTTGCAAATTCGGTTTCACTTCTACATTTGCCGAAAATGCATCAACTGAACGATGATATGTTTGATCTGATTTAGGTGAAATAATCCGAATCGTGTAATTAATATTCGCCGCTGCGCTTTTTTGTGAATCATCATCACTCAATGTCTTAGCAATGACGTCTGGACTTAACGCTGGCACGGTTTCAAGAGGAGCTACATTCACTAATTGCGCGGACTTATCAGGAACATCGCTAAAACTCACATTCCCATCTGCATCGACTTTCTTATAAACAGCAGCTTGAGCAAACGACCCAACCATGGTCGTTGCCGAAAAAAAACTCAACAGCATTACACCAACCAGCAAACGTGGTTTAACGGTCATTTTATTAGAGATTCTCATTAAGCAAGTCCTATGCGGATGGATGGAGCTATTGTAAACCACAAAACAATATATTTAAGTATGAATATGATGAAGATTGAGATATTTACGAAGAGTGGCGCTATTAAGCATAATAAAAAAGGCCTGCATTGCAGACCTTTTTTTACTCACCGATTTCTAGAAATCAGAAATTAGCAGCTGTAGTACATTTCGAACTCAACTGGGTGAGTTGTTGTGTTCAAACGACGTACATCTTCCATTTTCAGTTCGATGTATGCATCGAGCATTTCTTTGGTGAATACACCACCTTTCAACAAGAACTCATGGTCAGCTTTCAATGCATCAAGAGCCATTTCAAGTGAGTGAGCAACTGTTGGGATCAATGCTTCTTCTTCTGGTGGCAAGTCATACAGATTTTTGTCTGCAGCCGCACCTGGGTGGATCTTGTTTTGGATACCGTCAAGACCAGCCATCAACAACGCAGCAAATGCCAAGTATGGGTTAGCAACTGGATCCGGGAAACGCGCTTCGATACGACGACCTTTCGGGTTAGAAACGTATGGAATACGGATTGACGCAGAACGGTTACGTGCTGAGTAAGCCAACATGATTGGTGCTTCGTAGTGAGGAACCAAACGCTTGTAGCTGTTTGTTGATGGGTTGGTGATCGCGTTCAATGCACGAGCGTGCTTGATGATACCACCGATGAACAGGATTGCAGTTTCTGACAAGCCTGCATATTCATCACCAGCGAAAGTGTTTACACCGTTTTTGCTGATTGACATGTGAACGTGCATACCTGAACCGTTGTCACCAACAAGCGGTTTAGGCATGAAAGTTGCTGATTTACCATGTTCATGCGCAACGTTCAATACTGCGTATTTCAATACTTGAACTTCGTCTGCTTTACGAACTAATGTGTTAAATGTCACACCGATTTCTGATTGGCAAGATGCAACTTCGTGATGTTGAACTTCAACGCGGCCTTCACCGAGCATCGCTTCAATCGCTTCACACATTGCAACACGGATGTCTTGTGCGCTGTCAACTGGTGGTACTGGGAAGTAACCGCCTTTAACGCGTGGACGGTGGCCTGAGTTGCCGCCTTCGTATGAGTTAGAAGTTGACCATGCTGCTTCTTCTGCATAGATGGTGTGACGTGCACCTGACATGTCGATGTCGAATTTCACTTCATCAAAAATAAAGAATTCTGGTTCTGGACCGAAGAATGCAGTATCACCAATACCTGTAGATTTCAGATATTCTTCTGCACGACGTGCGATAGAACGTGGATCACGCTCGTAACCTTGCATTGTTGATGGCTCGATAACATCACAAGTCACAACAACAGTTGGTGCTGAGAAGAACGGGTCCATGAAAGCTGTTTCTGGATCTGGCATCAAGATCATGTCAGATGCTTCAATGCCTTTCCAACCAGCAATTGAAGAACCGTCAAACATTTTACCAGTTTCAAAAGTGCTTTCATCTACAGTGTGTGCTGGAAAGCTCACATGTTGTTCTTTACCACGTGTATCAGTAAAACGGAAATCTACCCATTCCGCTTCGTGTTCTTTAATCAAATTGAGAACTTTGTTGCTCATGCTTGCTATGCTCCAGCGCTAGAAAAATCAATAAAAAATCAATGCAACAACATTAGTGGTGAAACAGGTGTCAGATACTGCTCTTCGTCAGATACGGCTCTTCCACTACAACATCAACACCTTTCACAAAGAAGTGAGCTTTTTAAAGCAAAGAACATACCAAAAATACACTTTTGGTGCGTCTTTACTTTTTCTCAATCCATTGATCTCAAGTGCCGCTTACATCTAACTCAATTCATTCATTATACCGCACGACTTTCATGCCTATAACTTCAAATTTTACAATCCATTCGACACACGACAAACGCACCAAAAAAGATCTTAATTAATCATTTTTGTAATTTTTGCACCACAATAGCGCACAAATCAAAAAAAGGACTTCAAGCATTCTCTAATAATAAAGCGGTTGTCAGTGTACCTAAATATCTCTTTATTTTGCAGCGTAACGCGCTGACATTTTTTCAAGAGAAATCGGATTGATCTTGCTTGCGTTACCAGCAGTACCAAACTGTTGATAACGATCAATACAAACATCACGCATTGCCGTCACTGTTTTAGCAAAGAATTTACGTGGGTCAAATTCTGATGGATGCTCTGCCATGAAACGACGAATTGCACCAGTAGAGGCCAAGCGCAAGTCTGTATCAATATTGACTTTACGCACGCCATGTTTAATCGCCTCAACGATTTGTTCAACAGGCACACCATAAGTTTCTTTGATATCACCACCAAACTCATTGATAATTTTTAACCACTCTTGCGGTACTGAGCTCGAACCATGCATCACTAAATGAGTGTTAGGAATTTTAGCGTGAATTTCTTTAATACGATCAATTGCTAAAATATCGCCTGTTGGTGGACGAGTAAACTTGTAGGCACCATGACTCGTGCCAATTGCAATCGCTAACGCGTCAACACTGGTATCTTTTACAAATTGTGCAGCTTCTTCAACTGTTGTGAGCAATTGTGAGTGATCTAAAACACCTTCCGCACCCACACCATCCTCTTCACCAGCCATACCAGTTTCGAGGCTACCTAAACAGCCAATCTCACCTTCAACTGATACGCCACATGCATGAGCCAATTTGACCACTTCACGAGTCACATTGACATTGTATTCATAATTAGTCGGAGTTTTACCATCCGTTCCCAATGAACCATCCATCATGACCGAACTAAAACCCAGCTGAATTGAGCGTTGGCAGATTTCTGGGCTTGTTCCGTGATCTTGATGCATCACAACTGGAATATGCGGCCACTCTTCGATTGCCGCTAAAATCAAATGACGCAAGAACGGGGCGCCAGCATATTTACGTGCGCCTGCACTTGCTTGCACAATGACAGGAGAATCAGTCTTATCCGCCGCTTCCATAATAGCGCGCATTTGTTCAAGATTATTGACGTTGAAAGCTGGAACGCCATAGCCATGTTCAGCAGCATGATCAAGCAACTGGCGTAACGAAATAAGTGCCATAACTGAGACTCTTTATAAAAACGATGTGAATATGGTATGAAAACCATCAGTCAAAAAACAATTTGCAGATTCTAACCTACTTATCTCTATTTTGGATGAGCTTTTGACTGATTTTATATCAACAACACCATCTGTGTTACAACAAAAAACGCAGCACAAAAAAAACCTCGCAAAATGCGAGGTTTTTTATCATGAAAACAGAATCATCTGAATTATGATTTTGCTTTATCAGCAACTGCTTGAGCAGTGTTAGCAGTTGCTTGAGCAGCAGATGCAACAGCACCTTTAGCAGCATCAGTAGTTGCAGCTACGCCAGATGCAGCAGCAGTTTTAGCAGCATCAGCAGTTGCAGTTACACCAGATGCAGCAGCAGCGGTTGTTGCAGCTACACCAGATGCAGCAGCATTAACAGTAGAGTTAGCAGCGTCTTTTGCTTTGTCACAAGCAGTCAATGCCAATGGTAGAGCCAATGCAGCAACAACTAGAATTGAAGTTTTCATAAGTGTTTCCTATATAGATATATAAAGTTAAGTCACGAAGACCTGTTACCAGAATAACATAGCATATGTGACAGAAAAAATACAATGTAACAAAAAGTGCTGCAATCTAAATAATAAAACTAGACTTTTTATCCAGATTGTCGAACAAGTTTACGATTCACATCGTGTGAGCAAAATCGCAACCGCTGGCAACACCTTTCCTTCAACAAACTCAAGGAATGCACCACCACCTGTAGAAATATAGCTAATATCTTCTGCAACATGATATTTATCAATCGCAGCTAACGTATCACCGCCACCCGCAATCGAGAATCCTTTATTTGCCGCGATCGCTCGCGCCAAAGTTTCGGTACCATAGCCGAACGCATCAACTTCAAATACACCTACTGGCCCATTCCATAAAATGGTCTTGGCTTGCTCGATATATTGTGCAAATTGCGCGCCAGTATCAGAACCGATATCCAAAATCATATCCGTGTCACTAATCTCAGTTACTTTTTTAGTCACTGGAGTGCTATTCGCGACAAAATCCATAAAGTCGCCGCTCAGATTACTCGCATCGATCACCACAACATCAGTTGGTAATGGAACATTGACTTTTGTGGCAATGCTTTTTGCAGTTTCGATCAAATCTGGTTCATATAATGATTTACCAACATTGTAACCAGCAGCGGCAAGGAAAGTATTTGCGATACCACCACCCACGATGATCTGATCACAAATTCCAGCTAATGACGTTAATACATCGAGTTTTGTTGAGACTTTAGAGCCCGCAACAATTGCAACCATTGGTTTCTCTGGTGATTGCATCGCGCGACCCAATGCATCTAATTCAGCAGCAAGTAGCGGGCCCGCACAAGCCACTTTAGCAAATCGAGCAACACCTTCCGTTGATCCTTCTGCACGATGCGCAGTACCAAACGCATCCATCACAAAAACATCACAAAGTGCAGCATATTTCTGAGCTAACTCAGGATTATTTTTCTTTTCACCAGCATTAAAACGGACATTCTCAAGCAAGACCACTTGCCCAGCATTCACGTCTACACCGTCCAAATAATCGGTCACCAAAGAAACTTCTTGACCTAAAGCTTTTGATAAATATTCGGCGACAGGCGCTAGTGAATTTTCAGTGCTATGCACGCCTTCTGTTGGACGGCCTAAATGTGAGCAAACGATAACAGCTGCGCCTTGCGCCAAAGCTGCTTTAATTGTCGGCAGAGCAGCGCGTAAACGAGCATCACTAGTGATTTGACCATTTTTCACAGGAACATTGAGATCTTCACGGATTAATACACGTTTACCAGCTAAATCTAATTCTGTCATTCGTTTAAAATTCATACTACTCATCGCCAAACAATCTCGCGGGTCACAAATGGAACGCGCATTGTAAATGAATTTTTCCTCGGAGCGTATTTCTAATTTTTTTTAAGTGTGCTAGAAGCCTCTATCCTCGTAATCGTGTATCGTTCAAAAAACATATCGCATCGAGTGAACTATGGATAATCTGATTACAAACCCCTATTTTAATGTTGCTTTACGCAGTCTAGCTGTTTATCTATTTATGCTACTTGCTATTAGGCTAACTGGGAAAAAAGAACTATCTCAACTGAATACCTCAGACGTCGTACTGATTTTATTGATCAGCAATGCGGTACAAAATGCGATGGTTGGCACAAATACAAGCCTGTCTGGTGGGCTTATGGCTGCTGGAGTCTTGTTTATTGCGAACTACGGCATTAAAAAAATGATGTATAAGAATAAAAATTTACATGACCTTCTTTCTGAGCGACCAGAAATACTCATTCATAATGGCATTTTGGACATCAAGAATTTGGAAAAACTAGGAATTGATGATGATGAAATTCAAGAATCCATGCGTGAACATGGCGTTGAAAAACTTGTGGACGTCAAGCTTGCAATGCTGGAAATTGATGGCAACATCAGTATTATTGCAGAAACGAATGGTCACCTAAGCCAAACTCATTACAAACGTCGTAAACAACATAAAACCCTAGGAAGTAAAAATTGACTTTCTAGGGTTCTTAAAATAAATCAAGCTAAATGTGTTTGAGAATCATCCAGCTGGTGCGTGATACAACAAAAAGAGTTTAGTCAGATTCTCAGGAATTTCATCCGCCATTTCTTCCATCAAATCAGGATTATTGCGGACGGTTTCAAGATCAGGTTCGCCTTCAATACCACTGAACACCATCATTGGCAATGTCAGCATAATCACATCTTCTTCTTCATCAGCTTGCTCAAACCAAGCCTCATCATTCAAGAATAATGCATCAACAAAGCCAACAGCCCAATCACCTAAACTTGAATCAACTGAAACTTCCTCAATCTCAACAGGAAAACCAATATGCTCTTCATTGAGTAAAGTTTGCAAAATGTCATTTCGCCATAAATCCACTTGCTCAAGGATTGCTTTGGGAATATCTTTTTCATGCTCATCAAATAAATGTTTACGCCAATCTTTTAAGTCAGGGCCAACAACGGTTGCACACAAAAAACCATGCGTTGCCGCAAAATCCAGACCAAACTCATTCGTTTCGCCATCTAAGTAGTCAGCTAGCAGATCTAGATCAAGCTCAAGGATCGCCATGAGACACACTCCATACACAATAAGATTGCGCTACTCTAACAAATTTGGGCACTGACAGGCGAAATTAAAAATAGTGTTTGTGTGAAAAGAATTCAAAACATTACAAGAGCGGCACATCATCGATAAAACGCGATGCATTTTTATTAGATTTTGTAAATGCCGACATCATAAATTCGACATTTACATAGAATGAAATCAACTTACTCAAATAACGACCTAAATGACTGAAACGTCAATCATCTTCTAAATCAAAATCATATTCTTTTAAATGAGCTTGTAAGCGCTTTTCTTGCAAAATATCATCAATTAAACGCCGTTTCATTAATGATGCCTTGCTGGTATTCAGGGACTTATTTAACACTTCATTGTTAGGTAATAATTCTTCATCTACAAAGGCCTCATCAAGTTCAAAATCTTGATTTCCTGCACTAGTCATCGCGCTCTCCATGAACAATTATTTTTTTTAAAAAACTATTCAATACAAATAGTTTATCGAAACTATATAAACACTTAATATGACAGTGTCAAGACAAAAACTAACGCAAATATAGAAAATATATCAATTTAAGCAAATATTTGAGTCGACTCTAGCCAAATTAACTAAAATCCTCAAATTTCATAGAACGCTATATAGAAAATCAGATGAAAGATTTAGGTCGCAAGCTGAAGCATTAGATTTTCCATCACCAATTGTGGATTAACATTTTGGCTTTGTCCTGCGATGAGAGAGACGATCCGTTGATCTACAGCAAGTAATGATTCTAGTGATACACGACTCTTGATTTGATTAAAGTGATTGCGATCCAAATCTGTTTGAACCAGTACATAACCGACATGCAACGCGATAACGTCGCGTAGGATCTGTCTCACTAAATCCAACCAATTTAAAAGTGGTAATTGTTTTTGCCAATATGTTGTCGCATCTAAAACAGTTCGCCGACCTGTTAAAATGGCAAGCCACGTCGCAAGCCATTGCCCACGTAATTGATATTGAGTTGTTGTTGCCAAAGTCACCGCTGCTAATGGTGCACCGCCCGACAAGGCTAATAATAACTTGGCTTGTTCTACACTCACCACAGCTTCATCACGCACAAACTCAATCGCCATCTCTGGCGAAATGCGCCCAAGCGGAATTTGCTGAACACGACTTCGTATCGTTGCAGGCAATTGTAAAAATTGATCTGAAACCAATAAGATCATGACGCGAGGAGCAGGTTCTTCTAAAGTCTTGAGTAGTGCATTTGCTGCCGCAATATTCAAAGCCTCTGCTGGCTCAAAAATAACAACTCGCCACCCCTGCCCAGTTTGTTGCACAAACGGCATAAGGTCACGAATTTGATCGATCTTAATCTGCCGACTTTGTTTACCTTTTGCATCAACTTCACGTGAAATACGCAACAAACTGGGATGATTCCCTACCTTAAGCCATGCACAACTTGCGCATTGTCCACAAGCTCCATCAGATGTTGGTGTATCGCACAATAACCAGCCTGCAACATGTTCCGCAAAGCGACGTTTCCCTGTTCCAGCAGCGCCAGTTAAAAGCACACCATGCGGTAAATTAGGCATTCTGCCAGTTAATTTATTCCACGCGTCACGTTGCCATGGCAGGAGTGGCAGAAAATGAGACTGTTCATGCTCAACTGAAGCAGATGGTTCATCGTCTTTAAGCTTCGCTGGAGTTTTCGCCATGAACACAATCTCTTAAATAAAAGCCGCTGCGCCTAATGCACGTAATCGAAGTAGATCCTCAGGGGTATCTACACCTGCTGGTAAGGACACCAGCGCATCGGCAATTGCAATCCGACGACCTTGTTCAAGCACGCGTAATTGCTCTAGGCTTTCAATTTGCTCTAAAACACCCATAGGCCAAGTCACATAATCCTGTAACAATGCAACACGGTATGCATACAAACCCAAATGACGACGCGCTGTCTCAGGAACATGTGTAATGCCGTCCTTAAAGCCATCACGATCAAACGGCACGCTGGCACGACTAAAATATAGCGCCTCACCTGTCTGGCTGCGCACGACTTTAACAATACTACTACGTGTAAATTCTTCTAAATGTAGAATCGGCTCACATAATGTCGCCATCGCACATTGACGATGTGTATCCAATAAATCTGCGACTTGCTCAACAAGTACGGGCGGCAATAACGGCTCATCACCTTGAATGTTCACCACCGTATCATCAGCAGCCCAGCCTTTGATTCTCGCAACTTCAGCTAGACGATCTGTACCTGAAGGATGATCAGCAGATGTCAGCACAACATCGACATCCGCATCGCGACACACTTGAGCAATGCGCTCATCATCGGTCGCCACACAAAGACTATCAATTCCTTTTACCTTACGAGCTTGATCAACCACTCGCAGCACCATAGGTTTGCCGCATAAATCTAATAATGGCTTCCCTGGCAAACGTGTGCTTGCATAACGCGCTGGAATCACAATATGACGCATAAGAATCTCTCATTAATTTGTTTTTAATAAATTTCTAAATGAACTCAAGCAATCAACGATGAGTTTGTCGACGCTCTGTCAACACACCCAATTCAGCGAGCTGTGTATAAAGCAATGAATAACATTCTGGTGATAAAGATGCCTCCACAGGCAAAATCCAAACATTTGAATGAACTAGACCTTGTAATCTTGGAGCATCTTTTGCTGTCGTAATAATGGGTAAATCATCATTAAACTGGACATCACTGACTTGATAAGGATGGTGATCAGCAAATGGATGTTCGATCACATCAAACCCAAGATCACGTAAGCTATTAAAAAATCGTGATGGATTTCCAATACCTGCAACTGCATGCACTCGCTGCGGAGGCTGTGGCGGCAAAACATGACGATCAGATAAAGACTCATTCAACGATAGCGGCTCTAATTCGCCAGACACTAAATGCATTCGATAAGGAGAACCCTCGCCTCCATGTTTTACTAGACCATGCTCAATCACGGTTGCTGTTTCAAGACGATCTGAGCTTTCACGCAAAAAACCAACAGGCAATAGCCAACCAGAACCCAAACCTCGATCAATATCCAGCACAATCCATTCTAAATTTCGACCTAGTGCTAAGTGTTGCAAACCATCATCACTCAAAATGAGATCTAATGGACGTCCTTTTTGTGCTGCATCTGCAAGCAAGGACTCAATAGCAGCTTGACGATTTGCACCGACTGCCAGCACAACACCAGTTTTTTGTACAATTAATAACGGTTCATCGCCCACATCTTTAGCAAGATCATTCGTTTGAACAATATGAGGAAACATCGCTTGATTTCCACCATATCCACGACTAATCACGCCCACATTGAGATGTTGCTCTTGAGTTAAGTAGCGTACCAACTCAATGAGTAAGGGTGTTTTTCCACTACCACCCACTGTGATATTCCCAATGACCATCACAGGAACAGGTGACTGATACGCTTTTTTAATCTTCAAACGATATAAGGTACGCTGAATACCTGTGACCAAAGCATAAAGCAACGACAAAGGCAGTAGCCATAACAACCATCCTGATTGCTTCGCCCATGCCCTTGGAAATGCAGTCTTTAAATCGATCACACAGCACCTTTTAGAGTCTTATTAAGTCGTGACTGATCAAACATTATTGAATATCAACAAATTCACGTTGATGTAATTGGGCATACAAACCACCCCGCGCTAACAACTCGGTATGAGTGCCATGTTCAACAATTCGCCCTTGATCCATCACAACAATACGATCAGATTGCTCAATCGTTGACAACCGATGTGCAATCACAAGTGTTGTTCGTCCAATCATCGCATGGCTTAGCGCTTGTTGAATATAATGTTCCGATTCATTATCCAGCGCACTTGTTGCTTCATCCAAAATGAGAATTGGGGCGTCTTTAAGCAGTGCTCTGGCAATCGCGAGTCGTTGACGCTGGCCACCTGACAGTGACATGCCGCTTGCACCAATTAATGTATCAAACCCATTTGGCAATGCATCTACAAACTGCTCGGCAAACGCATCTTTGGCCGCAGCACGAACCTCTGCATCTGATTTAGTCGCAAGCTGCCCATACGCAATATTTTCACGAACCGTTTGATCAAACAAAATCACTTGCTGACCGACGGTTGCGATCTGACTACGTAGGCTTGCTAAAGTAAATTGGTCAATCGGAACACCGTCCAGTAAAATTTGACCACTGGTGATGTTCTGAAAACGCATCAATAAATTCACCAGCGTCGTTTTACCTGCGCCAGACCGTCCAACCAAAGCAACTGTTTCACCTGCTTTAATTGTCAAATTAATATTGGATAACGCATCTGGTTTTTCTGGATACGCAAAAGTCACATTGTCAAACGTAATCTGACCTGTTAATGGGTGATCGATTTGACCAAAATCATCTTCTGGCGGTGTATCAATCAACGTAAATACTGAGTGCGCAGCAGAAACGCCGCGCTGAATTTTTTCATTCACATCGGTTAATGCACGAAGTGGTTTACTGATCAAACCTGCGGCGGTGATATAAGCAACAAAATCCCCTGCACTGGTCGATGTCAGAATTTCTGGACGTAATGCAAGCCAGACGACAATTCCCATCGCAATCGCCATGAGAAATTGAATCAATGGCGTATTAATACTGCTGGTAATCACCATTTTCAGGCTTTTTTTCAAATTATTGGTTGAAGCGCGATCAAAGCGTTCCCGCTCATACGCTTGACCACCATAATTTTTAACAACGCTATAGCCATTAATTGACTCATTCACAATATGGCTAACTTCACCCATCGAATCCTGAATCTGATGTGATAATTTACGGAGTCGCTTACTCGCTTTACGCACCAATAAACCCACTAATGGCCCAACAATCAGTAACGATAAAGACAAACGCCAGTTCATCCAAAATAGATAGCTTAATAATGCAACAACGGTTAAACCTTCACGTAGCAGTGTTTTACCTGCTTCAGTGGCAGCAGCGGTCACTTGTTCAACATCGTAAATCAGTTTGGCTGACAAATAGCCACTAGAATGCGCTAAATAGTAAGCAGGAGATAACGTCAGCAGACGATCAAATACTTCAAGGCGTAAGTTATACACGACATGACGTGCAATCACAGAGATGTAATAACTCCCTAGAAACGAACCCACACCACGAAAGAAAAACATCACAACAACAAGTATAGGAAAAAGGTTTTTGGCCGATTGGTCGTGATTACTGATTGCATCAATAATATATTTGACCAACTGCGCGCCACCAACCTCACTCGCAGCATTCAACAGATTGCCCGCAATAACTAAAAGCCCAGCCCACCAATATGGTTTTAGATAAGCCAGTAACCGGCGGTATATTGCGAATCCTGACACTTACTTACTCCCCACGGGCATACGCGTACTAATATTGATGTTAATAAATCCAAGTTTTCCAGACACATCCATGACCTTAACAACAGACTGATGCGAAGCTCGACCATCTGCTGCGATTACCAATGGACGTGAATGATCGCCCTGACTCGCCGTTTCAATCGCTGCACGCAGATCATCTTCACTGTTACTTGCCAATGATTTGCCATTCACCATATACGCACCACTCTGATCAACGCCCACTTCAACTTTTCGTGGACGATGAACATCTGGCACACCTGTCGCCTGTGGCAGAACCAAATTTAATCGACTGTACTTATTAAAACTTGTTGAAATCAATAAGAAAACAACAAGAAATAGTAGACAATCAATCATCGGTGTCAGATTAATCGAGATCTCTTCAACTTGTGGTTTTCTAAACTTCATGATTGGCTCTGTTTAGCTGACGAACTTGATAAAGTTGCACTAGATGCTGTCTTTTGACCAAACACAGAATTAGAGATAATTGATGATGTGTGAGGAACATTCAATTCGGTAGATGCGTGACCTAAATCATCAACCACTGGTGAATGATGAGTACCATGAAGAACGTGCAGCAATATACCTGCTTGCTCCTCCATTTCTACAGCAAAGTCAGCAACTTTACGTTGATAATGGCGATATGCGATCAGCGAAGGAATGGCCACAATCATCCCCGCAGCCGTAGACATCAGCGCTTGCGAAATACCTGAAGCAAGCATCGCAGGATCAGTATTACCACCAACATTGACTGCTAAAAACGACTCGATAATACCCAGAACAGTACCTAGCAGACCTAATAACGGCGCAATATTACCAATCGTACCCAATAAATTTAAGTGCTTTTCCAGACGATGAATCAGAGTACTGGCACGGTTTTGCATTTGTAAGGTCATGTATTCAAGTCCACCACCTGAATACTGAATACCCGTTGCCAACAAATCACCCAAAGGCGAACTCATCTGCAACTCTGTCAGCTCTTGAGAGGTTAATCGACCTTGATGGAGTTTTGCTGCCAACGACTGAACTAAACCACTCGGGGCAACTTTTTTGTGCTGTAGACGGATCCCACGCTCAATGATAATGGCTAACGCTGCAATCGAGCAGATCACCAACGGAAACATGAGCCAGCCGCCCGCCTTAATTAACTCCCACATCGTAAAATCATCCTAATTTAAAAATGTAATCCATGATTGCAAATCAATATATTCCAATATGCGACTTTATTGCACATCCATTACCGCGAGAATGCCATCTAACTCATCCAATGAGTGATAGCGGATAATCAACTTCCCTTTGCCTTTTGGATTATGACTTAACTCCACTCTCGCACCCAAACGTTCCGCCAAGCGACGTTCCAAATCACCAATATCAGGTGGAGAAACTCGTATTGCTTTAGCCACAGGTGGATTTAAATGATCGCGAATCAACTGCTCAGTTTGACGAACGGATAGCTCACGCCCAACTACAATTCTTGCAAGATGACCTTGATCATCTAATTTTACAGCCAATAAAGCACGTGCATGCCCCATATCCAGATCACCGCGATCCAACATGGTTTTGACGTCTTCGTTTAAGCTCATTAAACGCAACAGATTACTGACGGTCGCACGAGCCTTACCAACAGTTTCGGCAATCTCTTGATGACTCATCCCAAACTCATCATGGAAGCGTTGCAAAGCATACGCCTGTTCCATTGGACTCAGGTCTTCACGCTGAATATTCTCAATGAGCGCCAAAGCAATAGCCAGTGAATCGGGTAATTCACGAACGATCGCAGGAATAACTTCCAGACCCGCCAAACGCGCAGCGCGCCAACGACGCTCACCCGCAATAATTTCATATTCAGCTTCAGCGCCAGTCAGATTTTCAAGCCGACGAACCACAATCGGCTGCATCACACCATGACGTTTAATCGAATCAGCCAAATCAGCTAAACTTTCAGGCGTAATTTCTCGACGTGGCTGATAAATACCGCGTTGCAGACGATCCAGTTCTAAGTCAACTAATGTCACATTTGTAGGTGTTTGAATATGAGTTTCCGCAACTTCCGCACGTACTTGCTTGATTGAACCTAATAGCGCATCCAGCCCTCGTCCTTGTGCTAAACCTCGCTTACGCATCATGCAGGTACTCCTTTATTCACGACTCTTTTCTTTGCAGTCCGAACCAATTCAGCGGCCGCACTTAAATAAGACAATGCGCCACGCGAACCTTTTTCATAAAACATGACAGGCATACCATGCGCTGGTGCTTCAGCAAGGCGAACGTTACGCGGAATAATCGTCTCAAGCATGATGTTTCCAAAGTGCGTAGACAACTCTTGTGAGACATCATTAGCCAACGTATTACGTGGGTCGAACATGGTGCGTAATACACCGCGAATTTGAATCTCAGGATTCAGCACATCACGAATACGATCAATCGTTCCAGATAAATCTGCTAAGCCTTCTAAAGCATAATATTCACATTGCATGGGAATAATCACGCCTGTTGCCGCAGCTAAAGCATTAATAGTCAATAAATTCAAACTAGGAGCACAATCAATAAGAATAAAATCGTATTCATGTTCAATCTTTGCCAACGCTTCTTTGAGTACAAACTCACGTCGTGGCTGATCAACAAGTGATAGCTCCACACCGGCTAAATCACGGTTTGCCCCGATCATCCGATAGCCAACCTGAGTCGGTTGAACCACCGCCTCAATCGGTGCCGCACCCAATAAAATATCTGTTGCACTATGTGGCAACTCAGTCTTTTGTAGGCCTGACCCCATGGTTGCATTGCCTTGAGGATCTAAATCTATCAATAAGACTCTTTTTTTGAGGACGCCCAAGGACGCCGCCAAATTCACAGCTGTCGTTGTTTTACCAACACCACCTTTTTGATTGGCAACTGCCCAGATCTCTGGTCTCTTTTTTACATTTACAGCAGGCTTGGCTGACGCTTTGATGTCGGTCATAGCTGATTTATTTCCAAATGCACATAAAAAATTAGGGTTATCTTAAATGATGTTCGCGTCTTCGGCGTAGCTTTTTAAGTAAAGAATTAGGTAGATAATTTTTTGGTAAGCAAAATCAGATGCCTTTGTTCATTCAAAGAAGGAACAACTAATTCAATTGTTTCTTGCTGCCACTGATCAAGACTCGCCATTTCATCACTGGGTATTAAACCCTTCATCGCGGCAAGCGTTGCATCAGGCTTTAAATATATGGCGCAGTCTCTAACAAAATCACTCAGTGATGCAAAAGCTCTACTGGTGACAACATCAAAAATCCCTAAATCATTTAACGTTTGAGGATCTTCAATTCGTGCTTGCACAGGTTGAACATTTGGCATTTTCATATCCGCGGTCATCTGACGTAAAAAGCGGATTTTCTTACCATTGCTATCCAATAAAACACATTGACGCTCAGGCTGAACAATTGAAATCACAAAACCAGGCAACCCTCCACCAGTTCCAACATCCAGCAAACGTCCTTCTGGCAAATGCGGAATCACACTTAAACTATCAAGCAAATGCTTGACCAACATTTCCTTTGGATCACGAATTGCGGTCAAATTATAAGCTTTATTCCACAAGGATAAGTTATCTTGGTATTTCAGCAATTTATTCAACGTTTCATCCGATAACGTTAAACCAAGTTTAAGAGAACCATCTTTTAAAGCAGCAAATAAAGGGTGCATGATTTGTCTATAGTCTGTCTATGTAGCGGTAACGTGAGAAATCTTGGTGCGAATGATAACAGGAAGCATAGGTCTAACACTGCATAGATGTTGGATGATTCAAAGAAAAATGATCCATTCTGGCAAAAATATCAAATCACATCACATTTTGCGCCATTGGAAGGACAACAATGAACATGCTATTTTATAAAAATAACTGAACATTATCTTTGAGATCTAATAGGAAAAACCATGTTTAGCGTCAATATCACTCCACGATTCTATGAAACTGACGCTTTCGGTCACATCAACAACACGGTGATTGCTGGTTGGTTTGAGGCTGGACGCGCACCAATTTTTAAGATTTTCACGCCTGCAATGGATATTCAACAATTGACTTTGATCTTAGCTCGCATCGAAATCGATTTTGTTGCCCAAACCCATTATGGTCATGATGTCACGATCAAAACAGGCATTGAACGCGTCGGTAACTCATCGTTTGTGGTGATTCAAGAAGCTTGGCAAAACGATGTTTTAGTTGCTAAAGGCAAAGCGGTTCAAGTCTATTTTGACTTTAAAACTCAAAAATCGGATCGGATTCCAGATCCGCAACGCGCGCAATTAGAGGCATTGATTCAGGTTTAAATTAATGCCCCTACAGAAATAGATATTGCTAATGATCGTAGGAACGAACTCTGTTCGCCCCTTATTTCCATCACAGATACAGGAGAACATAGTTCTCCCCTACATCATTCAAAATCTCCACAATTCAAGCATCTTTTGAACATCAACGATAACCCCAGACTTTTACTCTAAACCAAGCTGCATAGAGTGCTGGGACAAAAACAAGTGTGAGTGCTGTACCGACAAATAATCCACCCATAATCGCTGTCGCCATCGGTCCCCAGAACATACTTTGTGCAAGCGGATACATCCCCAGCATCGCAGCCGCAGCAGTCAAAATTACAGGACGAGCGCGTCTGGTTGTTGCATCTAGAATCGCCGTAAATTCATCATGTCCTTCCTCCACATCCTGTGAGATTTGGTCAACCAAAATCACAGAATTACGCATCACCATACCCGCCAAAGCAATCACACCAATCAGGGCAACAAATCCAAAGGGTGAGTTAGAAATTAAGAGCGCAGGAACCACACCAATGAGCCCTAATGGCGCTGTCAGAAACACCATACACGTTTTAGAAAAACTGTGTAATTGCATCATCAATAGTGTCAGAATAATGATGACCATCAGTGGCACTACACCAATAATCGCTAGATTTGCACGATTACTTTCAGCAATCGCACCAGCCATTTCTATTTCATAACCCACTGGCAATGCTTTACGAATCTCATCTAATTGATGATCAATTTGCGTGCTGGCGTAAGGTGATTGCACGCCATCGACAACATCAGCAGAAACTCCAATGTAACTATTGCGGTCATAACGCCACAGCACTGGATCTTCATAACCAGATTTGATGGTTGCAATTTGTGATAAAGGAACTGCCCCACCATTTCTCGTAAACAGAATCACTTGTCCTAATGCTTCAATCGATTGACGTTCATGCTGATTAGCTCTCAGTACAACATCAACCTGATCTTCACCTTTTGGGATATAAGTAACTGGAATTCCGTTTAGCATCATTTGCACAGTGTCAGCCAAATCTTTTTTAGATACGCCTAGCATCTCTGCTTTTTCTTGATTGACATCAATATTTACAGTACGAGACTTCTCATCCCATTCAAGTAAAGTATCTTTCACCAAACGATTATGACGCATGATATTTTGTACTTTATATGCGATATCACGAAGTACGTTTTCGTCAGGTCCTTTGATACGGAAAGATATCGGATACTTAACGGGTGGCCCAAATTCAAGACGTTTAACTTGTCCAATCGCATCTGGAAATTTTTCATTGTCATTAAACAAAGTAATTAACTTTGCACGGACACGTTCTCGAGCTTCGACACCTTTAGTCATAATGACAAATTGGGCATAGCTTGCATTTGGCAATTCTGGAACTGCAGATAAATAATACTGAGGGCTACTTTTTCCAATATAAGAAGCAAAATATTGAATATCGGAATTCCCTTCTAATATCTTCTCAAGACGCTTTACATCGGCTTCTGTAGCGCTAATTGAAGAACCAGGGCGTAATGTTAGCGTCACATGAAGCTCTGGACGCTCAGCAGATGGGAAAAACTGCTGTTGAACAAATCCCATACCAATAATTGAAGCGACAAATAAACCTACAGTCACAGAAATTACAATCCATTTGTGTCGGACTGCAAGCGTGATCATATCCTTAAATTTTTTAAAAAACGGTGTATCGTAAGGATCATGCTCTTGTTGACCTTGATTTGCATAACGATCTGGAAGCAGCTTGACACCCAAATATGGTGTAAAAATAACAGCGACAACCCATGAAACAATCAAGGCGGTACCCAAGACCCAGAAGATCCCACTCGCATATTTACCCGCATCAGATTTAGCCAAACCTACAGGCATAAAACCAGCAACCGTAATCAAGGTTCCTGTCAACATTGGGAAAGCAGTCGACGTATAAGCAAACGAAGCTGATCGAATCCGATCCCATCCGGCTTCCATTTTCACCTGCATCATTTCTACGGCAATAATGGCATCATCAACCAAGAGTCCTAACGAAATAATCAATGCACCCAATGTGACCCGATCTAGATCCCAGCCATTAGACTTCATAATGACCGCAACAATCGCAAGCACTAAAGGAATACTGGTTGCAACAACAAGACCAGATCTAAATCCCAGTGCAATAAATGAAATCACAAGAACAATCACAAGCGCTTCTAGGAAGCTCTTTTCAAACTCCCAAATCGATTGTTTAACCACTTTTGGCTGGTCTGCAAACTTGGTTAATGTCAAACCAACAGGAAGCTCTTTTTGGAGTTCAGCAACTTTCTGCTCTAAGTCTTTACTGAACGTCAAAACATTCCCGCCCGGCTGCATCGTCAAACCGATCACCAGTGCAGGCTGTGCATTAAAGCGAGCCTGATAATCTGGAGGATCTTGGTAACCATGACGTATTGTTGCAACATCTCGTAGACGTAGAACGGTATTACCAGAACGTATTGGAGTATTACCTACATCCGCTTGATTCTTGAAAGAATTACTAATACGAACAAAGACTTTATCGTTTTTTGTGTCAAACGCACCTGATGGTGTAATCGTATTCTGTGCAGCCAGTGCATTCAGGATGGCGCTTGGTGAGATACCTAAACCTGCAAGTTTCTTACTCGAGAACTCAACAAATATTTGCTCTTTTTGCTTGCCAAAAATATCAACTTTCTTAGCGTTTGGAACACCTTGCAGCTTGAGTTTAATTTTTTCAGAATACGTTAATAACTCTGAATAACTCATATCTTTCGATTGAACGGCATAAAGCACTGAATAAATATCAGAATATTCATCGTTATAAATCGGATCTGTCACACCTGCAGGAAATTCGCTACGAATATCATTAATTTTTTTACGAGCCTGATACCACGCTTCACGTAATTGTTCATCGCTTTGACCACCTTGCATCTCTAGAATCAGACCACCATAACCTTGTCGGCTAAATGACTGGATTGCTTTGACATGGTCTAATTCTTTGAGTTTATTCTCCAGACGATTGATAACCTGCTCTTGTACCTGTTCAGCAGTTGCTCCAGGCCAAGTCATCAAAATGGACATTGCAGGCACAGTAAATTGCGGATCCTCTGAACGACCTAGGCCGTTAAATGCCATGCCGCCGCCAATCATTGCAATGATCATGAGGAACATTACAAAAGTCTGACGCTTCACCGCCCATTCAGATAAATTGAATGACTTTAACATCATGCAGTCGTCCTTAATTCAATGTGGAAGAAGACGCTGCATCAGCCAGTTGTGGCTGATCTGGCTCATGATTCTGCATTTCTAAAGGACGCTCAATAGCCTCAACAGTCATGTTGTCATCCAATTTTTGGATGCCCACAGTAACCACTTGCATGCCATTTGTGAGACCAGTGACTTGAATCGTAGACTCAGCAAAGCGAACCACATTCACTGGAACTCGCTTCAGATGATGGTCTTTTGTCACAACCCAAACAAATGTTGAAGCATTGGTTTTTCCAACAGCACCCGAAGGTAATGTTATTCCTGCTGACGGTGTAATACGTTGTAAAACAACCTGTGCGCTCATTCCCTGCTTTAACTGCGCCATCGCTTCACGCTTAAGTCCAACTAGCGTATAACGCGCTTCAAAACTCTGACT
This sequence comes from Aquirhabdus sp., assembly GCA_030150135.1. GTDB lineage: Bacteria > Pseudomonadota > Gammaproteobacteria > Pseudomonadales > Moraxellaceae > Aquirhabdus. The sequence goes on from JASLGO010000033.1 coordinate 25,263, forward strand.
CATTCCCGATGCTACAGGTGATAAACGGCGTAACTTTAGCTCCATATCTTGTGGAGGTACTGTTGAATCATTTGCCCAAAACTTGGCATGTGCACGCCATGCATTGATGTCTTTGACCATGTAATCTGGTAAATCAACAGCCAACTCCATTTCACCCTGATCTGATAATGTTGCAACAGGTTGACCCTCTCCAACGACTTGCCCCACTTCAAATCGTATATCACTGATCACCCCTGACTGCGGAGCAACAAGATTCAAATAGCTGACCTTATTTTGATTGAGATTCAATTGCCTTTCTGCTTGAGCAGTCACTGCGGCACTTGCAATTTTTTTAGATAAAACTTGTTCATATTCAGACCGACTGACAGTTCCATCTGCCACAAGATTCTTAAGTCGAGCTTCTTCACGGGCAGCCTGTTCTGAATCGGCTCTCGCAGCAACCACTTGCTGTTGTGCAGTTTGCTCAGCCAAACCATAATCCTCGCCGTCCAACCGAGCAAGAACAGTACCTTGCTTCACAACATCACCGACTTCAACGTAACGATTAATCACTTTGCCACTCGCACGGAAACTCAGCATCGTCTGAATACGAGGCATAAATGTGCCATTAAAGCGCTCCTCCTCTCCCATCGCATTGGATGAAATCGTAGTCACAAGTACGCGACTTGCAGGAATCGGTGGCTCAGTTTTCTTTGCACAGGCAACAAATAACGATGGATAAACGACCATGCATATACCAATTAATCCAAGCTGAATCGTGTGTAGCCATGGTTTTTCTGGAGAGTGATCTTGGTTAGCTGAAAATCTAAACTGCATTAATCTGCTCCCGAATTAACTGGCTTCACGCCAAGAACGTCAGTATTTGCTTTATTTGATAATGATTGCGATGCTGGCGCTTGCTTCGCATTAGAGGTAAAAAGTCTATTAAACCAACCCTTTTTATCTTCAGATTTCTTTTCACTTGGCTGAAGTAAAGGACTATGAGATTTGTCTTTAAATAATGCATCGGAAAATGATTGATCTTTGCGTGGAAGCCAGCTGCCACCTAGCGCGGTATACAATCCTATCGTTGCATCAGCTTGAGAAACTTGAACATCAAGCAAAGACATTTGTGCAACGATCTGCCCACGATTTGCTTCCTGTAATCTCACACGATTTGTGAGACCCTGATCAAATAAACGTTGAGTATGCGTATATGCATTCTGATATTTCAGCGCAACGTTCTTTAAATCATCTATCCGCTTCTGTCCTTGCTTGCGTACAGAAATACTATTCTCAACTTGGGTTAACGCATTGAAAACCGTTTTGTTATATTGAATCAGAGCTGTCTTTTCTTTAACTGTCTGCCCAACAATCGCGGCTTTAATACGGGCATCATATAAAGGCAATGCAAATGACAACGCCGTATTTAAGAAATAAACGGGCGTTAATGGGACAGGTGATGACGGTGTAAACGCAAGATCTTGACCACCCCAAACCAAACTTGCAACGGTTTTTGGCAATCGATTTCGTTCAGCTTGAACCAAACGATCACTCTCACTCGCAAGTTGTAATTCAGCCACGCGGATATCTGGACGACGCGTCAGAAGATCGACAGGCAAACCTGTAGGAATATTTTCAAATAATACAGGCTGATTCAGGATTTCTGGGTTTGGCGTAATCTTGAGTTGTTCAATCGGTGTCACGGTCAGCAATGCAATTTGATGATGTGCATTGTCAAGCGCATTCTCAATCTGACGTAATGAAGCGTTATAGTTTGCGAGGTTAATTTCAACTTGATCCATCTGAATTTCATTACTCAGACCCACTTGTTGACGTTTAACTTCTGCATCCAAAGTATCTTGCTGGGATGCAATTAAATCTATCATTAATTTTTTACGTACCAATAAGCTTTGGTATAAAAAATATTGAGTGGCTGTTTCTTGGCTTGCAACCAACTGCGCACCATAAACGCCCCAAATACTGGCATCAACTTCTTTTAACGCAGCAGCTTTTCCAGCACGACCTGCGCCAAAAATATCAAAATCCCAATTAAAATTTAAACCTGCTTGCGAAATTCTTTTATCTGGCAGCAAATCACCCGCCTTGACCGCTTTTGAATAACCAGTGCTATCCGTATTTCTACCGCCATTTAGATAAAGTGTCGGAAGAATATCCGCACCCGCCGATGCCGCACCTGAACGTGCCAAGTTCACTCGTTCCAACGCTAAATCCACATCAAAATTCTGCTTTGCAGTTTTTTCAATAAGTGCAGTCAGCTGTGGATCGTGGAATTGCTGCCACCACGGCGTGTTTTGATCAAACTGAGGTGACACGGCATGATCAAAAGAGTCTGAACTATACTTTTGGGGAAAAGCAGCCTTGGTCCACTCATCAGCTGCTGGAATCGTTGGATTCACTTGACATGCGGTTAAATAAATAGAAATCACACCCACCGAAATAGGCTTAACCAAACGGTATGATTGATGACAAGTCTTTGAATTTAGACCCACTGAATTTAGACCCATGGAATGCTTCTCTAATTTCATCAGTATCTAAAAAGACTTAGATCTAGTGGAATAGTATTGGAGTACACATAAATCCTCGTCACCAAACTCTGCGTTTGGTAACCTGTATGATTAATCCAGAAAACGAATCCATCCAATATCATGCTGGGATAGCCCCAAGCTCTAATATGACATCGCAAGCGTTTTTAATCGCATTGCCTTCGTGAGAAAGATTCTTTGCATAAACTCGACAATGTTCACGGATTTTGACATCCGCAATTAATTTCTTGAGCACATAAGCGACGACAGTTGGGGTATAACTCACAGGCAATAATTGCTTCCCTACACCAAGCAAATTGACAAGCCGATTGGCATTATCAAACTGATCGTAGGCAACCGGTCTAACCAACTGTGGAATTCCTGCACGTAAAGCCAAACTAGTCGTTCCAATTCCACCGTGATGAACAATAGCTGCCAATTTCGGAAGCAATAAGTGATAAGGTAAAAAACTATAATGGACAATACCTTCTGGCAAATGTTCAGGAACTTGATTATTAAATGGTGTGAGCAAAATTCCACGAATTTTTCCCTGTAGACACGCCTTGATTGACGCCTCAAAGAAATCCTGCGCCATCGCTGAAGCCGTTCCTGCTGTAAACAAAACAGGTGGATCTCCAGCATCTAAAAATGCTTGCACATCTTCTGGTAAACGCTCATCTGAGCCATGGGCATTTTGTGGAAATCCTGCAAAATGAACTTGCGCAGACCAATCTGCTTGAGGAACGGCAAACCACTGAGGAAACATGCCGATCACCGCATCAGCATCAGTCATCCATCCTCTAAAAACCTTACGAAGAGGCTTCAATCCAATAAGATGTCTTAACTCATTGAATGGCTTATTTACATTGTGATCAAAGTACAAATGATCCATCGCGCTCCATGCCATATTTTTGACAACATTAGGCATCTTGGGCGTAATCCAAATTGGCAATAACTTTGATGGATAAGTATTTGATCTAAAAGGAACAGGCGCCAAATGGATTGTCGCTGTCGGTACGTTGTGAGTCTCTTTCAAAAAACGTGTTGAAAACATCAATGGATGACCGATCGTGATCGTCTCATCGGGAATAACATCCTGTGTCATTGCTTTATAATACGGCAGACAAATACTCAAAAAATACTTCGTCACATGACGAAAAGCTTTGAATGGTTTTTTGCCATTCGTATCACTCCAAACAGCCAGATATTCTTCAACAGTCCCAATCGGAGTAAATTTAATGCCTGTATCACGTAAATATTTTTCAAAGAATGGATTAGCATAAAAAACAACCTCATGTCCGCGCGCAATCATTTCCTGCCCGATTGCAATAAAAGGCAAAACGTCGCCATGACTTCCAGCTGTTGCAATAAGAATTCTCATATATGCATCCATTCATGATTTAATTTATTTGTTCTTCAAGATGACCCTTCTGGAAATCGGGCTGTCTTTCAATTGATATCGCCGATCATGCTAGAGACGAAACTGACACTTCGGCTGGCGGCTAGTCTATGTAGACATGACAATAATTACAGGTCATCACGAGACAAATATCGGTTAAATACAGCCATTATTAATTAGATTTGAGATTATGCTGATTGTCAGATTGACAAATTTATCACTAATGATTAATTTCACCCTGACCAAAAAAAGCCCTATAGCAAGCGCCTCTCCAAAGTCACAGTCACCAGCGGCAGTGCGGCAAGCATGAATGCAGTGGATTTTTAATTCAGGATGATTAATGAGCATCGATTTAGATACAAAATGCATTTCACTAGTTCACATGCAAACTTATTTCGACCTCAGTAAAGGCATTGTTCACGACATCAACTGGTTAGAAAAACGTACAAAACTCCAAATCAACAATCCTGATGAAATATTCAAAATCATCCAAAACATCAACCCAGCTGATTTTTATCGAAAAGCTGGCATAGATGATAGCAATGATATAACTAATATTTTTATCACTCCTCGGCAATGCCTCATGCTTGCCAATCAAGCGATCAACGCATTAAAAATGCCTTTCTTAGGTCTTGTGATGGGCAATCTTATGGCCATTTCTCATCACGGCATGGCAGGTGTTGCCGCTGTAGCTCAACCTACACTTGCAGGCTGCCTTCATAGTATTGGCAGGTACATTTCCGAACTTTTTCCTCTATTGGAAATGTATACCAAGATAAAAGACGATAAGGGCGTGTTTATTATCTCTGAGAATATTGAGTTACCCGACTCTCCCCATTTCTTCGTCGAATTATACATGGTTAGTTTTTATAATATTTTTAATCATCTTGTCGGCGGCGAGCTTAAATTGCATAGCGTCAATTTCAGCTATCCTGAGCCTGCATGGGGGCAAATGTATCGTCACTATTTCCGTGACTGTACTGTTCGATTCAACCAACCAGAAACATGCCTCATGGGTGATACAAGTTTAGGTTTTTATGAACTACCATTTGCAAATCGTTTAATGGCAATGTCTGCCGAAAAGATACTTTTTGAAAATACACCATCTAATTCACAGCGCTTACTACCATTGCGACTGCGCCGATTATTAATGCGATACTATGGTGCATTCCCGTCATTAGATACTGCGGCAAGTGATCTCGGTATGAGTGCTCGTACTTTAAGTAGACGATTAGCGGAAGATGGTACGACCTACCAACAAGTATTAGATACGTTGCGCGAAAAACTCGCCAAAGAATACTTTGTGCGTGGCGGTACATCCGTGACTCAGGTTGCACTCATGTTGGGCTATACAGACTCGTCAAACTTCGCCAAAGCATTTAAGCGTTGGACTGGGCTATCGCCTACTGAATACATGGAAATCAACCCAACCTAAAACAAAAACAACTTGCGCTTGCTCCCACTCCTTTTTGATAAGAAAAATCTCACCTGACAAACTCACTCTATCGGTTAATTCGTGCCAATTTTAACTTGATAAGGTCAAATCCAGCCAAAGCAATTGACAACCGCGTCGCTTCTCAGTAAGTTTCGACTGTTAGCAGTGTACAATCGTACACTCAGTGAACAAATGTCTTGAAATAAATATTTCCTGATCAACCAAAACAAAAAAAATCAGTACAGAAGGTACTCGATGAATCATCCATCATGATGGAAGGACCGATGAATATAAATCTCGATACAAAATGTATCCCTTTAGCGTATATAGAAAATTATCTTAATTTACGCAAAGAAATTATTCCTGATGTCAATTGGTTAGCTAAACGCGTCAAGCATGACCTATTCAATGCCGAAGCAGCGATTAAATCAATTCTCAGCATTGATATAGAAGCCTGCTATCGTAAAGCAGGAATTGAATACAGCTCCGACCACGCAAGTATTCTGATTAGCCCTAGACAATGTTTTAAGCTGATCGATCAAGCAGTTCAACTTTTAAAAATGCCCTATTTAGGACTTGTGATGGGCAATCTCATGACCATTTCCCATCATGGTATGGCAGGTATGGCAGCTATCACTCAACCAACCTTACATGACTGTATGGAAGTCATTTGTCGTTTTTGTTCAGAGCTATTTCCTCCACTCGAAATGCATCTGCAACCAGAAGGCGACAAACTCATGTTTGTCATGAGTGCAAATATGGATCTTTCACATTGCACACAATATCTTTTCGAATTAAATGCCGCGAGTTTTTATAATATATTTAATCAATTAGTCGCAAATGAACATCAAATTTTAGGTGTTGATTTTCACTACTCTGAACCATCTTGGGGACATATTTATCGTCGTTACTTTAAATGCCCAGTCAGATTTAACCAACCTCAAACTCGGTTAATTATTGATGCTGATGTAGCCCATTACGAGCTACCTCTTGCCAATCGTCAAATGGCAATATCAGCAGAAGAAAAACTATTTGAAAATATTCCTACTCGCACACTTTGCTTGCTGCCTCTACGTTTACGTAGACTCTTGATGCGCTGCTATGGTGCCTTTCCTTCTTTAGAATCAGCAGCTAACAATTTAGGCATGAGTGGTCGGACACTCAGTCGAAAACTGGCTGAAGAAAGCACAACCTATCAACAAATACTGGATACAGTCCGCGAAAAGTTAGCAACTGAGTATTTTTCTCGTGGTGGTGAATCTGTCACCCAAATTGCACTCATCTTGGGATTCACCGATTCGTCAAACTTCGCCAAAGCTTTTAGGCGTTGGACTGGCGTATCTCCTACAGAATTTATAGAAATGCAACACGCTTGATTTATACAATGAGCGATCTGTTTTTTAAATACCGCCAAGGATGATATGAGACCAATAAAATCTCATATCATCAGCAACACCTACCACTTCGCAAAATGTTTTTCTAATAATCCTAATTCACCATCAAATTCGATCGTGTTGGCGCCACATTTAACCTGACCCGAAACAGTCGACACCCACTGGTTAAAATGACTCGCAACCAATCCTAAATTCAATGATTCTTGACGACACCAACCTGTTTTCACTCGTAGATCAACAGAATGATCAGCTGAATAAACATGCCAAATTAAATGCTGATTTACATCATCTTCGTGAAGCAACGTAAACATCACTGGTGGAATTTCAAAAATTTTGCCATCAATCCATAATGCATTTTCAGTCCCAAATCCTTGATTCACACCCATTGCAAAATTAAGTCCAACACGCTGACCATTCGCAATTGTTGCCGATACACTCAACCAATGCCATGACGTGCGGTAACTCAAAAAACCACAACTATCATCAGTTGCAGCCAAATAACCATTTTCAGGTGATATCTCAACGCGCTGACCTTGGTGCAAATAATAACCGCGCACTTCTTCTGCTGTTTGCTTCTGTGTATATGTCCAACCTGTTGCGCCAGTAGGATTGCATAATGCTAATGGTTCAACTTGAGACAAATCAATAGTCGCTTCAAGTAAACACTCTTTTGACTTCGTTACTTTGACAATACGTTTCTGATCCGCACGATTGATTTCAATCTTAAAATCACCTTTTTGAAAAGTGCTGTGCGCTTGATCGGCTGGATGATCAATTCTGGTTTGACGCGCTAGCGGCTGCAACTCTGAAATTTCTTGAATAGTATTTGTTGTTTTATCATAGATATAGAAAAATCCATTCCCGACCCAACCTAAATCGACAATGGCCAAGCCAATCATTATATTTTGGTTATTAATGCCTATAAACTGAAAAGACTTAAAGCCCAGTTTACGTTTCAACGACGCTTGAAGTCCTCGTAACGGCTTATTAAACGGTGACATCAGCTCAAAATCATCAACATTAATTACTGACGGCGTGGATTTGAATCGACCGTAACGCGGCCGACCATCTACAATCAAAGGCTTAACCATTCCAAACTCTCAATCAAAATTAACTATTCAGCCAAACTTATACAGCACTATCCACAAAGACAGGCATCATATTTTCTAATCCATTTTCACGCTTAACTTGCTCAGCCATCATATTGGCATCAACTTTAGCAAATGTATGAGGCGCATAACGACGTGCAATCGCATTGAGTTTATCTTCAATCCTTTTAGGTAATTTAATTCCCAGCGGATTTGATTCTTGCAAATCAGCAGATGAAATCACGCGAGTCCCCATGATGTAATCAAACCAAGGCTTAGTCACACACCAGTTGGCATCTTGGTTAGTATTCATATGATGATCGTAATGCCATGGGATCGCTTTTTTACCCCACTCTGGATCTAAATGTGATTTTCGATGCGTATTATAATAATTCCAACCGCAATAATAAGAAGTGAGTGTAAATAAAGGCGCTACAGGAAAAACAAAGGTTGTTAAACCAGCGAGAAGTACGACCCCTCTAATTTCTAAACGACCAGCATCGTTTCCAAAAGGATGTAAATAGAGTTCATCATCATTATATTGATTCAAACGAACGCGACGATGATGCGCCCAATGGTTTTTCATGCGCTTCTCATCTGGAGATTTACGTCCTCCACCCGCTTGTGGCTTACCATGCAAAGCATATTTATGCGTATACCACTCCACGCCATTGGCGAAAAATAACGCAAGAGGAATTCCGAACATAACACTCACCCAATCCATGGATTACGAAATAATATCTTAAATATAGTGATCTGATTCGAGATGAATATCCACTTTTTTATTTGACTGGGGATTTTTGGTCTATTTTGTACAGTAGGAACGAACTATGTTCGTCAGTTATTTTTCCATTTCATTTACAGGCATCACATATACACAGGCGAACAAAGTTCGCCTCTACAACACTCAATCAATTCTTTTTTTAACGTTCATCAACTTTGGATTAAAACAGTCTTGCTCCCATCGCGCGGGGTTATCTCGAATGTATTCAGAAATACGCAAATAATCCTCAATATTACGGATAATATGGTCGTGGAAAGATTTTTGCCAAGGCGAAAAACCAATTTGTTTAGTAATGACTCCCTTCCATTGCTTGATCATCCTCGACACCGTAGGGGCGAACTCTGTTCGCCCATTACTATCAATAACAACAATCAAATGAACATGATTTGGCATGACCACATAACAGTCCAATGTCACATGAGGATAGATTGTTGCTAAATTCTCAGTTTCTTGAATGACGAGCCGACCAATTTCGGAAGGGACTAAGCTGGGAGGTTCATGCGGTCGAACAGAGTTCGACCCTACGATTTTTCCAAATATTTCATGCCTATCCTTAATACAGACGGTTATAAAATATGCGCCGTTCCGACTATAGTCGTATCCCAATAAACGATTCCGTTTGCGTTGAGGCAGATCTTTCATTTTTTGATTTTCTAGATCTTAGTTATTTTTATTAAGCCCACATAAGCCATGGGCTTGCCCCAGCAAACCCATACAGCCAATCAAAACTAAAAAACTTACTTCATCACCACCAAAATCCGAATCGAATCAGGTACGAGTGACAACTGCTCAAGTAACTTCAAACCTTGTGCACGCTGATTGGTTAAACGCTCAATCTCATCTTCACGCACACTTGGATTATGCTCTTTCAGATAAATCAAACGATCCAGCTCTTGCTGTAAGTGGTCGCCATAACGCTTCTGAGCAGTTTCTGAAAAACCTTTAATTTGTGATCTCGCAAGCTCCTCGGCTTGTTTGTAGCGCTGCTCAATCACATCACGACGTAACTTCACAACCTGACGCGCATTATTCATATCGAGTGAATGAAGTTGTGGTTGCAACATGGCTGAGTTAATGCGTGCAGACAAATCTTGACCATTTTCACTGATCAGCACTCGAATCAACTGCTGCGGCAAGCTCGCTGCAAGATTCAGAACTTTAGGCGCAATGACTTCGACACGGAACCATGCCTCAAGCAAGATTTTTCCTGCTGGAATCACCGAACTTTTCAACACACAAACGTTGGCATTACCAAATGATTGTGTGCGTACCATTTCAAAAATACGACCCATCAAAGGATGTTCAACGGTCAAATATTCAGTATCTTCACGTGTGAGCGCTTGTTCACGATGGAACGTGACGGTCATGCCATCTTCTGGCAAATCTAATCCATCGACCAACATTTCAGCAGATGGATGAATAATCAAACTGCCGTCATGTTGTTCATCATGTTCAATATTGGTTGATGACAAGAAGCGCAACATGAAGTCAGGCAAGGTGTTATTGGCATCCTGATCTTGCATCGCACGCACAATACGATTAGCAACCGTTGGACGGCAAGAATTGAACTCAAGCAAACGATCACGTCCTGCTTGTAATTCAGTTTCCAAGTCTAAACGCTCATCATTCACTTGCGCCAAGAACGCATCAAAACGATTGTGATCGTCTTCAGATTCAAGTGGTGTTAGCAATATCTCTTTGAGTGTCACTAAATGATTTTCTTGCAGAACCTGAGCAGTCGGAGAAATATGACCAAAAATATCCAGTGCATCGTTATACCAACGGAACATGCGCTCTTGTGCGGTTTGCATTAAATACGGCACATGAATTTGAATGCGGTTTTGTTGACCAATACGATCTAGACGACCAATACGTTGTTCAAGAACATCTGGATTTGACGGCATATCAAACAACACGAGGTTGCTTGCAAATTGGAAGTTACGACCTTCAGAACCAATTTCAGAACACAAAAGAATTTGCGCACCATACGTATCATCAGCAAAATAAGCGGCAGCTTGGTCACGCTCGAGCAAACTCATCGCCTCATGGAACATCGCGGTACGAATACCGCCATGTACACGCAAAGCCAATTCAAGTGATTCAACCACTGGTCCACTACGCGCGATTAACAATACTTTTTGATGCTTAAGCTCTGTTTTGAGCAGATTCAATAACCAAGGCACACGCGGATCAGATTGCATCCATTCGCCGTCAAGTTGCTCTTCTTCTGGCCACATTTGCTTACGCAGATTACCAGTGGTCGGCCAGCCTTCAGGTGCAATCAGTGGAGCAGGCAAACAATCACGACCTTGGAATCCTTGAATCGCTTCACGCGTATTACGGAATAAAATCCGTCCTGTACCGTGACGATCAAGCAATTCGCTAATCGCACGGTAGCGTGCATCAGGTGTATCTTCAACTGGATGTCCAAGAAGCGCAGTAATCGCCTCATGCTGTGCCTCATCCAACATGTCATCGGACATTAGCGCTTCAGCAACTTTTGCAGTATCAGCGTAATTTGCTTCCTCTTCCAAGAAATGATTTAACGTGTCGAAACGCTCAGGATCAAGCAGACGTAAACGTGCAAAATGGCTATCTACACCCAATTGCTCAGGTGTTGCAGTCAGAAGCAAGACACCTGCCGTTTGATTCGCAAACTCGGCAACGAGATCATAACGATCATTGCCACCTTCATCTTCATGCCAAGTGAGATGATGCGCTTCATCAACCACCAGTAAATCAAAGCCCGCTTTCAGCGCTTGTGCTTTCAAATCCTCATGGTCAAGCAGCAAATCAACGCTGGCAATGATGCAGCTTTCAGTTTCAAATGGATTAGATTCTGGGTCGTTTTCTTTTAAGAATGCTGTGCGTTCGAGATCAAACAACGAGAAGTTCAGATTGAAGCGACGACGCATTTCAATCATCCACTGATATTGCAATGAATCAGGCACAAGGACGAGGATTCGTTCACTACGACCCGTCGTCAACTGCTGATGCATGATCAAGCCAGCTTCGATCGTTTTCCCTAAACCCACTTCATCCGCCAGCAAAACACGCGGCGCAAGACGGCGACCAACTTCATGAGCGATATAAAACTGATGCGGAATCAATCCAACACGCGGACCGATCATGCCTCGTAGCGGACTGGTCGCCATGCGCGATTGAGTCAGCAATGCTTCAATACGCAGGTCGTACCATTCTTTAGGTTCAAGTTGACTCGCAAGCAAACGCTCAAGCGGACGAGCAAGTTGTAAATGGGCTGCAAGACGAGTTTCTGAAAGTGTTTTTGTGATTTCAGGTTTTGCTACTTGTGTACAGTGATAGCGCAAGACACCTGAATGAACTTCGGTCGATAGAACTATCCAATCGATACCATCTAAATCAGTTAAAGAATCGCCAGCAGCAAAAATGATCCGTGATAATGGTGCACTTGCTCGTGCATAAACACGCGTTTCGTCACTCTTTGGAAATAAAATACTGATCGTCCGTTCATCGACATCAACAAGAACACCCAAACCTAATTCTGATTCGGTATCTGACAACCACCGCTGACCAATTGCAAAATCTTGCATAACGCTTTTATTTCCAAAGAAAAACTAAAAATATGAGATAGAAACGAGACTAATAATTTACCGCTATTTATGCGTACTTTAAACATATTATCAATATGCAAAAACACTTCAAAATATGCAGCGCATATTTTCACATATTTGTAGATGCTTTATCGAACATTTTTCAAAAATAATAGAGATAAAATGCCAATAACATCACACAAAATGTTACATGAAACAAATTTAACTATGACCGAAAAATTGCTACCAAAAATCAGCATTCAACTTAAAGTTCAACCGCTCACCAGTTATAGGATGATTAAACCCTAATTCAGCCGCATGCAGACACAAACGTGGACTTAAAGACTGACCGATTTCGTTGGCATACAACTCATCGCCAATAATCGCATGTCCGAGATATTGCGTATGAACTCGAAGCTGATGAGAGCGCCCCGTAATGGGTTTCAGTAACACTTTTGTCACCGATTCATTATTAATTTCATAAATATCCAATGCTTGCCAATTGGTTAATGCTTTTTTGGGATACAGTTTATCTGTTACATGTAATGGTGGTGTGGTTGGTTCATAGCGCACTGGTACATCTATCAAGCCGTCGCCTGTTAATTTTCCAAGCAAAATGGCTTGATACATTTTTGTCGTAAGTCGATCTTCGAACTGTTTGGAAATATTGCGCTGCGCTTCTGGATTGAGCGCAAAAACCATCAAACCTGATGTATCACGATCCAGACGATGAACAAGTTTTATAGCTGGCTCTACTGCTTGTAATCGAGTCAATAAACTATCAAATAAATGCTCGCCTTTTCCTGGTACAGATAGCAGTCCTGGCGGCTTATAAATAATGAGGAAATCATCACAACGGTAATGAACAGAATAATTCGGTTCTGGGTAATTCGCTGAATCAGAGGACATACAACTCACGGCAAGATAGTGTCAAATCACGCGTATAATAGCATTGTTATAATTTTTACGGACATTGTAGAATGTATAAACAAAAATGCCAGCTCAGATAAAAACGGAGCTGGCATTTACTTGGCTTAATATAATTACTTCACATGACTTTTTATAAATTGAGCAATCTCATTTAAGGCATCATCTGATGTCTTAAGCAATGCATTAAACATCTGGAAGTTATGCCACATTCCGTCATACACATGACAATCCACAGCAATTCCTGAACGCTCTGCACGCTTGGCAAGTTGCAATGCATCATCCAATAAGATTTCTTCACTACCCACTTGAATGAGCATTGGAGGCAATCCACTCAAATCCGCAAAGACTGGTGATACGCGCGCATCCGCACTTTGAATATCGCCTCGATACGCATCAGCCCCACGTTTTAATATTTCTTTGGTCAACATTGGATCGCGCAACGCATTCTTCTTAAATGAATCCGCGCACAACGTCATATCAATAAATGGCGATATCAATAAAGCCCCAGCTGGCAAAGCGATTTTCAGTTCACGCAAAGCAACCAATGTTGCTAATACAAGAGCACCACCCGCTGAATCGCCCCCTAAAATAATATGTTCAGGTAAATAACCCTTCGCAAGCAACGCCTGATAAGCAGCAACACAATCATCAAGTGCTGCGGGATAACGATGTTGAGGAGCCAAACGGTAATCCAACATATAAACTGTTGCACCACTTCTAGCCGCGATTTCACTGCCTAATGCACGATGAGTAGCCGCCGACCCTGCAACAAATACTCCACCATGAAAATGCAGCAATGCGTAGTTTTGTTCAGCAATCTGATGAAAACTACTTTTTAAACTCAGTTGTTCAGCATTCACACCGCCCAATACAAGACGCTCAACTTGAACATCTGATCTGACTTTAAATATTCCAGAACTTAATTCCATCCCATTTCGAAAAAAAGACAACGGTAAAGGTAATCCACTAGGAGCCTTAAACGATCCTCGCAAGACCGCTTTGATGCTAGTTATTGCTGTTTTTTCTTTGTAATTCAAAAGAATTTTTTGGTACTTTTTTACAGGCAATTTCATATTTACATTACTCAATCAATCATTACTTTAGTCAGTATGCGTGATGACCAATAATTTCAAGTGGCATATTGGCGATAAATAACTTATCAATTTAGCGAACTGACGCAAACTGTTCATGCATACGCTGATAAAACGCCAGCAAATGTGGATGCTGCTCATCCACTTTTAGGCCGGCCAAACGACCAAAATCAAGCGCCGCATACAAAGTCAAATCTGCGACACTCAAACGATCTCCAGCGAGATATGGGACAACCTGTAAGCGTCTATCAAAATAAGCAAAGCGAGAGAACGCTCGACGACGGGCAACTGGTGCAATGTCTGGAATCTGCTCATACTTACCCTCCCAAAACGGATGACCATGTTGAAACGCAGTAATCAAAGGCAGTAAAACTTCCAACTCAGCTTGACGACTATATTGATTAATCCGAACTTGCTCCATGAGCTCCGTACCAAACAATGGATTCTGAGGATATATTCCCTCAAGATAACGACAAATTGCCATGGACTCTGTGATTAATTGTCCATCATCTAACTCAAGCGCAGGAATCTGACCTAGCGGGTGAATTTGCAGGTAATCAGGTGTACGATTTTCACCACCTGCAATACTGACTTCAATGACCTCCAATCCAATATCAGCAGGTACAAGCCCTTTTGCCGCCAAAAATAATAAAACGCGTCGCGGGTTTGGCGCACGTTCAGCGGTAAATAATTTCATTGATTTCATTCCTTGGATTGAATTACTAAGACTGACATCTGTATGCAAAAACAACAAGTGCGAAAAATAACAAACCATATTCACATGTCGACTTTAACGTCTTCATGTGAATAAAGCGAAGTGAAGTGATAGATTATTTAGTCATTTATTAATAATCGCAGGCTGACTAAATCTTGCTACTGACCATTAAATAAACCAAATAACGATGGATCATCTGCACGATTGTCTTCCACATTTTTTGCATCAAGTGATGGACGTTCACCGATGGCTACAGCCAATTTGATCTGTTGATGACCACGTTTCACTAATAAGTTAAGCGAAGTGCTGGGTTTTTCTGCTGCAACACGTTGAATTAATTGTGCAGGAGTCGACACAGAGACATCATTCACGGACAGAATGACATCATTGTTTTTCAATCCACCACGATCAGCTGGACCATTCTTTACAGTACGAACAATACGCACACCCGCTACATCACTATCATTGCTCATACCATTGGCTGGGTCATCTTGATTTCCGACCTCGATACCAAGCCAACCACGTGTGACCTTGCCTTTTTGAATGATATCCATCATCACTTGTTGAGCTAGACTCGCTGGGATTGCAAAACCAATTCCCATTGACCCACCCGTCTGAGAAAAAATAGCTGTATTAATTCCAACCAAATTGCCCGCAACATCGACTAAAGCCCCACCAGAGTTACCTGGGTTAATCGCAGCATCCGTTTGAATAAAGTCTTCAAAGGCATTAATTCCAAGCCCTGAGCGACCTGTGGCAGAAACAATGCCATGCGTTACGGTTTGACCCACGCCGAATGGATTTCCAATGGCGAGAACAATATCTCCCACTTCAGTTGGATTTTTACGAAATGGCAAAACTGGAAGATTGGTTAAGTTGATCTTGATCACAGCCAAATCACTATCAGGATCTGTACCAATGACTGTGGCTTCAGCACGGCGACCATCTTGCAGGGCAACAATAATTTTATCAGCCTGAGCAACCACATGATTATTGGTCAAAATATAACCATTCGCAGTAGCAATAACACCAGAACCAAGGCTAGTTGGTTTTGTCATTGCACGTTGAGAATCATCTAATTGCGGATTATCTTCATGGAATCCGAAAAATCGGCGTAGTACCGGATCATCAATTTGGCTATGTGCACGAACTTTTTGTGTTGTATAGATATTGACCACAGCTGGAGCTGCGACTTTAACCGCATTGTGATAAGAAGAAACAGCTCCAGACACAAACACTTCTGAGCTTTGCACTGCAAGCGTTTCAGGATGTTTTCGCCATTGTTCTTTTAAGTGCAAAAACCACGCTATCACGACGACCAATAAAAACCACGGTAACGCCATAAAAACACGCCGCACGCTTATTCCCCTTATCCAACTAAACTCATCAAACATTCAATCTAAAACACAGTCAATGCTTTAGATTTTTACACAAACATCCGCACTATTCCCAACTATTTTGGTTAGACTTATAAATTATGTAAACCATTAAAATGTTGTGCCTCTGCTATGCCTGTATCCGATTCGTTACCAGCTACTTTATCGCCTTCAACTGTATCATTAACTAAATTGGTTGATTGGTGTAATCAGACGCTTGCGATTTCATCATTCAAAGATTATGCGCCAAATGGTCTACAAGTTGAGGGCAAGCCTGTCATTAGCAAGCTCGTCACAGGTGTCACGGCGAGTCTTGCTTTGATTGATGCGGCCATTACTGAAAATGCCGATGCCATCATGGTGCATCACGGTTATTTTTGGAAAGGTGAAGATGCGACATTAACAGGTATGAAAAGCAAGCGCGTACAACGTTTATTTCAGCGCAATATTTCACTGATTGCCTATCATTTACCATTAGATGCTCACACAGCATTAGGCAACAACATAGCTTTTGCTGATCTCATGGGATTTAAAACTCAAGGAGGTCTCTATCCTGAAGAAAAAAATCCTATTGGCAATATCGGCACCTGCGAACCGATGACTGTACCGGTTATGGCAGAGCTATTAAGAAAAAAACTGGGGCGCAGACCACGCTATCTCGCTGGCGGTCCTGAAATTATTAAAAAAGTAGCGTGGTGTACTGGCGGTGCACAAGACTTCATTCATCAAGCGGCAAAAATGGGTTGTGATGCATATTTTTCTGGCGAAGTCAGCGAACGAACTTTCCATGAAGCGGCTGAACTGGGGATCCACTATTTTGAGTGTGGTCATCATGCAACCGAGCGTGGCGGAATACAGCGTTTGGGGCAAGCAATCTCGGAACAGTTTGGAATTGAAGTGGAATTTATTGATATTGAAAATCCCGTTTAACATCATCGTTTAATTCCATTGGAATTGCGTGCTTTTTGGGCATTTAGCAACACAAACACACATATCATCCCTTGCAAAGAGCAAGGGGTTTCGGGCATGGTATTGGGGCGCGCTGAAGTGTACTTTTATCGATTTTTCCAATCGATGGATCATTAGAAATAATGATCAAAAAACATCTCAGCACATTGAACATATATTACTCACCTACCCTTAAGAAGGAATTCTAAAATGGCAGTATTAGTTGGCAAACCAGCCCCAGACTTTACCGTAGCAGCTGTATTGGGCAATGGCGAAATCGTTGACTCTTATAACTTTGCAGCAGCAACCAAAGGCAAATATGCATTGGTATTCTTCTACCCACTCGACTTCACTTTCGTTTGCCCATCAGAATTGATCGCACTTGATCATAAAATTCCTGAATTCACTGCTCGTGGCGTTGAAGTCGTTGGTGTTTCGATCGATTCACAATTTACCCACAACGCATGGCGTAATACCCCTGTTGATCAAGGCGGTATTGGTCCAGTGAAATACACTTTGGCAGCAGACACCAAGCACGAAATCCAACAAGCCTACGACGTTGAGTCAGCTGGTGGCGTTGCATTCCGTGGCGCGTTCATCATCGACAAAAATGGCATCGTTCGCTCACAAATCGTGAACGACCTACCACTCGGTCGCAGCATGGACGAAATCATTCGTATTGTTGATGCATTACAATTCACCGAAGAACACGGCGAAGTTTGCCCAGCAAACTGGAAAAAAGGCGATGCAGGTATGACAGCATCTCCAGAAGGTGTTGCAGCATACTTGGGCGCACACGCAGACAAACTGTAATTTCGAAGCTAAAGAGTCACTACAGCTCAAATCTTATTTTGGGCTGTTTGCTTTATAATGAATGATTGATTAATTCAACGTTTTGTTCAGATTTTTAGCCAAATGCTTTGATAAAAGCACATAGCCAACTACAAGGAAAACATCATGTCAGAAATTACCCTACCAGCGTTACCATACGCAAAAGACGCATTAGAGCCACATTTAAGTGCAGAAACTCTAGACTTCCACCATGGCAAACACCATCAAGCCTACGTAACCAACTTGAACAACCTGATCAAAGATACAGATCTGGCTGGCAAATCATTGGTTGAAGTTGTTCTTGCTTCAGCAAAAGACGCAAGTAAAGCTGGTGTATTCAACAACGCGGCACAAATCTGGAACCACACATTCTATTGGAACTGCATGACACCAAATGGTGGTGGTGCACCTACAGGCGCATTAGCAGCAAAAATTGATGAAGCTTTCGGTAGCTATGACAAATTCAAAGAAGAGTTCAAGCAAGCTGCTTTGACTCAATTTGGTTCAGGTTGGGCATGGTTGGTTGCTGACCAAATCAATGGCGCGCTTTCAATCATGAAAACTCCAAATGCCGACACCCCAATGGCACACGGCAAAATTGCTGTATTGACTGTAGACGTATGGGAACATGCTTACTACATCGACTACCGCAACCGTCGCCCTGACTACGTCACTACATTCCTTGACAAGTTAGTGAACTGGGATTACGCAAATGCAAAATTAGCAGGTCAGCATGCAGGTGTTGAACACTAATCTCCTTGAGATTTGCTGAATCAAAAAACAGGCTACTTCGGTAGTCTGTTTTTTCTTTTATACGATAAGAATCGCTCGAAACAACAAATTTTGAACCAAACTCATTAATTGACCATGAACCAAAAACTGCTCACCACCGAAGGCTTTCAACGATTGCACGATGAACTAGATCATCTGCTACGCAATGAACGCCCAGAAATCACGCGCATAGTGTCATGGGCAGCAAGCCTTGGCGACCGTTCAGAAAATGCAGACTACCAATACAATAAAAGAAAATTACGCGAACTTGATCGACGAATTCGATTTTTAACCAAGCTGTTTGAAGTCGCTAAAAAAGTTGAATACCACCCTCAACAAGAAGGAAAAGTATATTTTGGTGCATGGGTTGAATTAGAAAATGACGAAGGTGAAACCGTCAAATTCCGCATTGTTGGCGATGAGGAAATTTATGGTGAAAAAGACTATGTTTCCCTTCAATCACCAATGGCTAAAGCTTGCCTAGGTAAATCCGTCGATGACGAAATCAAAGTACAAACGCCAAATGGTATGAAGCTTTGGTATATTATTCATATCGAATATCAACAATAAACTATTGTTTATTAAAAACCACTTTTCTCATTTTTTTATCTAACTTTTAGATTTTTTTCACAAAAAATGTCAGTGCTTTGTCATTCGATAAATGTACGTGATGACACCTTTACTATGCCTTTTATATGGGCAGGTTCGGAGTCTATATATGGGGGAAAACCATTGATTTTACAATTAAAAAAGCTCATCTTCCTTACCGCCTCTCAACGTCCAAATCACAAATTAATCACGAAACAGACTACATTTTTTATCTTGATTGGATAAAAAACCGCAACAAACAAGCGATAAAATTTGACTACTTTAGTAGAAGTCATACGTTAAATTAACCAAAATGAGAGAAAAAAGCGAAAAACAATGTAAGCCACATCTCAAAACAGATCAATTTAAGATCATTTATTAGCCAAATAACACTCCATCGATACATATTTTGTAACAGATCAAAAAACATACATATTACATACGAAAAATAAAATAATACTTGTTTTTCAATATATTAAAATTATCAAATACGATCAAAATATCATCAACAAGTAAAAATACCAGTTACATCTAGCTCATTTTTTGTGCCGTTCGTCACAAAAAACATGACAAATGCTCCTCATATCGGCATACTGCCCACCACTTAGATACCGTCACTTGTGACGCTATGCGATGCCGAACCGAGCCTTACCGTGCACGATGCACTTGATTTATTGAATTGCATCGTTCCGATACCGTCTGCTGGAGACACACATGCGCCCCATTTCTGATTGGTTAGCC
>JASLGO010000139.1 GCA_030150135.1 Aquirhabdus sp.
TGGCGGAGTGTTAAGTCAGGCTGCTTCAACATGGATCTCAACGGCTTTCGGTTTAACTTCCGCTGTTTTTGGAATTTGTAAATCAAGCATACCATCTTTAAACGTTGCTTTGATTTTGGTTCCATCGACGTTGCTTGGAAGTGTAAAACTTCTCAAAAAACTTCCGTAGTAACGTTCGATGCGGTGGAATTTTTTTCCATCTTCTTCTTTCTCGTGTTTCCGTTCACCTTTAATCGAAAGCACACCATTTTCGACGCTGACTTTAACATCATCTTTGTGGACATCTGGGATTTCAGCTTTGATTGTGAATGCCTCATCCGTTTCGCTGATGTCTACTCGAGGTGTCCAGTCACCTGATTGGACAAGCTCATGTGTACGATCTGAATACATCGCTTTCGCATAGCGATCAAATACATCTTCAATGTCACGCATTGGCTCCCATCTGACAAGGCTCATGATGTTTCTCCTTGATCTGTAATGGATGACAACTCCCAAAATGAGCACCTACTTCGGCTCATTTATTTTTTAATTTTCCTATGTTCTTAATATTAACGTTGTGGTGAATGGTTATAGTTTCAAGGTTTTTTACGATAAACGGTTGGTGTTAATAATTTGATTAAATAGGATAAATAAAAATATTTTTACAGGCGCTAGCTAAGCTTTCTTTTTTAAGTTTGTTAAGCATGCTGTTTGTAGATGCTCATTCAGCACGTATATAGAAGTGATTTTATGAGTTGGTGTATTCATAAAAATTTGGAGTATTAAAAGTGGTGAAGACATTAAGAATATACTGCAAGTTATAAACCCTATTAATCTTAACTGTTCTTTGATTTTGAGCCATTTAGTTAATTTAAAAGAAATCCGATCAACAGATTCCTTTGACTTTCTTGACGGAACAAAACCATCTTCGATGATTTCCTTATAATTCTTATATCTCGTCCACAAAAAGAAGAGCATCGGAATACCTAAAACAATAAAAATACTTCCTAAGAAAAAAATTAGACTGTTCCATCCCTCAATCGTTGTACATGTTTGCTGTAGCGAATTAACGTAGATCTTGAATTTTTGAAAAACTAAAACGAATATTCCACCAAATATAATTAGAAAAACTAATTTCTTAAATTCAGCAGGATCTTTAGGAATGATAACGGCTGTTCCAGCAGCAAGTTCTTTTGCGTAGCGTTCTTCTAACGTAACTCTTTGACTCTGGATTTTGAGTTGTTTACGGTATTTTGGTACAAATAAGGTCAATAAGACGGCAAGTATTGCCAAGCCTAAAGAACCCCAAAATAAGAAGAACAGAAAGTGGTACATATTATTTCCTTATAGTTTTATTCGGAGTTATTGAGTTTTTTCAGAATTGATATTCTCTACATTGTCACCGCGCGTTTCGACAGGCTCAACGAGCTATACCGCTTCTTTTCGCTGTGAAAACTTACCACAACCACAATGCCACATTGATATCCGCATATCCATATTGATGATTCAGTGCTTCTTTCAGAGCTTTACTTGCAGCTTGTTTGGGTTTCATTTTTAAGGCTTTAGCCGCTGCCTGAATTTCCTTCAGCTCATGTGGTTCTAGATACAGAATTTCGTGTTTGGTCACTTCGTTTGCTTGATACAGTTTTAGCAAATGGCCGCCAATCGTATCGACCGTCAAACCACGTTGTTCGGCAATTTGCGCGCGGTCTAAGCCTTGATTGACCAGTTCTAATGTGGCAGTCACGGTATCGACTTTTTCCAAAACAGGTTCGACGTAATCGGGCGTTTGGTCCGCAGGCAATGCACGGATTTCTGCCAGACGATCAAGGAATGCCTGACCATAGCGAGCCAATTTTTGTTCGCCAACACCACTGATCAGTTTTAGCTCGCTTAAATGACTTGGATTGCTGATCGCCATTTCGCGTAAAGTTGCATCGCTGAAAATAATATACGGCGGAACTTTTTGGGCTTGAGCAAATGCAAGACGTAAGATTCGCAATGCTTCAAATCGACGTTGTGCGTCAACAGGCAGATCACTGGCTTTGCCAATTGCGCGATCTTTTCTGGCTGTTTTTGCCTTAGGTAAAGCGAGTTCACGAAGCCATAAAGTCGTTTGACCTTTGAGCAACTCACGGGCTTTGTCACTTGCGATCAACCCACCAAAACCTTCTGCATCAGGCAGCAGATAACCCAGCGCAACTAATTGTCTAAACACGTTGCGCCAAGCAGCTTCGGATAAATCCTGACCCACGCCAAAGGTCGGCAGTTCATGGTGTCTTAACTGTTGAATCTTATCCGTGAGATTGCCTAGTAACACATCAACCAGATGTGATGCGCCAAAACGATTACCTGTACGAATGGCGGCAGAAAGGGCTTTTTGCGCGGCGACGGTGGCGTTCCAAGTCTGTGGTGGATTTGAGCAAATGTCACAATTACCACATGGCTCTGAACCTGTTTCACCAAAATAACTGAGCAGCACTTGCCGACGACAATTCGCGGTTTCGCAGTAAGCCAGTAATGCATCCAATTTGCCTGATTCGATCCGTTTCACCTCTGGCGGTGCGTCAGATTGTGCGAGCATACGGCGCACGGAAACGACATCGCCTAAACCGTAAGCCATCCATGCTTCGGACGGTAAGCCGTCACGCCCTGCGCGTCCAGTTTCTTGGTAATAGCCTTCGAGTGATTTCGGTAAATCTAAATGCGCAACGAAACGCACGTTGGGTTTATCAATGCCCATGCCGAAGGCGACAGTCGCACAGACAATGCGCCCTTCTTCGTACAGAAATTCTTCTTGGACGTTGGCGCGTTCCGCTTGTGGTAAACCTGCGTGGTAGGCGAGGGCTTGCAGACCTTTGCTCTGTAAAAATTCTGCGGTTTCTTCGACGCGCTTACGCGAGAGGCAATAAACAATACCAGCCGACCCTTCGGGTTGCTGCTGAATGAAATCGAACAGTTGCTTACGACCATTATCTTTTTCGGTGATGGTATAGCGGATGTTTGGACGGTCAAAACTGGATAAGAAAATCGGTGCATTTTGCAGACTCAGCACTTGAATAATGTCGGCGCGTGTGCGGTCGTCAGCAGTTGCGGTCAGTGCCATGCGTGGGATATCTGGATAGCGCTGAGCGAGTAAGCCAAGCTGCTGGTATTCAGGGCGGAAGTCATGTCCCCATTGGCTCACGCAATGCGCTTCGTCGATGGCAAAGAGTGCTAACGGTGCTTGGTCGAGTAGACTTAAAAAACTTGCATTGAGCAATCGTTCAGGCGCGACATAGAGCATGTCTAGTTCGCCACTGAGAAGGTCCTGTTCGACTTGTCGTTGTGCGGCAAGAGGTAAGGAGCTATTGAGGAATTCTGCACGGACACCGAGTTCACGCAACGTATCCACTTGATCTTTCATAAGGGCAATGAGAGGTGACACGACAATCCCAACGCCTTCACGTAGTAATGCTGGAATCTGATAACAGACACTTTTTCCGCCACCAGTTGGCATGAGCACTAGCGTATTTTTGCCATGTATTGCGTTGTCGATGATTTGAGCTTGTTGTCCACGAAAATGATCATAGCCAAAGACGCGCGATAAGGTTTTGAGTGCGGCTGTTTGGGATGGTGAGGATGAGCTTCGATTCAGCATAATAATGTGTACTTGAGCGAATGAGTTGTGGTCTTTTTTATGGTGGGAAGTATAGCGTGATTTGAGGTGGGCTTTTGTTTTTTGAGTGTCGGAATAATTCTTATGACGTTACTAATGAGAGATACTGTTGGTTTCACTTGAACTCTGATAAATTGCTATCCTATGTGTTATTGCAGCTGTATCTTCGGAGTTCGTAATGCGAAATTTCGTCTTGGCGGTACTGCTTACACTCTACTCAGCTCAATCAAGCGCAGCAGCACGACTTGAGGATATGTGGTTTTACCTGATAAGCGAGGAAGTAGGCTCTACATGTCACATTGAACTTGTCAAAGTGGAAAATGTTGTTACTCTCAATAATGGGTTGAGGAGGGAACAATGGCTTTTGAAAACATGCAAGGGTAATGTGGAATACCGTGTTGAGTTCTATCCTCCCGCATCCTTCCCAAATCGCAAGAGTCCATATCAAGTAACGCGAATTAAATTTACCGAGGTCGTCAGTTAATATTAATTCGCCAAAGCCTAACAACTTATTCAAGCGACGTAAGGTAATTCACATTTCTCTTAAAGTATTTATATTTTTCAGTAAAAAACTCGCCACAACGGCGAGTTTTTTAATTTGAGTCAAGAACCTACATCTTGTCTTGTGCCATTTTATCTTGAGTAGTCGCCGCAGTATCGGTCACGGCATGACCCGCAGAAGATACATCTTCTCCCATTCCTTTCATCGTATTGCAACCAGTGAGCATCAGCGCGGCAATCGCAGCGGCAGTGATTACTTTAAGCATAATTATTCTCCAAGAATGACACTTTATTGTGTGATTCGAGACTAGACCCTGCTTGTAAATTGAACAAGTATCTGGACGTAGCAGGAGCGTAACGCTAAGTAACTAAACGAGAGTTAGATATGCTTTTTTATTCTATAGCTCGGTGAGTAGGCGAGAGTTGTATGCTTTGCTAAACGGCACGTGAACAGTGTTAACACGAATCATGCGTTCGATTGGAGGCATTTTTCGATCTTCTAACGATGCAATGGGTTGACCGAGATACAGTCCATGAGTGAGGTAAGTAGGTTTGATTTGTGAGGCTGGTTGAGGATCAGGCGTTAGCCATTCACGTCGCGCAGCACGTCGCCAAGTGATGCCTTGCGGAAGATCATATCCCCACGTTCCGTGCAAATGATCCGGATGAAGCCATGCGGTTAATGATTCTGCTGCAACGTTTGGCACTTGATCTGGATAAAACAACCGTCCTTTAAAAATCGCACGTCGTTTATCGATGACTTTTTCACCTAAGTGCGGTAAGTGAATGCGATCAACATTAAATTGTTTGGCTAAGGTATGTTTGATTTTGCGTCCAAACGTATCGCGATCATTGAGCCCGCGCCATTCATAAGGTCGCAATATACCCTCGCCTAAATAAAATTTTAAGCTGAGTTCCCAGTGTTCGATCTCACCTGTGATTTTATTTTTAATGATGAAATCCACTTCGCCAACGGTGCGTTTTTCATCTTTGAGCTGAATATTTTGGGCGAGTAATTGAAAATCATGCCAGTCGCCTGAATCATCTTTTAGCCAAAAACTCAATAGTGCCTCAAACCGAATCCCAAGCCGTGAGCTGGGTAAAGCGGCGAGGAGTTGTTCAAGTGGTGCAGGATCAAGATCTAGAGCTTGTAAACGTGGAAGATAACGCTGATAAAGACCTTGCCAAAATGCGTAGTCAGGCAGATCAATCACCTGATGCGATGAAAATTCAGTCGGCCAGTGGCTGAGTAATGGCGGAGAGGCTAGAGCGAAGGCGAGATCTCGAACTGCGGGGTGATGAAATTTTAGCCATTCAAAATTGCACCCACTGACCTCGGCAGGCTGAAAAGCCGTCATATTTTGTACTCTATTGTAAATACCAGCCTCAACAGTCAATCAGCTTACTCGCACAACTCCTCAGCTTCAAGTACAATACGCACGCTCGAAGATGAAGCGCGTTGATCACGTGTTCACACGAGACTTGATATTACCCCTATCTTTGCCCAAATTTTGGAGAAAAACGATGAAACAACCCGTTCGTGTTGCCGTAACTGGTGCCGCAGGCCAAATTGGTTATAGTTTGTTGTTCCGTATCGCGAGTGGCGAAATGCTGGGTAAAGATCAGCCAGTCATTCTCCAGTTACTCGAAGTGCCAGTTGAAAAAGCACAACAAGCATTGAAAGGCGTCATCATGGAGCTGGATGACTGTGCATTCCCATTGCTAGCTGGTGTGGTTGGTACAGATGATCCAAAAGTCGCATTTAAAGATGCAGATTATGCTTTACTCGTAGGCTCTCGTCCGCGCGGTCCAGGCATGGAACGTGCTGAACTTCTGGCCGTTAACGGTGAAATTTTCATTACTCAAGGTAAGGCGCTTAATGAAGTGGCTAGCCGTAATGTTAAAGTTTTGGTTGTTGGTAACCCAGCAAACACCAATGCATACATCGCGATGAAGTCTGCTCCAGATCTACCAGCAAAGAATTTCACTGCGATGCTGCGCTTAGATCATAACCGTGCCTTGACTCAAGTTGCACAAAAAGCGGGTGTTGCGGTTGCTGACATCGAGAATTTGACTGTTTGGGGAAATCACTCACCAACAATGTATGCTGACTATCGTTTCGCAACAGTGAATGGTGTGAACCTGAAAGACAAAATTAACGACGAAGAATGGAATCGTAATACATTCTTGCCGACCGTTGGTAAACGTGGTGCAGCGATTATTGAAGCACGTGGATTGTCTTCTGCAGCTTCTGCAGCCAATGCAGCCATTGATCACATGCGCGATTGGGCGCTGGGAACAAATGGTAAGTGGGTGACGATGGGTATTCCATCTGATGGTTCTTATGGTATTCCTGAAAGTGTCATGTACGGTGTACCAGTAACCTGTGCAAATGGCGAATACACTCGTGTAGAAGGTTTAGAAATTGATGCATTTAGCCGTGAAAAAATGGATGCAACATTGGCTGAACTCGAAGGTGAGCGCGAAGCTGTAAAACACTTGCTCCCATAATCAGTTATACGATTTTGAGATAAAAGAAAGCAGATCGAAAGGTCTGCTTTTTTTATGGTTCAAGGCATGATAATAGTAGTGAAATAGATAACGAATGAACGGAGCAAAGGCGAGCCTAATGAAAAGCATGAGAGTAATTGGTGCGATTGGCTTACTAGCTACGCTTTCGACATCGTCCTTTGCAGATGGGCTTTCATTAGTGGGTGCTCAAATCGCTCAGGCCTATAATGTTGATGCCCAACAAAAAAGTTATCAGATGGATTTACAGCATAATGAGCAGATCGAAAAAGAACGCCTAGAAATCGAACGTCGTATCGCACAGTCTGACGCAGAGCATAAATTACAAAATGGTGATTCGTCGATGTCCGCCAATAATGATTTTGATTATCGCGTATTGCCGAGTCGGTGTATGAAAAATGACTTGCCAGAATTTATGTGTAATGCAGGCAATGATAATTACTATAAAGTAACCAAGCTGTCGGATGGCTATCGCTGGACAGGATTTAATACCCCGAAAAATATGAGTTGGAGTGGTCAATTGACCAGACAGAGTGAGCGTACGGTTTATAGCGGAACAGATGCAAACGGCAAGGCGTTTCGCAAAACCTGTAGTGCATCAGCATGTTTTGAGTGATTTGATCATTTGACACAAGATCACTGAGTCTGTCTAAGTGAGGTGGTACTCAAACACCGCTCATTTCGACAGGCTCAATGAGCTAATTTTTTCAAATCTTAAGGTAAGTTCAGATGTAATTTACCTTGATGTTGATTGACCATTTTCCATGGGATGATTGCCCAGTCAGGATTGTCGCAAGCTCGCGCTACGCGCGCAAAATATGCGGCGAGATGAAGTCCTGTGGGCGTGAAATAGAATGAAGGAAAATTCCACAGTTCTGGATCACGGTAATCGCAATCGTCGTCTTGTTTGTTGTCTGTCCCGACGTCTTTGGGATAAAGCTTAGTCATGGTTTGAGCAATCCACGGGCCCAATGTTTTCGTCTCGTAATCAAAATCAGTTCGCATGCCGCTAGCATCGCGCTTGAGCGCAATTGGTTTGGTTTTACCTAACCACAGCACATCTTCAAGCTGCAACTCTTTCCCTGTTTTAACATCGAGGTTGATTGGATTATCACTAAAATCAGGATGGGCGCCACCACAGTAGTAACTCGATTCGATACTGCTACTGAGCACTTTATCATTCATAAAGCGTGGTGTGACGGTCACTTCAAAGTCACCGCCAGCGTTGCGTGCACCACCGAGTTGACAAGAGAAATAGCTATTCACTTCCTGCCATTGTCGTGTGGTCAAAGCTGCATTAATTCTGGCTAAAGTCTCTGCTGGATAACCTTTGATGACACGAAAGAAACTGACCTGACTGATCGGTTCTAACCACCACTGCAAATCATAATGGTCAAAATGTGTGATTTTTTGCTGGCTAAGCGAGAGTTTAGCTAAACGCATTTGATCGTATTCGGTACTGTCTGGAGAGAGTTGAAACACGTTTTGGTGTGCTTTCTTCTGAATTGGGGTTAGCGAGATTGCGATATTTTTTGGATGTTTGGCATCATGACCATGCCATTCACCTTGAAAACCACCATGATTGGGATGTAGCGCCATATCAAATCGTTTGTCATCGCCGTAGTTTTGGTTTTCACCCAGTTGAATATTACCGTCGGCAAGTTGTATTCCATCCAGTGCAATATCCAAAATATGTTTCTGATAGAAATAGCGTCCTGTAACCGTGTGGTCGGTGTTGCTGGTCAACTCCATGACGATCGGTGCGTTGCCAATTTTTCCCTCAAAGAGCTGAGGCTTTGGGTCGGTCTGGGCGAAACTGACTTGGGCGACCGATAGTCCTGTTATGGAGAGTGCTGTAACGATTGCTATTTTATTGATCATGCGTTGATACTTTATTATTGGGTTATTCATGAAAAATACTTCTGATGAGATGATAGGGGGGCGTTTGGATTGTAGCAATCAGAGATTCGAGTCCGTTAGTTAAAAACTGTAGTTTTCAGCGTACAATACAGCATTTGATGAATTGAAGTATTTGTAATGACTGAACCTGTCCGCCTCGCTAAACATTTAAGTGACTTACTGGCGTGCTCTCGCCGTGATGCTGAAACCTATATTGCGGGTGGTTGGGTATCCGTAGATGGCAAAGTGATTGAACAGCCCAACTTTATGATACTCAATCAAAAAGTTGAACTACATGAAAAAGCCAATCTAAAACCACTCGCACCCATTACGATTTTGTTTCATAAACCAGCAGGTTATGATTTTGGTTTAACGCATGAACTGTTGAATGGTAAAAAATTACGTGAGAATGAG
>JASLGO010000081.1 GCA_030150135.1 Aquirhabdus sp.
AGCTGTTGTAGTGGTTGGTTCTACTGAACTACTTGTAGGATTGGTTGTTGCTTCTGCATGAACAAAACTACCGATAAAAACCAATGAACAGGCTAATAATTTAAGTTTCAAAATCCGTCTTCTTTGTTAGTAAATGATTCAGCTACTTTACACATTGATTAGACGAAAAAAAAGAGCATCAGTAGATACTCTTTTTTATTATCAATACATCAGCTTTGGATTCGGCTTAACCCGCCTTTTGCATCCCCAACCGCTTGACCATAATCAACAGCAATTGAACCGCCGCAGGCGTCACACCTTGAATACGCCCTGCCTGCGCAAGCGTCGCTGGACGCACAGCTTTGAGCTTCATGGTAATCTCACGTGACAATCCCGATACCGCGTCATAATCAAAATCCGCAGGCAGCACAGTTTCTTCATAACGCTTCAAATGCGCCACTTCATCTTGCTGACGATCAATATAACCTGAATATTTCACCGCGATCTCAATCTGCTCACCCACCATCGGCGTCACATCAGAACCCGTCAATTCGGCGATCTGAGCAAAAGTGACATCAGGGCGTTTGAGCAAATCATAGGCATTATTCTCACGATTTAACACTTCGCCCGTTTGTTCGATAAATGCCATACCAAGCTTATTATTTGGTGTTGCCCACATGCCTTTTAGACGTGCAGATTCACGCTCGATTGATTCAATTTTTTCACAATAAGCCGCCCAGCGCTCATCACTCACCAAACCTAACTTGCGCCCTGCTTCCGTCAATCGTTGGTCAGCATTATCTTCACGTAACATCAAACGATATTCTGCGCGGCTGGTGAACATACGATACGGTTCTTTCGTACCATGCGTAATCAAATCATCCACCATCACGCCCAAGTACGCTTGATCGCGTGTTGGTGTCCAGCTTTCTTCATCTGCCGCACGACGCGCAGCATTCAGACCAGCCAGCAAACCCTGTGCTCCCGCTTCTTCATAACCTGTCGTACCATTAATCTGACCTGCAAAATATAGATTATTGATCGACTTGGTTTCAAGCGTCGGTTTCAAGTTTTGTGGATTAAAATAATCATATTCAATCGCATAACCTGGACGCGTTATGTGAGCATTTTCAAGCCCTTTCATCGAACGCACCAGCTTCAATTGAATATCAAACGGCAAACTGGTTGAAATCCCATTCGGATACAACTCATGCGTATTTAAGCCTTCTGGCTCAATGAAAATCTGATGGCTGTCTTTATCTGCAAAACGATGAATCTTGTCTTCAATTGATGGGCAATAACGTGGCCCCACGCCCTCTATCACACCTGTGTACATTGGCGAACGATCTAAACCACTACGGATAATATCGTGTGTTGCGAGATTGGTATGGGTCATCCAGCAATTGACTTGGCGCGGATGCATCGACACATCACCCATGAATGACATGACAGGCATTGGCGTGTCGCCTGGCTGTGGAATCATCACAGAGAAATCGACACTCTTGGCATCAATACGCGGCGGTGTACCTGTTTTCAGACGACCCACTGGCAATTTCAATTCACGCAAACGATCAGCAAGCGCAATCGACGGCGGATCGCCAGCACGACCACCGCGTGACTGCTCTAAACCGACATGGATAATTCCGCCTAAGAATGTACCGCTGGTCAACACCACTGTCTTGGACTCAAAACGAATACCTGTCTGCGTGACCACGCCTTTCACAGTTTCGCCTTCAACAATCAAATCATCTGCAGCTTGCTGGAAAATATCGAGATTAGGCTGATTTTCCAGCATCGAACGAATTGCGGCTTTATACAAAATACGATCAGCTTGCGCGCGTGTTGCACGAACCGCAGCGCCTTTACGGCTATTCAAGACACGGAACTGAATCCCTGCATGATCGGTTGCTAGTGCCATTGCACCGCCCAGCGCATCAATTTCACGTACCAGATGCGACTTACCAATCCCGCCAATCGCAGGATTACAGCTCATTTGCCCCAGTGTCTCGATATTATGCGTCAAGAGCAATGTCTGACGCCCCATACGCGCAGCAGCAAGCGCCGCTTCTGTACCCGCGTGCCCACCGCCAATGACGATGACATCGTATGATTTTGGGTAGTGCATGATGGTGACCTCTAAACACTGGATTTGACAAAATTTAAGAAAAAATTGAAGCGAATCATCAGATACAATGGGAAAACACCATTGATCAAAAAACATAGCAGAACATTATAGCAAATTTTTGGAAATTCAGCTGAGAAGTCGATCTATATCTAAAAATGAAAAATGATTATTTGATCATGAAAATAAAACTTCAATAAAACTGAGCAATCACATGCACATGATGGCAAATAAGTCTTTTACGAATAGCATATTTTGCAATTGTTTTTCTCAAAAAATAGTCATATTCTTGGGTATATGATGTAAATGAATTACATCTTAATCCAACCAAATAAAGGTGTCATTGCAGTCCCTAAACACTGGGGAAAGGAAGTCCTATGAAGACTCAACTACAGCTATTAAGCACAATCTCGCTACTCACACTTGCAACGGCATCCTATGCTCAGACCCTGTGTGTTTTTGATCCGCTAGGAACGCAAGGCGATTCCTATTTCTTTATGAAAGACTACGCGATTGCAGCCAAGCAATGGGGCGCGGATATTACGCTAAAACCCTATACTGATGACCAGAAAGCCAATGATGCCTTCAAAGACGGCAAATGTGATGCTTTAACCACCATTGGAACGCGCGCACGTCAATTTAATAGTTTCACTGGATCAATCGACTCTGTGGGCGGCGTACCTGATGATGCAGTCGCAAAGAGCATTATTCTCTTGATGGCTAACCCAAAAATCGCAGCAGAAATGACCAATGGGGACACCGAAGTTGCTGGGGTATCTGCCGTAGGTGCCGCATATCCAATGACAGCAGACAAAACTATTAACAGCATGGCCAGAATGGCTGGCAAGAGCTTCGGAGCATTATCTTTCGATAAGCCGCAGTTAGTCATGGCAGAAAAGATGGGATGTAATGTCATTCCCGTTTCGATCACCACAATCGCTAATAAATTCAATAGCGGACAACTTCAAATTATTGCCTTACCTGCTTATGCATTTAAAGCTCTTGATCTTGCTAAAGGCATGAGCAACAAAGGGGCAATTGTCAATTTTCACGCGGCCTATATCACAACACAGGTTCTCATTCATCCAAGTAACTTTCCTGATGGATATGGACAAAAAAGCCGTGCGTGGATGGCAGGACAGCTCACCAATCAAATGAAATCAGTGAAAAAAATGGAAAGCAGTATTGATCCAAAATACTGGATGGAACTTCCTACTAATGACAAACTCGTATACGACAAACTGTTCCGTCAAGTACGACTTGATCTCGCGAAGGAAGGAACTTACAACAAACGAATGCTTGGTATTCTCAAAAAAGTTCGCTGTCAGCAAAATCCAACCAGCTTTGAATGTCCAATGCACGATGAATAAATCTTTTTTCATAGCATCATAAAAAAAAGCCACTTAACATGAAGTTGTTAAGTGGCTTTTTAGATTCAACATATTGGCTCGATTGCAATCGCAGTCAAACCAATAACCGTCCGCCCCTGTCTGGACTCAATGTGCATTTCTGATCCCAATCGTTTAGCCCTTGCTTGCATACTGTGCAAACCAGTACCCCCAGATTGAGTCATTGTCATACCCATACCGTCATCCACAATACTTAATGACATTACCTTTCCATCATAACCGAGAACAATATCCACACTTGAAGCATGACTATGCTTTAGAACGTTGGTTAAAGCCTCTTGAATGAATCTCAACAAATCAAGGCTCTGCGTAGTACTGAGATGTAATTGATCAATGCCTTCAATCCTCCAAATACAGCGAATATCATGATCATCAAGCAACATCGTCATACGATGCCGCAGAGGAATCAATTGATCGAGAAAGACAACTTCTTTGAGTGGATTACTCGACGCTGTTTCAATAATCAACCGTAAATCATCTCGAACTTCTTTTAGAATGTTGGCGTAATGTTGGCGTGATATTTCTCCTGATGCTGTTTCAATCGCTGCGATCCCACCAACCAGAGTCCCACCTAATCCATCATGTAAATCACGAACAAGATTTAAGCGCTCATTCATACGTGCATGGGTGATTTCAAGCTCATGTTGACGTTGTAAAGTATTGGTCAAATCTGTTTTTGCTGCATTCACCTCAAGCTGTAATTCATTATTAAAATTTTCGATCCGCTTTAAATTACCCGTAAAACGCCATGCTAATACCAAAGCCATCCCGACTAACAAAAAGTTGGATGCCAAAGTGGCGTAATACATGTTACTCGGAATAATATTGACAAATACCAGTACATCATGAACATCTGCTGCAATCGTAATGAGTACAAAAGCTGCAAGTAGTAGATGTTCTTCTTGGCGACTCTGCCATGCC
Source organism: Aquirhabdus sp. (assembly GCA_030150135.1). GTDB lineage: Bacteria > Pseudomonadota > Gammaproteobacteria > Pseudomonadales > Moraxellaceae > Aquirhabdus. The sequence continues at coordinate 4,432 of JASLGO010000081.1, forward strand.
AAAAATAAAAATAATAAACAGTTACCAAGAATCACAAAGCCATCAAGTACAGAAAAAATCGTTCGACCAGCCTCTAAATAGTGATTAGGCATCAGGAATAATACACAGACACCCAAAATTACATAGAATTTCATACAGCGTTCAAAATAAAACATTCGACGATTAAAAAAACGAAGAATAAACAGTGCAAAAGAACCACTGAATACCATCAACGCCGCTGTATTAAAGGCTTCAAACACATAATTATTATTAAACGGCCACGGGCTTGTCGCTATCTGATTGAAGCCATAACAGACCCAGCTGAACGACATTAATGCAAACCATCCGTTTGCTGTTTCACGCCGCCGTAATAGCCAAAATGCGATAAAGAAACATCCCAACGTTGCACTCACCGTCAAACTAATCAAGGGAAGCGTTTGGCGTATGAAATATTCATGCTCATACGCTGCTTCGATCTGCTTTGGCGTTCCAAACGATATTGTTCCCAATCCAGGCTGAAAAGCCGACAGTCCTGATATCCGTATCAATAATGTGTTTTCACCAACATGGAGTTGTGGTGCTGACAATATCCAATAATGAGGAGTATTCCATGCACGGGTTAACGGTTCAACTAAACTTTTATCCTGATGAAGGATCGAACCATTCAGATAGACCGCACCAGTCATATTGACATAGTTGTACATTATTCCTGTTGGCACAACAGGCGCTGGCTGATTCCACGTCATTTTGTACCAGACTACCCCATCAAACGTTGGCCAGCGAGTCGTCCATAAATCAGGAAGTGAAACAGGGACCCAACCCCGACTAGGCGGCTCTTTGCTCTGCCAATCTGCACGGACTGCAGAAACAGTGAATGATGTTAATGCTGGATTTACTGCGGGGTTTAAGTCTTTGGCTAATGCAAAAGGAATGAGGCTAAATAATGCAAAAACTACACATGCAGTCCAGATAATAAGCCGCGTAGTCGTGCTTGATGTATGGCTTGTGTTCGAGAAGCAACTTCGAGTTTGCGATAAATATTCTTGATATGGCATTCAATAGTCAACCTTGATAGGTTTAAAGTCTCTGCAATTTCACGATTACTCATCCCCGTGGCAACATACTGCAGAATTTCTGTTTCACGACCGCTGAGCCGAGATGATTGATTGTTATGGTGTGAATAATCATGTTGTGACGAATTATTTTGTGAAGAATCGTGTTGTGATAACGAACTACAATCATGCAAAGGTGAATGAGCAAATGTCTCTGATGTCTCTGATGTCAGTGATGATGAAGTTGGGGATGTATTGTTCAAAGCATGACTCAATATGCGTCGTGCAATAAATGGATCTATAGGAGACCCACCACGCTGGATACTACGTAATGCACTGAGAAGCTCATCATCCTCTCGCTCTTTGAGCAAATAACCAATTGCACCAGCACGCAATGCCGCCAAAATTAAATCCTCAGTACCCCAAGCTGAAATAATCAATCCTTCTATCTGAGGGTATTCGGATTTGAGTCGCTGGATAAATTCAATGCCATTTCCATCTGGCAGCGCAATATCGATTAGCGCAAAACTGATCCTGTGCAATTGGAGAATCGATGTTGCCTCCGCCAGACTTCCTGCGACATAAATATCTGCTTCTGCCACACCTGACTGACATAATAAATGGGATAACCGTAATTGCAGCGCAGGATCATCCTCCAAGATGAGTGCGGGACTCAAACAGACTTGAATCACATCAGATTTCAGCGGCATCACATCCCCAATTCAATTTTCATTCAAACGCATCAATCCTTCTGATTCGCGTCGAGAAGAAGGAGTTAGTTATGTATGCATCTGATCTAACATTTATATTAACTTATTCTGCATAATTTTATGCTCAGTTTTTTCAAATAGAAATGTGGCGTAACACACACTTAATGTAATAAACTCAATTCATTAAAAAAACTTAATACTGGGGAATTACAAGATATGGATGTTCATAAATTGAACCTGCGTTTAGCACTATTGATTAGTATGATGGTTTCGTCGTATGCACAGGCAATTGATCTTAATGCGGGGGACTACGATCCAGCACCTGCTGGAACAACAATTGTTAATCTTTACCTAAAAAACGGTCTGTCTGATCATTTATATAGTGGTGATAGCAGTGTTCCAGGAAGAAATAGACTCCACACCGAAATCGGCATCCTTAACCTTGAACACTACATAGACATTAACGGCATGCTCGCTGTGCCTTTAATTCTTTTGCCGTTTGGTCATATCTCTGGAACTGTAGCTGGCAACTCGCTTGGTACAGACAATGGCTTGGGTTACCCCATCCTAGGCATGCCAGTTTGGCTCATCAACAATCCGCAAAAACAGACCTATTTAGCAATCGCACCATTTCTATATCTACCCGCAGGGAGCTATAGCAGTCAAAGAGCAGTGAATTTGGGTGAAAATCGCTATTGGGGTACGTTTCAGGTTGCTTTTTCGACGCATCTCACGCCAAAAGTCGCATGGGATATTGCAGCCGACACAACAGTTTATGGTGACAATCGTGACGCCGTTGGCGGCGGAACTTTATCTCAAAAAATGGGATATCAAGTACAAACCAATGCACGTTATTTTCTGTCACCAGCAACAGACATTCGTGCAGGGATTTCTTATACGGATGAAGGTTCGACGAAGCAAAATGGCGTGTCAACTGCTGCCTATACGGAAAGTAAATTTTGGGTAGGAACTGGGTTATGGCTGTCACAAAAGAATCAGATGATTCTAACTTACGGTCGAGATATTAAAGTTCAAAATGGATTTAGAAATGATAATCAAATCAATATGAAATTGATGAATATTTTTTGATTATTTTTAATAAAATTAGTGCAATACACTTTGGCCTATTGCACTAACCCAACACAACTTATTCCTTATAAAAAAATCTGATGCGGTTGAGTGCATCAGATTTTTCATAGAACTTTTTAAAATTTCGCTTTGCTTACCACTCAAATCCTGCCTGTATTTTTGACAATGTATAACTGCTATTAGACTCAGAAACACCTGCGCCTATATTTAAGTGTTCAGTGACCTGATAGCCTGCAGCAACTCCAACCGCAGATTGTCCAGCATAATTAGCACCAGCAATACCAATCCACCGATGTCCGACCGCCAAAGTCGGAATTGCTGGAATTGATGCAGCCTGTGCAATTCCTTGGGCAGCAAACTGACGAACCTGATCCATTTGGTAACCCAGAGTTGATGTTGCGGCATTTAATTGATTGAGGTTAACCGCATCAGTACCTTGGGTTCCTGCTGCGACATTGGTAATTTGTCGTGCATTACCTGCCGAGCCAACTGAAACCGTATTAGAACGATCTGCTACAGAGTTTGCGCCAAGAGCAACAGCGTTTGCAGAGGTCACTTGAGAGCCAGAACCTACTGCCACACCTTGTGTAGCAGTAGTACTCACAACAGCTGTATTACCCAATGCAATGGAGCCCGCATTGCGTGCTTGTGATGTATTACCGAGCGCGACTGATCCTTGTCCCGCTGCAATGTTGGCATTACCCAGCGCAACTGCGCCGTTTGCTGTGCCTCCAGTTGCTGTGCCATCTAGTGTTGCAGTGTTATTCGCACCGACTGCAATTGCTCCTGTGCCATTGGCAATATTCGGATCACCAATTGCGACTGCACCATTGCCATTTGCATGGTTTGAGTTACCAATCGATACGGCTTGACCACCAGTTGCCCTGGCATTGTTGCCAATAGCAACAGAATAGCTACCTGCTGCTTGTGCATTCACACCCAGTGCGATTGCATTTGCACCTGATGCATCCCCCCCTAGAATCCCTGCTTTATTTAACCCGCTACTGATTGAAGAAACAGCAGTGTTGGTGGTACTTAAACCACTGGAAACATTACCCAACCCAGTCGAAATAGACGATATAACGGTATTCGTTGTGCTCAATCCACTACTGATTGCAGACACTGCAGTGTTGGTGGTACTCAAGCCACTAGATACATTGCCTAAGCCTGTCGAAACTGACGATACTGCTGTATTTGTCGTATTGAGACCAGTAGAAATCGCAGAGATTGTTGAAGCTGAATTAACCACTGTGCCAGATAACGTACTTAAACTGCTAGAGACATTACCTAAACCTGTGGATACAGAAGATACCGCAGTATTTGTAGCACTCAAGCCACTGGATACATTTCCCAAACCTGTCGAAACTGATGATACTGCTGTATTTGTATTACTTAACCCATTACTGACCGATGATACCGTAGTATTCGTATCACTTAATCCGCTAGAGACATTGCCCAAACCTGTAGAGATAGAAGATACAACGGTGTTTGTATTACTTAAATCGCTGCTGATTGAAGATACCGCACTATTGGTATCACTTAAACCGCTACTGATTGATGATACAGTCGTATTCGTATCACTTAATCCACTAGATACGCTACTTAGACCTGTAGAGACCGCTGTGACGATTTGGTTGGTGTTGTAGAGTTGTGAACCATTAATGGCATCTGTACTTGTGGCTGTAACTGTTCCTGCTGCGACGTTTTGGATTTGACGTTCATGTGCGCTTGAACCGATAGAGACGACTCCATTAGTGTCTGACGTGGCTTGAGCTGTACCGAAACCATAACTACCAATGGTATGCGGCGCAGCGGTGGTGCTGCCTGCACCGAGTGCTATATCGTTGGCATTGCTTGCATTAGCGCCTGTTCCAATAGCAATAGCATTGCCACCATTTGCATTTGTACTTATTGAGCCAGAACTACCGATAGCAATATTTCCATTTGTGCCATTCCCAGCATGGCTTTGCTGACCTACAGCGATATTATTATTACCACCACTATTACCACTGCCACCACCAACAACAAACCCTGGGCTACCACAACATTTATCTTGACCACTAGCACCGTTTCCTGCGGATCCCCCCGCTATCGCCAGATTCTGAGATCCGCCAGTACCACCAGTACCACCAATGCCACCAGCCGACCCTGTGCCGCCAGTACCACCATTTCCTGCTGTACCACCTCCAAAAACAAAATTTCCAGTACCACCTAAACCACCTGTACCGCCCGTCCCACCCGAATTACCATTGCCGCCATTACCACCATTTCCTGCTGTACCACCTCCAAAAACAAAATTTCCAGTACGTCCTAAACCACCCGTACCACCCGTACCACTCGAGTCACCATTACCGCCATTACCGCCATTTCCTGCTGTACCACTTCCAAAAACAAAATTTCCAGTACCACCTAGCCCCCCAGAACCACCACTACCACCCGAACTTCCGCCGCCACCACTACCAGAGTTTCCCGCACTGCTTCCTGATCCACTTGCGATATTACCACCGTTTGCTTGGGTCACATTCGTTGTCGATGCTCCGCTCCCTGTACCACCTGTGACGGCGATAGCACTGCCGTCAAATGCTACTACTAAAAGCACCCCAACCATTATTTTGTTTAAGTGACCTATAGATTCTTGTTGAATATTAGATTCGAAAGTTGTTTTTAAGTTTTTCTGATTACTAGAATGTGTGTTTTTCCCACATGCCTTCGTGATCTCCGACACAGCAACCCATGTACGATGAGCCTGATTCCAGATGACTCGGTAGATTTTGTTCATGATTTTGTATTCCCCGTATTAACCCACTGAATGTAATTATTTGCGCCTGCTTAAGAAACCGTTCTGATCGCGGTCTGATTCATTAGGCGTCGAAACATCCAATGTAGTTATGCAACTACACAGAGTAAATACCTGAAAACTGGTAATCTGTAGGGATAATAAGAAATACGATGAGTCTAAAATACGAACTAAAAAAACGAAAAAGCCACTTAACAACTTAATGTTAAATGGCTTTTCATTTAGGCATTTTCTACCAAATTTGGTAGGCGTAACTAGACTCGAACTAGCGACCCCCACCATGTCAAGGTGGTGCTCTAACCAACTGAGCTATACGCCTGTTCTGGAGCGAGATTTTAGGCAAGTTTAACGCCGTGCGCAATAGATAATTAAATTATTTACACTCTCACTCTATCGAATGGTAATTTTTTAAACACTGGTGATGACTTATCAATCATTTCCGATGAATATGCCACCCTTTCACCATTCGCCAAAGTGCTTTCTGCGCAACTTTCACATCACCTCCATCATTTGCATATCGTGCCTGACTATAAAGTTCCGCAAGCGTCTTTGATTGCGCTTGATAACGAGGAATACGCTCAAGGCGAGCAAGCCAATGTAATACTCCCTCGTTTAGCTCTCGTGCTAAATTTTGTTTTTCTAAACGTTTAGATAATCGAATGAGAGGCGCATCCAAAGGATGCCAAACAGGTCTGCGGCGCCACCACATTATCCCAACCACAGCGACCAGCACAGTGGCAAACGCACAAAACATAATCCAGACTTGCATTATCTGCGAACGGAAGCCAAACATCTTAAATAAGAAGTTTTCTTGATTCTGTTGATCGAAGCCAACAACCTTCTGTTGCCATTCATATTTGGCATAATCTACCCACGCTCTCATCCGCCCAAGCATGCGGAACTGGTTATATCGCAAACTACCTGCCAAACCATTACCAAACATTGTAGGATCTTGAGCAGTCAGTGCATCCATCCCTTCCCTCACTCGCGCTGGCGCAACCATTGCCGTAGGATCAAACCGTACCCAACCACGCCCAGCCAGCCAGATCTCACTCCACGCATGTGCATCCATTTGTCTAATTTCTAGCGACTTACCATCACGTCCAAGCTGACCGCCTTGGTAACCGACGACAACACGCGCTGGCACGCCAGCAGCACGCATTAGAAAAGTAAAGGACGATGCATAATGCTCGCAGAAACCCTGTTTGGTACTAAATAAAAACTGATCAATCCGATCACCATCTAACTTTGGCGGTTTCAAGGTATAGATAAAATGCTCATGCTGATACCACGACATCACGGCATTGGCATACGCTTCGGGATTGTGTTGTACTTGTGCAAAAAGCTGCGTTGCAAATGCGCGGGCTTTTGGATTTGTTCCGCTTGGTAACTTCAATGTATCTTGAGCTAACCAATCAGGTAATTCCGCATCAATCTTGTTAGCATCAAACTGATACACCTGAAACGTCGTTTGAAATGCAATATCATCATGGGCTCGCAAGATGTATTCACGCGTCAAGCCCGCTTGAGCATCCACACTAAATGGCAAATTCAGTGCAAATAACCACGGCTGTTGTGTTGGCTCCATGATTAGCTGATATTGCTTAGGTTCTTTTTTAACTAAATCAATACCCTGAATCGCCCACAGAGGAATAGGCGCTGCCCCCATTGCAATCATTTTTAATCGTGGGTCTGAAGTTGGTCGCCAAGTCCGTCCATCAAAAGTCCCTAAAACCAAGCCACGCCAATACAATTCAGATCTCGATGGAATCTGACCATCAGCAAAAACCGCACGAAACGCCAACTCACTGGACTGACTCAGATCAGCAATATCACCAGGCGACATCGAATCACTAATACCCGTTTGTGAGCGCCCTTGATCAAGATGAAGCGTCCAAAGCGGTGGCATACGAGGAAAAAATATAAATAAAATAACCATTAATGGAACAGCTTGCATCATGATCAATGCCAGAACCCTACCACTTCGGTAGTTCATTAAACGTTGACTCTGTTCAACAACATTTTCTTGAACAAAGGATTCCTGCTGAGACTCTAGCTGTTCATGACTCGGCGTATTTTGTTTAGCCATCGCAAATAAAATAGCCAGCGTCGTACAAGTCGCCCAAATCGCTGTCATTAAATCCTGATCAAACAAAAACTGAGCGGCTGTAATAAATAAATCGAACGTCAGCACAACATAGATATCCCGCCAAGCATTCACCTCAAAAAGCTTGCCCAGCAAACAGATCATCAAAAAAGCCGTTCCTGCATCTACACCCACAAACGTATGATAAGACTGAAAAATGCCAAACATCCCGCCTAGAAATACAACACCTTGTACGATCTTTTGACGTAGATTTTGTTGGTTTGGCTTCGTTATGCCAAAGACTCTTTGATGAACCCATGTTAATTGTGACAACACCACAAAAATCGACAAGACTGTAAGCCAAGACGGCAAATGCCCGACATGCGGTAAAACAACCATGAGCTGCGTCAGCATCAATGCATTACGCGCTGACAAATGCATAGATAAACGCATCACTCCACCTCCGCCAACAAACGCAATGCCGCTTTTTGGTGAAGGAGTCCTTGTCCTACGGGTAATGATTGATGACGTACTTTTAATTCAAATGAAACCTGCTCCTCAGTCAAACGTTTCACCCAATATGCTAACTGCGATAAGCGCAGCTCATGAGAACCATGCATTGCATTATAATCGAGTAATTGTTCGCGCCCGCACGGATCTGAAAAACGTTTCGTCAAAGTCCCTTGCCCTCGCGCCAAATGCGCCCACGACACATGCGCCAACGACTCCCCCTCAATAAAAGTTCGCAAGTCATCAAACTCATCTTGACCCGCAACACGTAAGACGGACTCATCGTCATCATTGCTAAGCGTCCTTTGTCCATTGAGGATACCTTCTATGGGCAAAGGCGATACCCATGCAGGCTCACTAAATCGCACATACGTCCAAGCACGCAATATACCCAATGGATAAACCGTCGAGATCTTAAGTCGTGGTGGTAAAAACTTACCTCGTGTTGGTGTTTTTAACTGAACGGTCATCAGCGTTGCACGATCTAATACGGGAAGAATATGAACTTGATCGTCCCATTCCAGCTTGATCTGACAAGCAATCTGCCGACCTTTAGGCGTCATTCTGATTCGATAGTGAGTATATGCTCCAGCCTCACTGTCTGATGCATCAATCGCTTCAAGCAATAAACCTGATAAATTATTAAAAGTATGATGCAAAACAACGACCAGCACACTGCCAAGAAAAAAACATAAGCCCAGCACCAGATTATTGGCATAATTGATCCCAGCAATAAAAATAGCCAGCATCATCAATGCATATAATCCACCTTCCCGACTTAAAAAGATAAAAACTTGTCGTTGTGTCAGGCGCACTTGTTTAACTGGAGGCAAACGTCGATTCTGCCAATCTCGGATTCTTTTTTGAAACGGTTTTTGCAACCAATCTTGGAATGTTTGAGTAGTCATCAGAAATCCGTTTACTTGATTGACTTAAATTTAATTCGTGGACAATGAATTCATAGATGACAATCAAACCACGACAGCAACTTGCTTTAAAACCTGCTGTGCAGGTGATGTTCCATCGACTAATCCGCCTAAACGATGATCAGCAACCGCAGCAAAAACAGCTTGAATATCCTCTGGAACCACATAACTACGCCCCGCTACAAACGCATAGGCTTGCGCTGCACGTTTCAAAGCCAGAACTCCACGAGTAGACAATCCGACATGCTGACGAGACTCACGTGTTTTTGCCACTAAACGCTGAAGATAATCCAGCACAGGAGATGCAAGATGAACTTGATGCAAGCTCGCTTGCCACTCAAGCAATGTAGTTTGATCAAGTAACGGTTGCATTTGAGCCAGCATTTGTCTGCGATCCAATCCAAGCAACAAATCCCGTTCAGCTTGCTCAGAGGGATAACCCAAAGACAAACACATTAAAAAACGATCCAGTTGCGACTCAGGCAGCGGATATGTCCCCGCTTGTTGAAAAGGATTCTGTGTCGCAATGACAAAAAACGGCTCAGGCAAAGCACGCGTTTGACCATCTTGAGAAACTTGGCGTTCTTCCATCGCTTCGAGCAGCGCACTTTGCGTTTTAGGGCTTGTACGATTGATCTCATCCGCCAATAACACTTGGGTAAATACTGGCCCTGCGCGAAATTCAAAATTTTGTTTTTCTGGATTAAAAATGGAAAAACCCAAAATATCAGACGGCAACATATCGCTGGTAAATTGGACACGACGATAAGTCAGCCCCAACCCACGTGCCAAACTTTCAGCGAGCGTGGTTTTGCCCATTCCTGGTAAATCCTGCAACAACAAATGCCCACCTGCCAATAGACACGTCAAAGACAATTTAATCTGTTCAGGTTTATCTAAAATAATGTGGCGTAAAGCAACTAATGTTGCTTCAATTCTTGGATGTGCAGTTTGTAGTAATGTATTCACTACAGCAACATCAGAACGCGATGACTGTGATTCGGAAGATGTTGAAAATAAATTGCTTGGACTTAATGTCACGACGTAAACATCCTGATTGTTTTGACAAATACATGTGCTTTAGTCTAACTGAAAAACACATTCATACAACACAAAGAATGCTTATCTCCTTCCCCATAAGGGCATAGGTATCTACACATCTTCTGAGGTTTATTTATCGTATGCCTGTAAAATCCATCCCGACCTTCCTTTTCTAAAGGAAGGAGCTTTTACCCCTCTTTAGAAAAAGAGGGGTAAGGGGAGATTTGAAAGCATCTGCAAAGTCAAACTATTAAAATTTGTGTAGATGCCCACGCCTTCAAGAGGAAGGTCGGGATGGGGATGGTTTTCAGTTAAAATCAAAAGCCCCTCTTCTAAATCTTCCCCCTAATGGGGAAGACTTCAAAGCACACACATAAAAAACACGTTACTTTTTCAAGCAACGTGTCATTTACAACATGAGTTAAATGAAAGAATCCATCAGTTATTCGATTCTTAAACCTGCTCGACGTGGAATCTTATCTCGTATCACAATCACCTCAACCACACCTTTCTTAGGTAAGGTTTTTTGTGCAACAGCAAAAGCAGCAAGATTCGGCGTTGGACGACCATTTAAACGG
>JASLGO010000093.1 GCA_030150135.1 Aquirhabdus sp.
GATCTCTTTGAAAAAAGAGAGATTAATCTAGCACTCATTATCAATGCATCGCAACAAGATTAAGTTTGATGATTGCTGAATATGATCAGAAACGCCAAGGGGAAAGTTACCCCCAAAGCCTGCGGGTAAGGTTGTGGATAACTAGAAGTGGAACACGTGGAACTACTGAGAATGCTGATGTGATTTGAGATGGTTGTTTTTTGACTGGATCTTATCGCAATCAGATAAAAATAAAAATTCACATAGATTTCACTGGCATGAGTGGAGAATAAAAATACAAAATGCCGAGGAGTCTTTTCATGACTATTTTTCAACAAACCCAACTCAAATCGGTATTCATTTGCTGTGCTGTTGGCCTTGGTTTAACAGGCTGTCACTCGATTGATACGTCCTATACAACAGCATATGAGAGAGGTGATCAACAAATTCATGGTGTCTTACAGACTCAAGTGATGGCGGATGCGTTGGCAGGACGGTTTGTAAATACTTTTAATCACATTGGACAGCCAGACTTTATGCAACTGACGCGTGATCTATTTGCAGATGATCTTTATGCCAATGATACGCTGAGTATTTACCATCACTATGTAGATATGATTGATCATTTTCAGGGCATGAATCAAACCGTGACACATTCACATGTTGAGCTGAAACATGCGTTCGTTGCTGATGATAGTGTTTATGTACATTGGAAGATGGACTATACATTGAAAATCTTAGGCAGCGAAAAATCAATGTCTTCTTTTGGAATTTCTCAGCTTAAAATGAATGCGCAAGGAAAAATCATTTTTCAGCAAGATTATTGGGATTCTAATAACGGCTTATATCGCCAACTACCTGTTATTGGCGGTGTATACCGTTGGCTATTACCGATTAAGCAGGCACAATAAAGAAAAAAATGTTGCCGATTTCCAGCTGAAAATTTGCATCTGTTTAATAAAGGAATGATCTTATGCAGTCTGTATCCAACGTAATTCTTTTGGTGGAAGATCATTTACCTTTAGCCGCAACGGTTGGAGAATTTTTAGAGTTAAATGGAATGACTGTGGATTATGCCTATCATTGCCAGTCTGCGAAGCAATTACTTCGTGAAAATTCATATCATTGCGTTGTATTGGATATTAATCTACCTGATGGCACAGGTTACGAAGTTTGTCGCTATATCCGCCAAAGTTTAGGATTAGGTCTGCCGATTATTATGCTCACAGCGCGTGATACGCTGGATGATAAGTTGGAAGGTTTTGACTCTGGAACGGATGATTATTTAGTCAAACCGTTCGAATTAAAAGAACTTGTTGCGCGAATTAAAGCACAAATTAAGCGTTCGAAAGGATTAGTTGGACATACTAATCTAATCGTTGGTGATCTTATTGTTGAGGTGCATAAAAATAGTGTGACACGCGCAGGCGTTAAAATTGAGTTAGCACCTATTCAATTTAAATTATTAACATTACTGATGCGTCAGTCGCCACAGGTTGTTAGTCGACAAATGATGGAGCTAGAGCTTTGGGGCGATGAGATGCCAGACAGTGATGCGCTGCGTAGTCATATCTACAATCTTCGTAAAGCGATCGATAAACCTTTTGTGCAAAAGCTGATTCATACTATTGCAGGTGTGGGGTTGAAGTTAGATCTCATGAACACTGCACAGATTGATCATGTTGATTTGTAGTCTTCATTGATTCGTTAACTGGTATAAATAACTACAGCAAGTCCTTCTACTTTTTTCTGTGCTGCTTGATTTGATTTGATATTTGATTTATTCATCAATTCAATTTCCCAGCCACTCATATTGCACAGGCGTTTCACCAATTTGAGTCCAATGCCATGTCCTCGATGTGATTCGATATGACTGGTTTCACCGTGTTGCTGAAGTGCATCCAGTGCTGCTGGAGATAGTCCTACCCCATCATCTTCGATAACGATTCGATGTGCATCGATCAAGATTGAAACCCGTTTGCCCTGAGAGTAGTTGAGCGCATTGCGAATGATATTGCCAAAAATCATCGTGACGGTTGCTGGATTTGCCAAAGGTGTATTATCAGCTAACGCTTGAATATCATAATCCATGCCTCGTGCTGTAAAAATATCCTGCATGTCCACACAGATTTGTCGGATGCTAATGGCTAAGTCAACTGGGCTGGTTGGTAAAGGTGTACTTCCTTGGCGCGCAATCGTCAGCAATGTATCCATGAGCAATTGCATATCAATGACCATGTTCTGCATTCTGGGAATAGCTGCTTGCTCTGGAAATTTATATTGTAAAAGCTCCAGTCCGCCTTTAATAACAGATAACGGTGTGCGTAATTCATGACTGACTTCTGCTGTAAATTGCTGTTCACGTTCAATAAATTCAATCAACGTTTGATGATAAATCTGTAAGGCCAATTGGAGCTCTTCAGCTTCTAGATTGCCTCGCGTCTGGATCTGCTTAAACGGATGTTTGTTGAGTTTTGGCTGATGTAAATCAATGTTTTGGATCGCTTGTGCGAGTTGCGTGACTGGTGATAAGTGACGGTGTGCTTTGCGGTTGATAAACCAAAGTACGCTGTATAGCAGAATCAAACTGAACATGAGTGGCGCAAGCCCAAATAACAAGATGAGTCGATTGACATTACTTTCGCCAAAAACGAGAAGGAGTTTATTACCATCATGCTCGTCGTACATTGTGACTCGATCGTTACCATCGACAATCAGTCGATGTACACCATGTTCAAGTTTTAATGATTTAAGGAAGTCAGGGCGAGTATTTTGCCAACGATAACCGTATAGATTTTTGGTGTCGGGCAGAGCGGCATCATGATCTTTGTCGTAGCGTGTCCAGTAATGAGTAGCTTCTTGTTCTAGTGCCGTTTTAAGCAATAATTGCTTGATAATAAATCCGCTACAGGTCAAACCAAAAATAACAGCAAATGCAATTAGACCGATTTGTAGCCAATAGTATTGACTAAACATCATAGAAATCGGACGTTTACTTTGAAGGTGTTGAGGGGATAAGTCTTTTAATCGCTGCTTCACTTAGCCACCATGATTATTTTTGGTTAATATTAAATAGATGAGATCAATCATTTCTTCTCGTCTAATCTAATCCTAACATTTCGTCTAATCCTAACATTGATTCCTGCCAAGTTTTTATCGTTTAGAAAAACGGTAATGTCCTACCAGCCATTGATTGCCTTCCTCATAGCCGAATAATTCCGCACATGCCATAAAAAATAAACGCCAGCGTTGCCACCAGATGCGTGCATCTTTGCCATAGATTTGTTCAAATATCGGAGCGAGTTGCTGTTGGCTTTTATCCATATTTGCCAGCCAAGCATTAGCGGTTTTTTCGTAATGTTGACCAGACCATTGCCATTCATGTTCAAGCCGTAAGTCATCTTGAAAATGGCTAAATGTACTGATCGCAGGCATTAAGCCACCCGTAAAAAAATGAGCGGACATCCAATCATCTTCTTCTTGAACTTCAAATGGATATTGTAAAAAACGATGACAAAAAATATGGCACCACAATAGACCATCAGATTTTAACCAGTGTGCAATATTTTTAAATAATTGTGCGTAGTTACGGACATGCTCAAACATTTCAACAGAAACTACGCGATCGAATGACGATTCAGCAAGTGTGAGTTGATTGACGTCTTGGGTAATGACATTGACATTATTAAAGCCTTTGGCTTCTGCTTGCGCCATGATATGCAGGCGTTGCGAGTTCGAGTTTGAAACGGCCGTAATCTTTGCATTTGGATATTGTTCTGCCATCCATAAGGTGAATGAACCCCAACCACATCCGAGTTCAAGGATATGTTGCCCATCGTTTAATTTTGCTCGTTCAGAGTAGATCTGTAGACTACGATTTTCTGCAGCAGCGAGGTCGTCGCCGTCAGCAAAGAAGCTTGCACTATATTTGAGTCTAGGTCCAAGAACTGCTTGAAAAAACGCTGTGGGTAACTCGTAATGTTGTTCATTAGCTTTATCAGTTTCTATCGCCAATTTGCTGTTTCTGAGGTCATGTAAGACTTGCTGATAGTGCTTTGATGCTGACTCGACATCATCGAGGTATTCTTGTTTGAGGCGTTTTTGACATAGGCGGCGAATTCCAGCACGTGCAATCGAATCAGGAAGCCACGGACTTTCAGCAATCGTAATCGAGAGAGGTTGGTTCATTTACGTGGACTCCGAGGAAAAAATAGAGAGGTTTGTTGTTGATATAAGCGATAGTCATCACCGCGACTGAGTAGTGCCTGTTTTTCAGTAAAAGGAATACCTGTGACGTAATACAAAAATAAAAACATCAAAACTGGATAAAGCCATAATCCATAAAGTCCAGCTTCTATGCCAATCATTGGATAAACAAACCAATGTAACCATTCAAAAAAATAGTTTGGATGACGCGAGTAAGCCCATAAACCTGTGCGCATGGTTTTGCCATGGTTTTGTGCTGACTGTCTGAAGTTTGCAAGTTGTTGATCTGCAGTCGTTTCGCCCCAAAGCGCAATGATTAGCCATAGACCTGCGCCTATTAAGATGATGTGATGATATTGACTCCATTCACTGGTCGGAATTTGTGTGAGCCACCACATTGGAATACTGAATAACAGTGCCAATCCTGCTTGGAAAATGAAGAAAATTAAAAATACGACAGTTTCAAATTTTCCAGATGCTGCACGCATGTTGGCATAACGGCCGTCTTCCTTGCGTTCATGTAGATATCGCGTCAGTAAATGTAGCCCCAAACGCCCAAACCATAAAAATCCAATCATGCCAATGGCGAGGCGTGTCCAACCATCTCCTTGTTGATGAATGAATGCACAATAAACACTATTCACCAAAATGCAAAAACTCCACATTACGTCAACAATACCAGCGCGTTTGGTCTTTTGATTGATCACAAATGCGACTGTCATGAGTCCGAGATTAATCGATAACAATGACCATAATGTATGCAGATTGAGCATAGTTGGATATCCTGAGCTTATTGATTAGTCGATTCGCATGCTATTTTCAAACAGTAAATGGACATCGCTAATTGCGCCTTCGAGAAATCCGCCTTCGCAATAGCAGAGATAAAAATCCCACATCCGAATAAAACGAGGATCAAAACCCATGTCTTGTACTTGCGGCAGTTTTTCTAAAAAGCGTTTACGCCATTCGTGTAATGTCAGGGCATAGCTTTGACCAATATCAGAGAGGTGTTTGAGTTTTAAACCTTGTTCAGCAGCAGTATTGATCATGAGCGAGTTGCAAGGAATAAAACTGCCAGGAAAGATATAGCGCTTAATAAAATCTACAGAATTGAGGGCGGTTTTGTAGCGTGTATCTTCGATAGTGATTGCCTGAATTAATCCAAGACCATTAGGTTTTAGCAGGCGTTGGCAAGTTGCGAAATATTGAGATAGATATTGATGTCCAACGGCCTCAATCATTTCTATCGATACTAATTTGTCATAGGTTCCTGTTAGATCACGATAATCATGCAAAAGAACTTGGATTTTATGTGAGAGCCCAGCTGCCTCAACACGTTGGCAGGCTTCGTTGTACTGTTCTTTAGAGATCGTCGTTGTGGTGACTTTACACCCATAATGCAGTGCAGCGTAGATTGCAAAACCGCCCCAGCCTGTACCAATTTCGATGACATGGTCTTTTGCACTGAGTTTTAAGTGATCACAAATCAATGCTAATTTATGATTCGATGCATCTTCGAGTGATTGTGCAGGCGATTGATACACCGCACTGGAATACATTAAATTTTCATCAAGGAATAGTTTGAAGAAATCATTACTCAGATCGTAGTGTGCTGCGATATTGCGTTTGCTGCCATCTTTATTATTGCGATTTATGGCATACCATATACGCAATATGGTTTGGCTAATGCGTGCAAACAATGAATTATCAACTTTATCCAGACGATGACGATTTCGAACCATAATCCTAATTAAGATCACTAAGTCATCGGTTTCCCATTCGCCGTTGATATATGATTCAGCAGCACCTAAGCTGCCTTGCTGCATTATTAGACGAAAGAAGTTCATATCGTGAACTGCGATCGTGCATTGAAGTTGATCCGTCACTAATGCATTAGGTTGCCCTAAAGTGCCATCGACAACACCTGTTAAATAAATTACACCACCATCAAGGTCTTTAAGATGATTGAGCCATGACGGTAATTTCTCAGATGTTGTCGCAGAGGTATTGTCATGTGGGTTGATGACCAACGGTTTAGGTTGCATTGAGCTCATGTCTAACTCCAGCTATTGATATTCTTTACGAACGGTTGGATGAGAGAAAAATGGAATTCTTTTCACAAAAATTCGTAAGGCTTGCCAATAAATTGCCCAGACAATTTTTAGGCTTTGTAGTGGATAAATCAGCGGAAAAAGATTTTGTTTCCAAGTTGATAACGGTTGTAGAGTGAATTTCATCGTCGCATCAAATACCAATTCCCCATGACGGTTGAGTTGCATATGAATTGCTGAATGACTTGGATCTTTCGATTGATCGAGTTTGAAGCGCCAATCGTATTTCAGATCCATTGGCATAAATGGCGACACATGAAATTGTTTATCGAATAAAAAACGATATACAGGTTCTTGATGCTTATTTTGATTCGCATGAGTTGAAGTATTAGATTCGGATTGGTTACAGCTAAAGCAATATAAAAAACGCTCATGCCATGGGGTATTGGTTATATGCGCTGCGATAAATTTCAGAGTTGGCTTTTGATCGTCATATACCCAATAAAAACTAACAGGATTAAAGGCAAATCCTAGATAACGAGGAAGTGCCAGCACATAAATTGGTTGAGAGGTGCTTAGGGATTCTCCAAGCTGTAGTGCAATTGCATCACGGAGTGTCTCACGAACGGATTGTCCATCCGATGCCAGCAAATCTTTGTCATATAAGCTAATAAAATTGAATCGGTTATACGACCAAAAAGGGCTGTGTTGGCATGCTTCTGTAAGATGATCAATATTTGCCAGCACATAACCCATTTGATATTCAAATGCGTGTGCTTTCGGTGTGTAGCGCCGATGACGAATATGAGCATGAGCAAGTGAGATGGCATTTAACATACGGATCAACCTTGTGGATTGTCTGAAAGTAAATGATGCGCAACGCGATGTGCACTGCGTGCGCCATCTTCGTGGAATCCCCATCCCCAATATGCGCCGCAGAAATAACTGCGATTGATGCCATTCAGCTCACTCCAAAGAGATTGCGCGTTAAGCGCATTGACATCAAATTGAGGATGTTCGTAGTGACGCGTGACGAGTATTTTTTGTGGATCAATCGTGCTATTTGGATTGAGTGTGGCAAGAACTGGTGTTTTGACTTTTAGATTTTGTAATGTATTCATCCAGTAGGTAAAACTATAAGTCGGACCACAGGAAATAGCAGCTGTATTTGATCTATCAACACGGACTTGCCAGCTTGCCCAATTGGATTTTCTTTTAGGCATGACGCCAGCGTCAGTGTGTAAGACCATCTTGTTCGGACTATATCGGAACGCACCTAAGATATTTTTTTCACTTACAGTAGTGTGTGTCATCAGCTTGAGAGCTTGGTCGGCATGACATGCAAAGATTACTCGATCAAAGTCATGTTTTGAGCCGTCAGCGGTTCGAATTTCAATATCACTCGTTTCTCGATTGACAGAAACGACACCTTGATTGTGCCATGTGGCTTTGATGTGTTGTTTGAGTGCTTTGATGTATGCCGATGATCCACCTTTTACAGTTAGCCACTGTGGGCGATCTGTCATTTGCAACATTTTATGATTTTGAAAAAATCCGAGTACAAATTTAAATGGGAGTTTGGGAACTTCAAGCGTATTGGCTGACCATAAAGCACCACACATTGGGTAGAGGTGTTCTTGTCTAAAATCTTTACTATAGCCGTATTCTTCTAAAAAATGCTCCAGTGTGATCGTAGGTGTAATGGAATTTATATTCATGTCTCTGGTTTGATCATAAAAACGTTTCAAATCATGAAACATACGCCGGAAAGAAGGATTAAATATATTTTTAATATTGAGGATTAATGGAATTAATCCGCTAGGGTTATAAGCTAATTTTGAAACAAGATTATTGACCGAGAAGCTCATATCACTTGCTTGCCACTCGACGCCAAGCTCTTTAAGCATGTTGCAGAATAGGGGATAGTTGTGTTCGTTAAAGACAATAAAACCCGTATCAACCATCATAGACTGGTTATCAATTGTCACTTCGTGCGTATCGGTATGACCACCAAAGTAATCATTTTTTTCAAAAATTGTGATCTCATGTTGCTCATGTAGCAGCCATGCGGTTGTTAAACCTGAGATTCCTGAACCGATAATCGCAATACGCATCAACTTCACCTCACTCGATTCTGACTTCATTCTTTGTTGTATTGACTTAATAAACTAATTACTGAGAAGCGTGATGCACTGTTTTATCTGAATATTTATTGATAAATGCTTTCTTTGGAATAGGAACAAGATCCCAGACCAGACCGATAGCCGCCATGATCCGCAAGATGTAATAGCTAATATCAATTTGCCACCATACAAAACCTTGTCGAACACTGGCAGGGCAGTAGTGGTGGTTGTTATGCCAACCTTCACCCAAAGTCAAAATGGCTAAAAACCAATTGTTGCGGCTGTCATCTTGAGTGTCATAACTTCGGAAACCAAAACGATGTGCAAATGAGTTAATTGTTAAAGTGACATGCGTCAGCAGAACAGTAGATACTAAGAATCCCCAGACAAAAAGCTGAATTCCATTGGTGTTCAGGCTAGGGAAGAAATGGGCTAGCGCACTTCCGATGAGCCAGAAACTTGCTGCAGTTATCACCGAGACTAAAACACTGTGGCGATCTAACCATCTCAGTTCAGGGAACTTGATCAAATCTTTGACCAAATGTTCTTGAGTCGAGAAATTCTGCTTATTTAAAAACCATCCCATGTGGCTGTACCAAAACCCATCACGTGGTGAGTGCAGATCACCTGGTTGATCCGCATGACGATGGTGATAACGGTGATGCGC
This sequence comes from Aquirhabdus sp., assembly GCA_030150135.1. Taxonomy (GTDB): domain Bacteria; phylum Pseudomonadota; class Gammaproteobacteria; order Pseudomonadales; family Moraxellaceae; genus Aquirhabdus. The sequence continues at coordinate 9,027 of JASLGO010000093.1, forward strand.
AGCCCACCATAACGGGCCGTTTTGCGTACTCATCACACCAATGACAGCAAAGATAAATTGCATGGCTCGGCTTGTTTTAAATGCTTTATGAGAAAAATAGCG
>JASLGO010000127.1 GCA_030150135.1 Aquirhabdus sp.
CGGCTCAAAAGCATTAATGGCATCGACGCTTTTACGCATCCGTTTCAGTTCACGTTCATTCTTGGTGCCAAAGATGCCACCGACCATACTAGCTAACATTGACTATCGACTCTAAATAAATAACTTTAAATAAATTTTGACTAAAACCATCACTCGTGCGATCAAATCGCCTTAAAACAATCGTTCAAAATCAGCTATATCAACTTGCCGCAAACCGCGACATTATTAAATATCCATCACAAAACTACATCCACACACATCTTAAAACCGCACCGCTTCTCAAGCAAAAAAACCGCCTGTGCAAGTCTGTATGTATTATGGTGACTGATCGAAGAAGTGCAAGGGAAAACATGAGTATCGAGTAGATTTTATCGCATAAAATCTACTCGTATATGACAAACAACTCAGGACTTAACCATAAGTACGATTCAGATATTGAATAATATCTTTAGACTCAAACATCTGCACACCTGTATTTGCATCCACCAAATACGGAACTTGCAGTCGTCCTTGCATCTTTGGCAACTCTTTTTCACGTTTTCCGCCCGCTAACGGCACATATAGACCTGGTTTTGCACGAAATACCGCAGGTCCCATATCTTGCCAGCGCTCTTTAGCCACATTATGCAACACATAAGGCAACTCAAGTTCACAAAGACGTTCACGCACCAATCGAGAAAATGGACTTCCTTCGAAACTCCATAATTCAAGCATTGTTTCTGGCGCTGGTTTACTCACATTAGTTACATCTGCTTTTAAGCCGCGCATCAATCGTGCACCACTCACCAATGTGCCCACGATTGGCTGTTTCGCTAAGCCCTGCCACTTCACTGGCGTTTTGCCTGATTTACCATACTCTTTAAACAGGTAATCGATAATTTCTTGCGACTCTTGAAGCTTGACACCTGTATTTTGATCAACCAATAAAGGAAATTGAACTTTACCGCCAATCGACTGAATAATCTTTTCCGCAGCTGGACGGAAACGTGTGCCATTTTTTGGACAAGGATAGACTTCAAAATCCAAATTCAGCATAGTCAACACTTCACGAACACGACGACAAAACGGACATCCCTCCATATCATAGAGCTGGATCGCCTTTGCAGGCTGCTTCGGAGTTGGAGTTCCTGTGACGCCGCGCCCACCTTCAAGTAAAGTGCTAATCACAGATTGTAAAACTTTAATTTGATGCACGTTTTATTCCTTAAATTCCAATTTAATGCAATACGTCACAACGTATAAACCAATGAGTCAATATCAATTAACCAACGAAACATCAGATACCAAAATTCCATTATTGTCGGCATAAATAAACATACCTGACTCAATCATTAATCCGCCAAAATTAAGCGTCACATTGGTTTCACCAAGACCTTTACGGTTACTTTTTTGAGGAATACTCGCCAATGCTTGTACACCAAGATCAAGCGTAGCCAACGCATCAACATCTCGCACACAACCATAAACAATCACACCAGCCCAATGATTCTTCACTGCACTTTCACCGATCAAATCGCCAAGTAGCGCACAACGCATAGACGCTCCACCATCGACGACCAGCACTTTACCCGCACCCTCTGTTGCGAGCAACTCTTTCACTCTCGAATTATCCTCAAAGCATTTGACTGTCACCACTTCGCCGCCAAAGGCCTTTCTACCTCCAAAATTACGAAAGGACTTTCCATCGATTGATGGACTACAAACTTGAGTATCAGGATGATCGTCCAGCAAATCACAGGTGACAAATGGTAGAGTTTGAGAAGTGCTCATAAATACATATTCCTTTGAATATTTTGTGACGAAATTGAACTAAAATTAAATTTTACGATGCAGTTAACGTTTCACGCAGCATCATTTGATTAGAATAGATGTGGACTTTAGCCGTGGCTTGATCTTGAGACTTCTGTGCAACCTGCCACATAGCAAGTGCTACACGACCTGCTTCAATCGGTCTTGAGCTAAATGTCGCGGGCAATACAGACTGACTCATGGTAAATAATTTCTGTGCAAAGCCCTCGGCTAATCGAGTTTCTTGCGATCTAGTACCAATTAAAAGCGAAGGTCGAAATATTGAAACTCGCTCAAAACCCACTTGCTGAACATCAGACTCAAGCTCGCCCTTTACTCGATTATAGTAGATGATCGAATTGGCATCTGCTCCCATTGCCGAAACAAGCAACAAATGCTTTGCACCTTGTTGATGCGTGATTTGAGCAAATGCCAGATTATAATCATGATCAATTTGATAGAACGCCGCCTTACTTCCCGCTTGCTTCAGCGTCGATCCTAATGCACTAAATGCGTCAGCATTAGTTAAATCAATTTTTTCCAACACTGATTTCATCTGAGAAAAATCAGGAATTTCGAGCCACTGGAGCTGTGTTTTTTGAGATAAGGATTTTGAGGTGGTCATGGGTAAATCAAATGACTTACGAACAACAGCATAAATTGTCTGATAATGACCCGAAGATACCAATTGCGTGAGTAGCTGATGTCCAACCAAGCCTGATCCACCAATCACAATCGCGATAGCAGGTTGATTTTGGCTCGTGACCGTTGAAGATTCAGTTGTACTGTGTTGATCTGACATGCACCTACCCTTCTTATTTGTTGAATTTTCAAGGACATTATCACAAATGCCGCTCAGCTAAGATCAGGGACATTGACCGATCTGGCTGCATTTGACAATCCCTAACATGTACCAATCCCATGTGATTTTGTAAAAACAATTAAAATGGTAAAATTCACAGAGCGTTTCACTTGATTTTATCATTGTGGCATAGCATAATTCGCGCCTTAATTTGATCCATTAGTGCAATTTGGTGAATTATTCACCTGTTTTAAATTGCGGGAGATCAATTACCCTACATTTAAAAGGAGTCGCTTGAGTGGCAAATTCAGCCCAAGCTCGCAAACGTGCACGTCAAAACGTTAAACAACGTCAACATAACGCAAGCCTACGTTCAATGGTTCGCACCTATATCAAGAAAGTAGTCAATGCGATCGCAACTGGCGAATACGCAACAGCAACTGCTGCTTACAAGCAAGCTGTTCCTGTCATCGACCGTATCGCAGACAAAGGCATTATTCACAAGAATAAAGCTGCACGTCATAAGAGCCGTTTAAATGCTCACATCAAAGCACTTGCAAAATAATATTTGCGAAGTCGCTTCTAAAAAAACGCCCTGAATTGGGCGTTTTTTTATGTCATCAAAACATAGCTGACACACAAGAAGAACACACATAAGTACCTAAGATTCTGATAAATTATCATTATCCTAAATTGAGTTGATGTTGCTGACACCTTTGTGTGAAGAGGACAAAAATATGAACAAACCTCGCATCCTACGTTGGTTGATCATAAGCTTCACCATATTATTGGCTTTAGCATTAGTCAGTTGGTTGGTCGTTCCTCCACTCACCAAACACCTAGTCGAACAACAAATTCAGACTCAAATTGGTCGCAAAGCAACTGTCGAGAAAATCGACTTCAATCCGTTTACCTTCACGCTCAAAGTCTCCAACTTCACACTCTACGAGCCCAACAAAGTCACGCCTGCACTCTCTGCAAAATCGCTGCTGCTCAACACATCATGGGGCTCCCTCATTCATCTCGCACCCGTGATCAATGAAGTGCAGTTAGTGAACCCAAATATACACCTCATCAGAACAAGTGCCCAAGGCGTAGGTCGGTATAACTACTCAGATATCATTGACCGCATTCAAGCAATGCCGAAATCCAATAATACAAAACCAACTTTATTCTCAGTAGCAAACATCCAACTCATTGACGGCACGATTATTTTTGATGACCAAGTCACCAATAAGGAAATCAATATCAAGGCACTCAATATCGGTGTGCCATTTATATCCAACTTTCCGAATCAAATCGATACATTCGTCCAACCTCACTTATCTGCGGTCATTAATGGCTCACCATTTAACTTAAAAGGTCGTAGTAAACCTTTCACCAATAGCCTAGAAACAGCACTCGCAATCGACATTGATCAACTTGATGTTGCGAGTTATGTCCCATTTTCACCTGTTGCTTTACCACTGAATATTCAAAGCAGTAAATTATCAACCAAACTTGACCTCACTTTTGATCGCAAAAAAAACCAGCCTGAGATTCTCTTATCAGGGATTGTAAAACTTGCTGATGTTTCACTTGCTGATAAACACTCCGCACCATTGTTTAAAACCAAATCCATTGAAGCTCAGATTCAAAAACTCAATGTACTTAGTGGTGCAATAGCTTTAAATCAGACCAACATTGAAAACCCTGAAGTTTGGGCTAACCTTGATGCAAAAGGACAGCTTAATTGGGCAAATCTCAAAACGGCATCAACTCAACCGACCAAGACACTAAATACCGCAAAAGCAGACACAGCAAAAAAAGCATCGCCATTACCACCAATGACGCTTGCAAAACTGAATCTACACAATGGGATCATTAATTGGCGCGATGCAGCCAATGCCTCACCCACTATCGACCTTCAAGTCAAAAATATTGAACTTAATGCAACAGAGCTCTCTCTTGCTGCTGATGCAAAACCGGCCAATGTCACGCTTTCCACAGGCAGCCCAACAGATCAACACATTCAATTTAATGGCTTAATTACACCAGCTTCTGCAAATGTAACAGGCAAAATCAGCGTAGATGCGCTATCACTCGCTCAATATCAGCCTTATATTAACCGTGTACTCGCAGCCAAACTGGATGGTCAGCTCTCACTGAATACATTAGTAACTGTCAATAATGGACAAATTGACCTGCAACAATTGGGAGTAGAACTCGCTAACCTGAAAGTCGCAGCAAAATCGAACACGACAAATAATATTACGGCCAAGAAAATCAATTTAGAAAACGCCAATATTAACACCCAAGCGCAAACATTTAATGCTGATCGATTACATCTCGACGGCGTAGAAAGTCACATTCAGCGCGATGCTCAAGATAAACTGAATATCCAACAATTCTTACTTGCAACAAATCAAACCAAAAAAGCCGTACACAAAGCGGGATCTCAGAAAACTGCTCCTGACTGGACAGCACTCATTAACCAAATTGCCATCACCGATAGTACACTCGCATATCGTGATGACGCCGTTAAACCAGCAGTTAACCTGCTTGCAAATAGCTTAAACATCACCGCAAACAATATTTCCAGCAAACTGGATAAACCCATTCAAATTACCTTAAAAACTAAGCTCAATAAAACTGGGAACTTGTCGGTGAGTGGCAATGTTGCTCCGCAACTCAAATCAATCAAAGCAGACATTGATGCGAAAAATCTATCGGTTGTCGCATTTCAACCTTATTTCACTGACTATCTCAACGTCGTCATGACGACAGGACAAGCCAGTACTCAAGGCAAGTTATTCCTTGTACCACCCATTAACCAGCAAAAACTAGTGACCAGTTATAATGGTGCACTGCATTTAGCAAACTTCCGTATCCTCGACAAAGAAAGCGGCGATGATTTCCTCAAATGGAAATCACTCAACATAGATGGCATCAATACCAATATGGGTGGTGCGCATCAGAACATTTCAGCAGATCAAATTGCATTGAGTGATTTCTATGCGCGTATTATTTTGTCTGAGACTGCTCGATTGAACCTAGAAGATGTTGTTGCATCACCTAGTACTAATAACACCGCCCCCCACTCTCTGACATCTACTGACGCTAATGCACAGGTAACACCAGCAGCCTCGCCTTCAACGCAACCGGCGACAGCAGCTACGATAGCAACACCAACAAATACACCAGTCATTAAAATCGGAAAAATTATCATTAAAGGCGGCAACATTAATTACACCGACCACTTCGTAAAACCTCAATACACTGCAAACATGACAGGCATGAACGGTACAGTAGGTACGATAGCCTCAAATCAACCCACAGCAGCACCAATTGATATCAAAGGCAAAATTGATAACGATGCGCCTGTGGCCATTTCAGGATCACTCAATCCACTATTTAAACCCATGTTCCTCGATATCAAAGGTAGTGCCAATGATGTCGAGCTGCCTCGCCTCACACCTTATGCGACAAAATATGCAGGCTATCCAATCGAAAAAGGCAAACTATCGATGGATGTCGGTTACCAAATTCAAAACGACAAATTAGTTGCACAAAACCATGTTCGTATTGATCAACTCACTTTTGGTGACAAAGTCGACAGCCCAACAGCAACCAAATTACCCGTTCAACTCGCCGTCGCTCTACTGAAAGATCGTCATGGTCAAATTAATATCGACCTCCCTATTTCTGGTACGCTATCTGACCCTCAATTCTCGGTGGGTGGTCTAATTTTCCGTGTATTTGTAAATTTGATTACTAAAGCAGTGACCTCACCATTTGCTTTGATTGGTTCAGCTTTTGGCGGTGGAGATGAACTTGGCTATGCCGAATTTCCAGCAGGTTCATCAACACTCACGCCAGAAACTCAAACTAAGTTAGATACTATTGCCAAAGCATTAGTTGATCGTCCAGCACTTAAAATGGACATCACAGGTCGTGTTGACCCAATCACAGACAGTGAAGGTGTTCGCCAGCAAATCCTCAATCAAAAAATATTAGCACTTAAACAAAAAGACTCAGTCAATCAAAGTGAAAATACACGCTCAGATGACATGACCATCACTGATGCAGATAAACAGAAATATATGAGTAAAGTTTATAGCGCATCAAAATTTGATAAACCAAAGAACATGATCGGTCTGACAAAATCCCTGCCCATTGCGGACATGGAAAAATTGATTCTTGCAAATACACCCGTCACCCAAGGTGCGCTCAGTGCCCTTGCAACTGATCGCGCAGATGCTGTGCGGAAATATCTAGTAGCCAAAGACCAAGTTCCGATGGAACGTCTATTTATGATTGCACCCAAACTGACTGCTGATGGAATCAAAGATAAAGGAAAACCAAATCGAGCAGACTTTTCATTGAAATAAAATAGCCTCATCATGAGAGAGGCTATTTGGGGGAGTGCTAATGACTGTAAAACCAGCACAAAGGTTTAATTACGACCCTTTGATGCTGTGCAAAATATCCAATACAGCTTGCTTCGGAGAATTAGCTTGCGTAATTGGACGACCAACCACTAAATGACTTGCACCTGCCGTGATCGCATCTACAGGAGTTACGATTCGTTTTTGATCATCCGAATTACTTCCTGCTGGGCGAATCCCTGGTGTTACCAAAAGAAACTCACTACCCAAATTCTCACGCAACATCGCGGCTTCCTTCGCTGAACACACCACTCCAGCCAAACCACTCTCTTGTGCGAGTTTAGCCAAGCGCATAACATGTTGTTCTGGTGTCGCAGTGATGCCAATTCCCAGCAAATCATCCGCAGACATTGACGTCAGTACCGTTACACCAATCAAATGCGTTTTATAACCACCTAACCTTAACCGTTCAGCCGCAGTTTGCATCATTTGGCGACCACCAGAAGCATGGACATTTACCATCCACACGCCTAAATCTGCTGCGGCCTGAACGGCTTGAGCTGTTGTATTCGGAATATCATGAAATTTCAGATCTAAAAAAACTTCAAATCCACGCGCATGTAATGCTTTAACAATTGCTGGACCTGTATAAGTAAAAAGCTCTTTTCCGACCTTCACTCGACATTGCGCAGGATCGAGTTGATCAGCTAAAGCCAGTGCAGCAGCTTCTGAATGGGTATCTAAAGCAACGATTAAACTCATAAGGCTAACTCCCAATCAAAAATAAAATCTGGTCGCACGTCAAAACAAAGCATAATTTGTGCATTCTCGACCCATTAAAATGGGCGCGCTATTATACCTGACCGCACCACTAAAAGCTCATGTACATATTTACTCCACCTCCCTCACCACAATTTTTTTGCAATAAAAAAGCCGAGATAAACTCGGCTTTTTATATATTTCATTCAATTACATTACTGGAGGCGTATGAACTTCATCAGGTTTAGAAATTGATGGCGTCGTATTTGCTGCCGTCGCAGTTGCGGCAGCTGCCGCGGCAGCTGCTTGAATATGACGTGCACGAACCAGCTCAAGTTCTTTATTTAAACGACCAATCTCCCAACGTGTTTGAACTACTCTAAATACCAATACTCCGAGCAATAATCCTGTCACTATCCCTAAGATTAAAGTAATGACAAGCAATATCCCCAAATTCATGGCAGGAACTGTTGCAAAAACCAATTCGACTTGTGGGTTACTGGCGTGATTGTAAACAACCAATGCTAAAGAATAACCAAATAGTGCGATCAACAATATTAAAAAAATAAAGCGCATCGCTCATTCTCCGATTTTTTTATTTTGAATCATAGAAAATCAATACTCAAACAATCGCTTGAGTACGATCGCATCCATTCATGACTGTTCTAAATAACAATTTTACTTTTCTGGGTTTACCGCATCACGCAAAGCTTTTCCTGGCTTAAAGTGCGGTACTGATTTCGCTTCTACAGCCACAGCTTGACCTGTTTTTGGATTACGGCCTGCTCGAGCTGCGCGATGATGTAAAGCAAAACTACCAAAACCACGAATTTCGATACGATTACCATCGGTTAGGGTTTCAACCATTTGTTCTAACATGACCTTCACCGCTTCTTCAATCGCAGGTTCAGATAATTGATGATGTTGACCCGCCATACGATCAATAATGTCTGACTTATTTAATCCAGTAGTCATTACAACGTCACTCCATATACTTTTTTAAGGGAATATCCAACAACACACAATCTAGAACATACAATAAAACGATCTAACCACCACAGCTCAGAGAACTACTAAGCTTACTCAATATACTTTTGATCAACAATGATCAGAATAAAACCTATGCTGCAACATAACATCAAGTAGCCAGCGCGTCTACCTTAAAATACCTCTGTTATACAATACTATAATCGAATTTACGCTGAGTCAAACCCCATCATACTTGGACATAAAAAAACCGCCTCATTGAGACGGTTTTTTCATTAATAATGATGGATCATTATTTCATTTGAGCTTTGATCAAGTCACCGATCGTTTTTGGACCAGTGCCTTCTTGTGCTGCAGCAGTAGCTGCTTTCAAGTTGTTCACTGCATCACGGTCTTCAGCTTCGTCTTTCGCTTTGATTGACAAGTTGATTGAACGTGTTTTGCGATCAACGTTGATGATCTTCGCTTCGATCTCTTGACCAACAGTCAGGTGCTTAGTTGCATCTTCAACACGGTCACGATTGATTTCAGACGCTTTCAAAGTGCCTTCGATGTCGTTACCCAAGTTTACAGTTGCGCCTTTTGCATCAACAGCAGTCACAGTACCTTTCACGATTGCACCGCGATCATTAGTCGCTGTGTAGTCATTGAATGGATCGTTGCTCATTTGCTTAACGCCTAAGCTGATGCGGTTGCCTTCTGCATCAACAGACAGGATAACTGCTTCAACGGTGTCGCCTTTCTTGTAGCGGCGGATCGCTTCTTCGCCTTGCTCGCTCCAAGAAATATCAGACAAATGAACCAGACCATCGATGCCACCTGGCAAACCGATGAAAATACCGAAGTCAGTGATTGACTTGATGGTACCTGATACTTTTTCGCCTTTTTCATGCGCTTTAGCAAACTCATCCCATGGGTTAGCACGGGTTTGTTTGATACCGAGAGAAATACGACGACGCTCTTGGTCAACTTCCAGAACCATCACTTTTACTTCGTCGCCAATTTGAACGACTTTAGATGGGTGGATGTTTTTGTTGGTGTGATCCATTTCACTGACGTGAACCA
>JASLGO010000135.1 GCA_030150135.1 Aquirhabdus sp.
CTTGTCTTATGAGCCTTATCGCTGGTCGCGCTCTTACGCAAAACAACCAGAAATTCTCGATTATCAAAAATATGTCGCAAAGAAATATAATTTGTATCGCGACACACGCTTCAATTCAGCGGTTGCAAGTGCAGAATACAACGATCAAGATAGTTATTGGACTGTAACAACGACAACAGGTGAAGTGTATCGTGCTCGTGCAATGGTTTCTGCGCGCGGTAATTTACACATTCCAACGTATCCAAATCTTCCTGGTTTGAATGATTTTAAAGGGATTAAGATTCATTCGGCTGAATGGGATCATTCCATTGATTTAACAGGAAAACGTATTGCGCTGGTTGGTACTGGTGCGAGTGCGATTCAAGTGGTTCCTGAATTAGCCAAAGTTGCAGGTCAGTTGACGGTGTTCCAACGTACCCCAGCATGGGTATTACCGAAGTTGGATTATCGTTATAAAGAAGAGACGCAAGATAAATTTGAACAAAAACCATTTTCACGTTGGTTATATCGTAAACAGATTTATTGGACATTAGAAAGTAGTGCTGCGGGCTTTGTGCTTGATCCACGTATCATGAAAATTCCGCAATTGCTTGCATATAATCATTTGCGTGTTGTGAAAGACAAAAAGACCCGTGCAGCGCTTACACCAAACTATACGATGGGTTGTAAACGTATTTTGATGTCTAACAGCTACTTGCAGGCATTTAATCGTCCAAATGTGGCTTTGACAGGTGCGGTCGAATCTATTACAGAAAATAGTGTGGTTTCAGGTGGAATTAGCCATGAAGTCGATATTATTGTGTTCTGTACAGGTTTCGATGCAACGAGCCAAGAAGCACAGTTTAGTATTAAAGGCAAAGACGGTTTGGATCTCAGTCAACACTGGGAACAAGGCATGCATGCTTATTTGGGCATCACGACGCATAATTTCCCGAATGCATATTTCATGTCAGGTCCAAATACAGGTCTTGGACATAACTCAATCATTATCATGATTGAAGCGCAGGCGCGTTATATTGGTCAAGCACTGAAATATATGAAAAATCAGGGCATGGACAGTCTTGAGGTGAAAAAAGAAGACGAAGATCAATTCTGTGAGAAGCTGCATGCACGGATGGGTAAATCGGTCTGGACTTCTGGTTGTGCAAGCTGGTATCTCGATGCAAGTGGCAAAAACACGACAGTATGGCCAAGTTTCACATTTGACTATGTGTTGCAGACTCGTTCATTTAATCCTGACGTGTATGAGTGCAAAGGTGGCGTACCAGAAAGCAAAAACTTACTGAAACGCCTGCTTCAACGCGTCTAAGCTACTCCATCGAAGCTTCGCAATAAAATTCCGCAATAATGCACTCAATATTTGATCGATGTTGAGTGCTGCTATACCGCAAGTCCGACCGTCAGTGTTGATACATATCCTGCCGAGAGGTTGCCCGTCATTGTTGCCATTTGATTGGTGACACCATCACTGAAAACCATATCTGTTGCATAATTAATTTTTGCTAGATTCGTCACGCTATTGCTGTATGCCGAGTTTGTATAGACTTCATTTAATGTCGCTAATGGAAATGTAAATTGCGATGTTTTAATCGCATTCGTTGCGATAGTTGCTTGAGTTAGACTTGGGTAAACTTCGAAATGAACATGTGTCATGCGTCCGCTATAGCATCCTGGGAAAACTGTTTCGAAAGTCACATATCCATCCGCATCAGCGGCTTGCACACCACGTAAAAAACTATCAGAAATAATATCTGTTGAATACAGTGAGTATTCGCCATTTGCGGTGCAATGCCACAGATACACGACATAACCAGCAAGTGATGCACAGCTTGAGTTGGTATTGACCAGTTTTAGTTTAATGGTCAGTGGAACGCCAGTTGCTGTATTTGTTGTTGTCAGGCTTGGTTTAATATTGCTGCGGACGATTCCCGTTAAGATGAGTGCATTCACTGTACGACCATTGACGGAGTTGGTGCCATCACCTGGATAAGGTCCGCCTGTTTCAGTCGGAATGACCGTACAAGAGGATGAGCTTGTTGATGATGAAGTCGTACTGTTACTTGTGGATGTGTCAGACGTTGTCGTGCTGCTTGTTGATGTTGTGCTGTCACTTCCTCCACATCCCATTAAGGCGAGAGGGGCAATGCTTAAACCTGCGACAACTTTTAATGCTTGTCTACGATTAGCGTGTTGAATCAAAAGTTTTTCTAAGTCGTGTTGTAGTCCGTGTTCGTTTTGCATATCCATTCTGCTTCAAATCAGTTGAGATGAAACATTGTTGATTTGAATTGTGGATATAAATGAAAGGGCGTGTAACCATAATAATCATGGAACTTCAGTGCCATTTTCATTTTAAAAAATAGCACTGAGTCATTCATGGTTAGTTCTATTTATTCAGCTTCATTGAGAATGATTCGACCTTCTTCTATCCAATCAATCAAGAAATCAAAATCATCAGCACTGACATCTTGGTTTGATAATACAAGCCCATCAGCAATTTTTTGCGCAATCTTTGCTTGAGTGCTTGGCACTTCGATGATCTCACCATTCCACCAGAATTCTAGTTCATCATCTTTTTGCAGATAAACCAATCGCCCAGCAGGTTCGCGCTGGATTGTTGCATCGGAGTTCAATGCACTTTTTAATTCACTGCGTGCGATGCCAAAGCCTTCAGGAAGATTCTCTGCATCCCGAGATTCGCTGAGTAGCGGCATGATGGCATCGTTGAAGCATACAGGGTCGCTGAGTGTTTCTTGCAAGACTTCAATCAGTTGTAGGCGTAAGTTTTCCAATTCATCAGAGCTGATTAAACCTGCTGAATTTGCTTTTTTGCGATGATCTGTCAAAGGGATTTGGAAGGCTGGCTGCCCAATTGCGTAATCGACAGTGCGTTCTAATAGCTGCGCAGCATTAGGCATGCGAAAACCAAATGAATAGGTGAGACAGTCTTCTTCAGCAACACCGTAATGTGCAAGTTTTGGTGGGACATAGAGGATGTCACCAACATCTAAAATTTCATCAAAAAAGACTTCGCCCATATCTGGC
>JASLGO010000165.1 GCA_030150135.1 Aquirhabdus sp.
AACTGCAAAATGGCTACCTATCTGGACACACGTTCGCGCCATTCGTGGACACTAAAGATGAAAATCTCTTCACTCTTAGTGGCGCACGAAATGGACACCTGACCTGAGCTATAAATCTTTTTTTGCCAATCTTTTTCGCATGGATCCTCCCTGAACTTCAATGAAGTGCGAACGATGTACGATCCGATCCAAGATCGCATCAGCAATCGTCGGATCATTAAACTGACTGTGCCAAACGCTGGGTGGATATTGACTAGTCAAAAGTAATGAGCCATTGCTCGATTGACGATCAATAATATCTAAAAACACAGGGGCTAAAGAAAGATCAATCCCACTCAATCCAAAGTCATCAATAATGAGCAATTGAGTGTTAATCAATTTTTTACGAAGATTCGACAGAGTGCCATCAGCATGAGCTAGAGACAGCTCCTCAAAAAGTTGATGAGCATTGAAATAAAGTGTGTGGTAGCTTAAACGACAAGCTTGAACACCAAACGCACATCCGAGCCATGTTTTCCCTGTTCCAGTGGCTCCACTGATGATGATATTTTTATTTTCATTAATCCACTGACAGCCTGCAAACCGATGAATCACATCGCGTTTGATTGCACGATCAGCACTGTATTGAATATCCTCCAAGCTGGCATTGGCATACCTCAGTTTAGCGTTTTTCAGAAGTCGTATTATCTTGAGATTATTGCGACTCGTGACTTCAGCATCCAATAGAATTCCCAATGCTTCCTCAATACTGAGTGACTGTTTATAGAATGAATCTAATTGGGTTTCTAGACAGCTCATGAAGCCCTTGAGCCCTAAAGTCATCAACTTATCTTTTGTGACGTGGTTGAGCATCTTAGACTACTCCTGCTGCATAATAGTTGGCACCACGAATATTCTGGTGTTGATATAATGCTGAAGATATTGCTGGCATACTCTTAAGTCGCAAATACGACTGATTTTTAATAATTGACTTTAAACGCTCGACCGAGAGAATATTCAATGCCAAGGCGTAAGCACACGCTGGTTCCAGTTGGTCTATCAATTTATTCTCAATAACCCAGTGCTTTAATCCACGTGTCGCTTTGAGATTTGCAGCTAATCCTCGATTCATATTAAAAATCTGTTCAAAGTACGTCTGACTTGACTGACCACAACTTGCCGCCCACTTGAGTAGCTCCTCAGGAGTTAACGTCGATTGCAAAAGGTGATTCGGATGCATGTGCTCAGGAAGAATAAATGTCTGATAACATTTTTCAGATAATAAATGACTAGAAATGCGCTCTCGTTGATAAAATACTTCAATGATACTTTTGGTGATGCGAAGATCAACTTTAGTATTGATGTAAGGATATGGTACCGAATAGAAGCTGGCTTGCCATTCGATCAAATAAAACTCACTGACTCGTACACCATATTTCCATTCGCAGGACTCATAAGGCTGATCAGGTAAGGGGGTGAGTGCAGGTAAGTCAATTTCTAAGAGTTGCTCAAATCGACTGGTGGTAAAGCGCTTAGTCGTTTTCTGATTGATCATCTCCATTCGTTTCTGGATTTCCCGATTTAGCTCCTCAATCGAAAAGAACTTCTGATTGCGCAGTGGTGCAAGTACACCCATTTGAACGATTTTTACAGACACTTCAGCTAAACCTTTATCTTTTGGATGCTTAGGTCGTGCTGGCATAATGGCGATATCATAGTGTTCTGCAAAATTCTCAAATGCGCGGTTGAGCTCTAGTCGTTCTTTTGTATTGATAATGACCGCTGCTTTTAGATTATCCGTGATGATTTGACGAGGAACCCCACCCAGATGTTGAAATAACTGGATAAAGCACTCAAGCCAGCATTTGCTTTGTTGAGATTCCACCACATGAGCAAACATATAACCAGATGCACCAAGTACTCCAACAAATACCTGACATTGCCTTACTATCCCAGTCTGAGGATCGGTAATTGGCATACTCCTACCACAAAAATCGACAAAGAGACTGTCTCCAGCCTTGTAAAATTGACGCATAGATGGATGCTTAAGTGAACACCACTCTCTGTAGAGCCGAGCCAGCCTAGAATAGGAAACTCCATCTGGCTCTAATTCTTTAAACTCTTGCCACAAGAGTTCGAGCGTCATATCTCTTTTTTTCAGTTCTCTGCTGATGTAATTAAAGTCTGGGACTGGCTTATGATATTGAATCACCTTATTTTTAGCCGTACCCAGATACGTGGTAAATTCTTTATTGTTTAATGTAGACAATTCCATGTGTAACAAAGGACTTGCTTGAAATAACTCAGATAACTTTTGAACTGTTGTGGGGGATATTTTAACCATGGTGGCAATTTGCCGATTGCTAAAATTTCCTTCTTTTAATAAGCGTACTGCAGCACGTTGTTGATCAATGATTAAACGCATAAAAAACTCCTCACCCAGCGTTGTGAAACGGTGGACTATTCAAAAAGAAATGGACTGGTTTTTATGGGCGTCATACGACAACACACGATGTATCGAATTGACAAATCGACGCATCATGTACAGAATGAAGAGGTCTGCTCTAAGACAACTTCATCAGCGGCTCATGTTTCTTCAGAACATGAGCCGTTGTATTTTGCCCAGACTATAAAATAATGAAATCTATGTCATCTGGTTTCCTCCGCAGTTGTTCTGATGAGAGCCGTGTTCCTCGGCAAATCTATGCTCTTCTAAGAGAACAGTAATAAAATTATTGAGAGATCGCCGATCTGCCTTAGCCGATTTTTTGACCCATGCCAAGAGCTGCGGAGTAAGGCGTACATTCATTTGCACAAATTCGCTCATATTTTTTGCCTCAACGAATTTAGTTGATACTAGCATACTGCTAATACTGCGATAAATTGATGGTCTCGTCAATATAGTCAATAGCAAACTGATAGCATAAACTGCAAATGCATTAGAATTTCATAAAAGAATTGACCAAAGAAGGGTTATGCAGTGGCGCGCAACGACACACAATTTAATCTCCGTATTCCTTTGGAGCTGAAGGAGCAAATCGAAGATTCTGCAAAATCAGCAAATCGTTCAATTAATGCTGAGGCGGTATCTCGATTATATCAATCGTATATGTTGGATCAGCGCGCAACTTCAGAAAGCATCAAGGCACTCGAAGCGCTCTTGCAACGAAGTACGCCCTCGGCAAGAAGAATGGTTATCGCGGAGCGATTAAACACCTTGGTAAATGACATCAATGAAATCGTTATGGGTAAGATTAAACCCGCACGAATTGCGATGGAGATTGGAGAAAGCTACGCTGAACCTGTCGAAAATTGGTTTGAAGGAAAAACTGAACCGTCATTTAAACAGCTTGAAGCCGTTGCACTCTATCTTGGTGCTGTTCCTGAATGGTTACAACTTGGAGAAGACAGTAAATACCCTGTTCACTATTCACGAGTTCCAGAATCAAGCGTCGAAGGGGTTGCTTGGTTGTTGGATCTGGATCAGCCTGTCAAACCAACACATATTTATTTCATCAGGCAATTGAGTGCGGCTGGGGAGTTGCTCATCATTAAAAAGTATAATGATTGGCGCTGTACAGTGCACTTAACGCCTTATCATGTCAGTGAGATGATTGGCTCAGGTGGTGAATCCTCACTTGCGCATTTAATGGTCATTTGGCATCTACTATATAAAGTTTATGTCAGCACATCTCCCTTGATTGTCCAAAGTTTTTTATTGAGTCCTGAAGAGTTTAATGAGATTAGTCGTGGTCAAACGCATCCTTTAAAGCCACTTCAACATAGAATCAATCAGCCTTGGTGGGAGGATATCTGGGAGCGGGATATATCAAAAACACCCGATTATTGGTCTGGATGGGAGGCTTTATGTCTGCGTATGCAGCGCGCTATTGCACACAGATCGTTTTTGTCCAATACCCACGAACAAATCTTTGCGGGGCAGCATCCATTCGTTCAGGAGGCAAAGTTGAGATATAAGAATAGTAATTGATTTCTTTTACATTACATATTTGGCTCAGTTTTGCTTCGCGATTTACATGACAAAGCTATCTATCATTAAGCTACCAGTTCCATATTTAAAATCACCATTACAGCTATTAGTTCCTTTTATTTCAGAAATAAAAAATAATGATTCAGGTTGTTCATAATAACTTAAAACAAAACATTGTTTTTTTGTACTATTTTTAACATCCATTAAAACAATACTTAACAGCCAACGAGATTTAGCTGCTTGGTGACCAGGTGGAAATCCAAATCTAGCTGATTTCAAAGAAGCGAGAATCTCGCCTCTGTTGTTTGGTAACAAGCACTTCTTTGATAAAAGCTCGTTCTCTATGGGACATAATTCTATGGATACAATATTATTGGATATAACATTAGATAGCTCTTTATGGAGAGTCCAATTGGCAATTAAAACCATATATAAAATCGCCCCGATTACTAAAACAGTGATGAGTCCAACAAAGAATCTGTTTTTCATAATCCACCTATGAACTTATACCAACATAGTAGAATTCCTGCTCCTGGCAGAGTGGCGCCAACTCCACCTTCATTAACACCCGATGTACCATTTGGAATATAGTGACTAGAATTGATCGCTTGATAGATAAGTGTTTAATACCAAAAGTTTAATTGGCATGATATTACCGAACTACGCTGGTTGGCTATTCCAAAAAAAATCGCAATATGTTTCTGCAATAAGCACAACCTGTTTATCTTCCACTGTTTCAGCACGAATATACGCCATGCTCAATATGTTATAAGGATCCCAATCAAAGAAATCTAAAAAATAGAGTTTGGGTAAATCTTTAATAGCTACCAACTGGTCTTTCTTCCAAACAACATTCCCATTCTCACTAACTTCACAAAACTGAATTGGTATTTCGTGTAAAAACGATTTTGGAACAACCTTAATATAACTGAGTCCATGTTTACGATAGCTAGTTGGTAAAGCATCTACTTTACGAGGATGAAATACCATAGTCTTCAAGAGCTCTAGCTCTATAATATTAAATGAGTCATGAATTTCTAATGACCATTTATCATTCATTTCAGCAAAGCATGAATTCCATATATGACGAGATGCTTCTCTAAAACGGAGCATATCATTTGTAATATTTTCCGTATTCATTTTAAAACCCTTGTAATCCTTGGCTCGGACGATCTGGATAACAATCACATGTTATAGGATTTTGATTATATACAATAACATGCACATAACCGCCTTTGTGCCCATGCCCAGGTTTTGATACACCCCAGCTCGCGCCAGATGGACAAGGCTTACAATTACCATGACAATCCCGCCCAGGATTAACAATAGGCAATACTACAGGATCACTTTTTCCACGAGATTCAAGCCATGCAAGCCATGCTGCGAAAGTAAGGTTTGCTATCGCAGAACATCCACCATCCATACATAACCATACCACTGCTGCAATAGGATTTCGTCCATCTGGATCAACTAGATTTTCTGGATTTTCACCCACATACCCATAGAGATTCAGCCCTCCACTTTCACCGATTGAATCCTTAGACAACCATCGCCCTGTATCAGGACTATAAGCCCGATACCAAGTCAAATTCAGGCCTGTAGGCACATGCTGATACATATTGGCATAACCGAAAGTCGGTATCGTTCCACTGGAATGGGTAACCACACCATACGCACTATAGACTCGCTGCCCTTTGACAACGCCACTCGCATCGACAACTTGTACAACTGAACCCAAATTATCTAACGCATAGTACTGAGATGTGTTGGTTATCGTGTTGAACTCGCCTTGTGGGTAATACAAAGACTGAGTACTGCCAGTAGTCGTATGGCTTTCACAGGGTTTACTACCACACCATAAATAATGCGTTACGGTTGGTGGCGTTGTCGCAGAACTGGCTTCACTGATACTGGTGCGTTTAGATAATCCGTTATAGGTAAACTTGCTGATATGACTTGTCATCTTGCTGGTAATCTGAATCAAACGATTCTCTGCATCCCACAAGTAACTATTCTTCCCATCATCCAAGACATTACCATTGGCATCATAAATCCAGTTCAGGCTATTTTGAGTCATGACCTGATTATCTGGATTGACTGTGAAACTGTTATTGGATGTTGGCTCAACCTTGCTCAGGATATTGAACGCCGCATCATAGCCATAGCTGCTATTGGCAGACGTACCACCGCTGCCATGATTGTGGTCATCGTTGTCGTGATCGCGACGATTGCCTCTGTCGTGATCTTGATCTTCATGTTTTTCAATACTGTGCCGACGGTCTTCATCACGATCAGTGTGGTCACCACCACCGCGTAATGGGCTCGCGACAACTGCAGTCAGACGCTGATCATTATCATAGGTGTAGCTTTGTACACCATTGACATCTGTCCGAGACAATATCTGGTCTTCTGGACCTGTGGTGTAGGTAATGGTGGGCGCACCTGTCGTGGTCTGCACTCTATTGCCAAACAAGGACTTCAACCAGTTACAGAACTGCTCATATACACTCAAGGTGATCGGATGACTGATCGATTGAAGTTGGCGATCCTGCTGACTCGTACCATAGGTATAGACGGTTTGCCATTTCTGCCCTTGCAAGACTTCGTTGGTTATCAGTCCTGTTTGTCCCAGATAGGTGTATTGGAACGTACCCAGAGGTGATTGGTGCTGGATCATTCGTCCAAGATTGTCATAACTCATGGTGTTGGTTGCTGTACCAATCGTACTACTGATGACACGACCAAGGACATCATAAGTGTTCTTCATGATGGCATTGCCACCATCGGGACTATCTTCTTCTGCAAGCTTTAGCGCACCCAATGTGCCTGCTGGAACATATTTGTAAGTTGTTGTTCCAGTTCCATCCTGCATACTTAGCGTACGTGGATAAAGTGTATCTGGAGTAAAGGTGACATTGGCAGTGGGATTAACTGCATTGACATAATTGATGCCACGCACCAAATTATCGATGCCATAAGTCATCTGTTTGGTTTGATGTAGAGGGTCAGTTGTGGTAACTAAACGTCCTGCTGAATCATAACCTGCGGTATAAGTGCCACCATTCGGATAAGTTTTGCTGATCACCCGCCCTTGGATATCACGTACCCAAGTGGTGGTGTGACCATTTGCATCAGTCAGACTGATTAAACGACCAGAAGGGTCATAACCATAGTGGATGACATTCCCCAGCGGATCAGTTTCGGTAATTTTGTTACGATTGGCATCATAGCTGTAGCTGGTGATTTGCCCCAATCGATTGATAACTTTACTGACGTCCAGTTTGTCATAGATGGTCTGATCCATTGTACCATCTGGATAGGTGGTGCTAATCAATCGATTTAGAGCATCATATTTGTAAGTCAGCATATAACCTTCGGAATCAGTATCCGTCAGCATATTGCCCGTTGCATCATAAGTGTAACGGTGTTGAACCTGCCCCGCAGCATTAATGATCTGTGTCAGATTACCATGGCTATCATATCGGTATTGCGTGGTTTCCCCTTTGGCATTGGTTTCTGAGGTTTTGAGACCGTTGCTATCGTAAGCATAGGTCGTGGTTTGACCTGCTGCATCGGTTGCCGTTAACGGCTCATGCAGACCGTTATAGGTATATTTGGCAACGGTATCTTGCTGATTACCAAACGCTTGACGAATCTGGATGATGTCAATGCCATTTGGAGCATAGTCATAATAGGTCACACGCCCTGCGGGGTCGGTTTCACTTGTTTTGTTGCCAATACTGTTATAGGAATATAAATAACTTTGCGTGCTGCCATCGCCCAAGACTCGCGCGATTTCATTGGGCTGGGCGGAAGGTCCCGCCATGAGGGGATCTGGCTGCCCTGTATAGAAAGACCAGACTCGATTCTCAAGCGGCTCTTTACGACTTTCCAGAATTGGGACGGGTACACTCCACGTAGGATCATTGTATGCATGCAACCAATGGTCAATATGAGCCTTGGTGTAATCTAAAGTACCACCCATGGCTTGCATGGTGGCTTTATCCCAATGGTATGAATTACGATAATTGATAAAAATGTTGCGGATTGAACTCGTTTTAGCTTGCGGAACGATACTTTCACTAAATGGAATACCTGGCGCAGCATGCAGAAACTCTTGTCGTTCAGTATAGCCCAGTGGATCAGTCGATGTCAGCCACCAATGATAGCCAGACTGTCCTGATGCGTATCGGGTTGTGCCATAAGGCGTAGTCATGCTATTTATAAATGTACCACTGTCATAAGCAAACGTCGTGGTCATACCGACAACATCGGTGATGGATTGCAAACGATGATTACTGTCATATGTCAGGACAACATTCCGTCCAGTATCATCAGTAACACCCGTGATCTGTAAAGGAGCACTGGAATCCTGATAGCTAAAGGACAAACTGTTGCCAACTGCATTGGCAACAGTTATCAGTCGACTTTGGTTGTCGTAGCTTAATGTAACAGCCTGTCCGCGCGGATCAATGATTTTGCTCAAAAATATCTTGCGTGGAGCATTAGTTGCTGCATCAGATTGACCATAAACCTCGACAGTACCATTTTTGAGATGGCGTTCGTAGGTTACGGGGGTGGACGATGTACGAACCAATTGGGCTTGAGAATATTGTTCTGGGGTAAAATAACCGTTACTTGAGTTAAAACCACCATATCGCCAATAACCGCCATCACGAGCATAGATAGAGACATTGGCACCAAGACTATTGGGATCGTCCTGAATGTAAGCCATCCAGTTATAAGACCACATCGGGCTGACATTACTAAAATTCTGCACCGCAGGTTGTCCAGTGTTTTTCTGGAAGTAATGCAAATTAAAGGATAAATCAGATCCCATCGCTTGAGGGTAAGCCAGCGGTGTATCGTTAAGGGTTAAGCTAGTTTGCGCGTTGTTAATGCTACAGACTGGCATACCTTTACTTCCACCACCCGATCCGCCGCAAGGAGGCGGTGGTGGAGGTGGACTATTGGTATTCCCAGCTCCAATGATTTGACTTGCCTTCATCGTAGAAACAAGCGGAAGTGTAGAGGTTTTTGTCAGAAAATAACCGCTGCTTTCACTGTTAATCGCATCACGGGTCATCCAGACTGATTGTCCCAAAACTCCATCATGCACTTGATAACGATCACCTTGACGAGCAGTAATCGCAGCAAAGTGCCCCATTTTTAAATGCATGACTGAAGGCACAGGAATTTCTTCAGTAGCAGTGCGCTGCACCATTAACATTGGATGCGATAGGCTGCCCGCAATTTGTTTTAGGTCAGATAGCGATGTGCCATAACGATGCGCAGGCAGGACTTGAAGTTTAGCTAATACATCAGGATTGGCTTTGTCTAGTTTAAGGAGCTCATAAAGGGCTACCAATCCACAGCGCAGAACTTGCTCAGGGGTATGTTTAATTTCCCAGACTGCGGATTCGGCACGTGCACGACCTTCTTCAGCACCGCCCCACAAGGTGCGTTGATGAAACTCTTTTAATAATGGTTCAATGGCTTTGGCTTTTCCTAAAGCAGCATATAAACGTAGTTCTTCAGCCAATGCATAGTCTGCCAAAGCCTGCTGATCTGGCTTTGCTGGGTGGAGCATGGCTTGTCTAGCTTGGGCAAATGCGGTCACTGCTTTACTGAAATAGTGTTGCTGCTCATAGATTACGCCCATGTTAGTCAGCAGTGAGCCTTTCCAAGGGGAGTCCGGATGTTCAGTCAGATAATGATTCAACGCATCCAGCTTCATAGTATCGTGCATTGCACGATATTGCTGAACAGCCTTTACAAGTTGTACATGTTCATCTGGAGTATAAGTGCGAAAAGCAACAACTGCTTCAGGAAAAACGCCATAGGTTTGGTCAAAATTCTGCACAGTCACATTTTGAGAGTGTTTAGTAATCTCATTGGCATGGCTTTGTTGGTCTAAATTGATCGACAGTGTCGCAGCACAGACTAATACCGAGAGCAGTGATAATTTTTTAGTTGTTTTAAATGATGTTTTCATAAGGCAACTCTATTTTTCATTTATTTTATAGAAGACATTATGGTGGTTTCAGCCATATTTCTTCATTTTAGTTCAGTTTTGTTTTAGGCGCATAAGTGATGGGGTCAATCCCTGGAACTGCGGGAGTGGTTTTACCTGTTTTTAAATCAATCGGAATGCCCGTTTTCAGTTGATAAACCCCAAAACGGAAGCCTTGCATACACTTTTTGTCTGACGCTCTACAAATGACTTGGACACACCCGACTAATCTCCAATACGCCCATGCATCAGGAGTATTTTCTTTAGGATGAGGATGATTGGCATCGTGCGGTGAGTAACGGACAAAATCCCCGATTTGCAGAGGTGCAGTTTGAAATTCATCATCTGTCATCAATCCAATGACGAGAGCCGAGCCTTTGACGGTAGGTACTTTGATTAGAATAGGATGCACATTTTTTGCAAATTTATGCGCATCATCAGGGAGCGTTTTCCACCAACCATGTTGATGTGCCCAATGATAAACCTGTTCACTATCTTTGCCTTGACCGATATGTTCTACCGTACCTAAGACTAAATTAGGGTAAGTGCCATCCCCTTGTAATCCACAGCGATTGTGTTGGCAATTAAATGGGTCTGCTGCAAAGCTATTCATTGAAACAGTTGAGGAAATCACAAAAGCTAAAATACTTTTTCTAAAAATATGGTAAAAGTGTTGTTTCATTGAAATTGTATCCATTTTTTTGTTCTTGTTTTATAGCGCTCAGATCAAATCTTGTCCAGATAAATTTTGAATTTTCAGCAAAGAGATCAAAATTGCAATACACTTTGGTCATCAAGTGAGAGTGTAATCAACAGTCGTGGTGTCCAATTCAAACGCAAATGAATAATCATATCAAATAAGAGTAGATGTCCATTTCGATGAGAATATGCA
>JASLGO010000042.1 GCA_030150135.1 Aquirhabdus sp.
CGGCTAATTATTATTCCGCGATCATTGCGAGTGCAATCCAAGAGCCGTTACTGACCTACGATTATCTTGCTCGTCCTGCCAAATTAGTGCCAGATACGGTCGAAGCGCTGCCTGAAGTCAGTGATGGCGGTAAGGTTTATGTTTTTCATATTAAAAAAGGCATTTATTTTGCACCAGATCCAGCCTTCAAAGGCCTCAAACGTGAACTGACGGCACAAGACTATGCCTACACGTTTAAACGTTTTCTCGATCCCAAGAATCATTCCCCTTCTGCAAGTTTTCTGAGTGGAAAAATTGTCGGAATGGATTTTGAGGTGATGAAGGCCAAGCAGTTAGGGCATTTTGATTACGATGCGCCAGTCCGTGGTTTAGAAACGCCAGATCGCTATACATTGCGCATTACGCTAAAAGAGCCTGATTATAATTTTCTGTATCTCATGGCTTATAGCGGTTTTGGTGCGGTGGCGCGAGAAGTCGTTAATTATTATGGCGCGCAAATCATTCAGCATCCTGTCGGCACAGGACCATATATGCTGCAAAAATATGTGCCGCGTAGCAAAATTATTGTTGTCGCGAATCCGAATTATCGCGGGTTTATCTGGGATTTTAAATCGACTGGCGATGCATGGGATAACCAACTTGTACGCGATATGCAAGGCAAAAAAATGCCACAGGTCGGGCGGGTTGAGATCGACATTATTGAGGAAGAACAATCAAGCTGGCTGGCTTTCCAAGGCAAGCAATTGGACATGATGTCTATTCCTTCAAGCTTTGCGCCGATTGTCTTAAATGGAAATGTTTTAAAGCCAGAGTTCGCACAACAAGGAATTTTGTTGCAACGTAGTGTAGAACCAGAGGTGACTTATACTTTCTTTAATTATAAAGATCCTGTGATTGGTGGAAATAGCTTAGAAAAGATTGCGCTACGTCGAGCCATTATCATGTCCTATAACACGGATGATGAGCTTGAGATCGTCAGAAAAAAACAGGCGATGAAAGCAGAGATGATTATCCCTGTCGGGGTCAATGGGCATGATTCAAGCTATCGCAGCAGCGTGGGTTATGATCCAGATCTAGCGAATAAATTATTAGACCATTTTGGTTATAAGCGTGGCGCTGACGGCTATCGAACACTACCCGATGGCAGTCCATTAGTGTTGAATATTGCCACAGAGGCGAACGGCGCATCGCTGCAGCTGTCTGAAATATGGAAGCATGGTCTGGATAAGATTGGCATTCATGTGACGTTCCCTGTAAGTAACTTTGCCGATAATTTGAAAGCCGCTACGCAGTGCAAACTCATGATGTGGGGCGGGGCGTGGATTGCGGATTATCCTGAAGGGGATAATTTTATGCAGTTGCTTTATGGGCCAAATTCAGGTCAAGGCAATAATGGCTGTTATACATCTCCTGCGTTTGACGCGTTGTATGCCAAGGCGAAAGCATTGCCGCCAGGGGATGTGCGGAATCAACTGTATGTGCAAATGAATCGACAAGTTGAGGCGGATAGTGTCTGGTTGCTCGGAGTTTCTCGTGTGAGTAATTCGCTGCTTCGGCCGTGGATTAAAGGCTATAAACGACATCCAATTTTGGCATCCATTTGGCAGTATCTTGATGTTGAGAAACATTAAATGAATCAAGTATTGTCATTCAAGTGGAAGCTCAATCACATTTTATTCGCCTGTCTGGCATGTATAGCCTCCCAAATAGTTTCGCTACAAGCCATCGCTGCTGCACCTACATCACCTGCTGATCCGCATAAAGTTCTGCGTTATGTTTTCCCTGCTGCCGAAACGGGTTTCGATCCTGTTGCGATTGATGATTTGTATTCTTCCGCCGTGATCCAATCCATCTTTGAAATGTTGTATACCTACGATTATCTCGCACGTCCTGTGAAGTTGGTTCCTTTGACTGCTGAAGCCTTGCCTGAAGTCAGTGATGGTGGCAAGACCTATACTATTCATTTAAAGAAAGGCATTTATTTCACGCCTGATCCAGCATTTGGTGGTAAAGCGCGTGAGCTGACGATGGCGGATTATGTTTATTCGTTTAAGCGCTTACTTGATCCGAAAATCCATTCACCTAACGCTTGGATGTTAGACGGTAAAATTGATGGCATGGACGCACTGATTGCTCAAGCTAAAAAAACAGGTCAGTTTAATTATGATATGCCTGTGGCAGGGTTTGAATTAGTGGATCGTTATACGCTGAAAATTCATTTACTGAAACCAGATTACAACTTCGGCATGATTTTGGCGCACGAACCTGCTGCCGCAGTTGCGCGTGAAGTGATTGATAAATATCACGACAATCAAGGTTGGGTCATGGGTCATCCTGTCGGAACGGGGCCTTATCAATTAACGTCGTGGGTCCCGGGTTCACAAATTATTCTGACAGCGAATCCTCAATATCGCGGTTATATTTGGGATTTTCAAGCGAGTGCTGATCCCGAAGATCAGGCGATTGTTGCCGAGATGAAAGGCAAGCACATGCCACAGATTGGGCGGATTGAAATCAGTGACATGATTGAAGATCAATCGCGTTGGTTGGCTTTTCAGAAAGATGAGGTTGATCTATTTCAGTTAGAAGGGCCGCTGGTTCCGCAAGCGTTATCCAATGGCAAACTCAAACCTGAATTAGCTCAAAAAGGCATTCAGTTGTCACGCATTGTTGATCCTGAATTGAGCTCTTATTATTGGAATATGCGTGATCCGATTTTAGGCGGCATGAGTAAAGAAAAAATCGCGTTACGCCGTGCGATTGCGATGGCGCATGATGTCAATCAAGAGATTAAAGTCGTGTGGAATGGCGATGCGATTCCGCTGCAATATCCGATTCCGCCGAGTGTTGTGGGCTATGATCCAGAGTACAAAAGCAGCGTGCAATATGAACCAGAAGTTGCCAATGCGTTGCTCGATAAATTCGGTTATAAACAAGGCCTAGATGGTTGGCGTACTTTGCCTGATGGTAAGCCGCTGGTGGTTCATTACGCGGTGCGTGCAGGCTCCAATAGCCAAGCCCAAGCAGAAATGTGGAAAAAGACGTATGACAAAATTCATATTCACATGATGGCTGATATCCGACCTTTTCCTGATCTGCTGAAAGCTGAGAAGGATTGTCAGATTCAGAGTCGGACAGAGGCTTGGTATGCTGATTACCCTGATGGGGATGACTTTATGCAATTGTTCTATGGTGGGAATATCCATAGTATGAATGGCGGTTGCGTAGCGATTCCTGAATACGACAAGTTGTATGAGGAGTCTAAGCTGTTGCCAGCGGGGCCTGAGCGCGATTTGTTGTACCACAAGATGACGCGGATTTTAGAGGTGTATTCACCAGTGCGTGTGGGTTATGCGCGGTATCGTAATATGCTGGCGCAACCGCGCGTGATTGGTTTCAAAAAACATCCAGTGTTACCTGCCGAGTTTATGTATTTTGATATAAAACCGCGTTCATAAATGAGTTTTTAGATAGAAGAATTTTTTAAGGAGAAAAATAGATGAGTCATTTTACCAAGATCACCCATTTTGAAGGGTGCCGTAGTGCGTTAGGACAAATGGCACGCGTTGAAAATACACGTACGGCAGCAGAAGAGTTCCGTAAATACATGCTGGCGGGCCCTAAAGTGAAATATCACGAATCTTTCGATTTGGTTAAATTGCCATATCCAAGTCGTTTTGGTTTACGCAATGCCTTTGCACATGAGTATTTGGTTGAATATCTGCATCTGCAAAATCGTTTGTTTGTGGTGCAGTTTGAAACATCTGAAGGTCTAAAAACGATGTTGGTTTCACCATCAGATCATGAACGTAATGGTGAAACGCCTTTCTTCCGCCGTGTGCAGGACACTACGCCGAGTGTGCTGGTTAATTTGATTGTGAAACGTCAAACGACGGTGCCAAAGATCCTCAAGAAAATTGGCTTAAAACCAGAAGATGTTGATTATATTACCTATGATCATTTGCATACACAGGATATTCGTCGTTGGTTAGGCACGGCAACCGAGCCAGGTTTATTTCCAAATGCGAAGTTGTTGGTACATCGCCGTGAATGGGCATCAACCTTGGATTTGAATCCGTATCAAGCCGATTGGTATTGTCCAAATGGGGTGACGGGCGTTTCTGAGGACAAAATCATCCAGTTTGACGGCGATATTATGCTAGGTGATGGCGTGGCGTTGATCCATACACCGGGGCACACTGAAGGCAATCATTCAATCGTCGTGCATACCGATGAAGGCATCTGGGTGACGAGTGAAAACGGCATTAGCGTGGATGCGTATGCGCCTTTATTGGCGAAAGCTGCGGGTGTGTCGGACTATGCTGAAATCACTGGCACTGAGGTGATTATCAACGGTAATACGCTAGAAAACTCCATCGATCAGTACATCTCGATGGTGCAAGAAAAGACCATTGCAGGCCCATCAAAGCGCGATCCTCGATTCCCTAATGTGTTTCCATCCTCTGAGATGACATCTTTCTGGGCATTTCCAGGTACGAAACCTGCATTTTATGTGGGTAAAGCGAAGCATGGAAAGTTGCAAAAGAAGAAGTAAAGCGAAAGAGTCTTGAAGGCTTTGAAGTCTTCCCCTTGAAGGGGATGAGCTAGGAAAAGCAAAGCGCGGCTTTGCCCTGGCGCAAGAGAAGGGGAAGCTTTTGACTTTAGTTTTAAAAGCACACCCCCTTCCCAGCCTTCCCCCTTAGGGGGAAGGAGAACTGCAATGGTGTTGGCGTTCATGAAAAATCAGCAAGGATCGCGATGACTGTTTATATTCTACGCCGTTTGTGGCAAATGATTCCGACGATGCTCGGCGTTATTCTGTTGATTTTTTTTCTGTTTAATTGGGTGGGTGGTGATCCTGCGTATATTCTGGCGGGAAAAATGCCCAACCCAGAGCAGATTGCCAATATTCGTAAACAGCTCGGGATCGATCAGCCGTATTACGTCCAGTTATGGATTTTCATTAAGCAGATTCTCACTTTCGACTTCGGTGCAAGTTGGAGTACGGGTGAGTCGGTGTCGCATGTGATTTTGACGCGCTTGGGACCATCGCTGACGATTTTAATCCCGCTCACGATTTTGCAAACCTTCTTTGCGATTGCTTTGGCACTAGCTATTGCCTTTGTCCGTGGTTCATTGACTGATCGCATGGTCATGGTGGCATGTACGGTAGGCATGTCGATTAGTATTCTGGTCTATATCATTCTGTTTCAGTATTGGTTTGCCTATAAGCTGAACTTTTTCCCTGTCCAAGGTTGGGGTGATAGTCTGGGTGAGAATTTATTCCATTATTCGCTGCTACCCATTCTCATCATGCTGGTTGTGAGTCTTGCGCCGAGCCTACGACTTTATCGCACCTTTGTTTTGGATGAAATTAATCAAGACTATGTGCGTACTGCGCGTGCAAAAGGATTGGGCGAGTCGCGAATTTTATGGGTGCATGTACTGCGTAATGCAGCGATTCCGATGATTACCGATGTGATGTCAAGTTTGCCTTCGCTGTTGATTGGTGCGTTTCTGATTGAGCGTTTCTTTGGTATTCCGGGGATTGGGCGTGAGGTGATTTTGGCGGTGGAGCGTAGTGATTTTCCTGTGATCAAGGCGATTACTGTGTATGTAGCTGCTGCGACGATGATTTTTAATTTGCTGGCTGATTTGATGTATCAGGCGGTCGATCCTCGTGTTCAGTTGAAGTAAGGCCTTGATATGACGAAATCGTTAAGTTCGACTGATGCCTCAAAATTAGCTTCAGCAAAGCCACCGCGTTCACATGGTCTTTGGGCGCTGGCTTGGCGGCGCTTACGTTCGGATCGTGTCGCGATGTTTGCGCTGGTGGTGGTCGCTGCGTATTTGCTGATGCTAGTGTTATCTGTTTCAGGGTTGATCGCTAAAACCTGGGATCAAGAGGTTGGTGTCAATTATGCGCCGCCGACTTTTATGGGTGCTGAGACAGATGCTCAACGTGGGTTTAGTGATGCGATGACGGTAGATGCACCTTTGCCAGATAATCCTGTTGATCCGCTTGCCGATATTATTCACAAGTTGCGTGCAGAGAGTTCGACGAGTGTTCAACCCGTTGTGAACGACTATGGTATCCCTGATCCCCTGCAATCTGAAATGACAGAAATTCGCGCCAAACTTGCTCAAGGAAAAACAACAACTGCAGTCGCCCGTAAGCAAACCTTACCTTTTGGTGCGGATAAATGGGGACATGACATTATTCAGAAAACCATTAAAGGCTCAGAAACGTCGATTATTGTGGGTTTGGTTGCAGCATTACTTGCTGTGGTCATTGGGACGATTTTGGGTGCGCTTTCTGGTTATTTTGGTGGGCGAGTCGATGCTGCGCTGGAGTGGTTCTACAACGTTTTTACCTCAATTCCTTATCTGTTATTGATCCTCGCTGTTGCTGCGGTTTTACAGCAAAAAGGCATTTTATCCATCGTACTCATTTTGGGTTTAACGGGATGGACGGGCACGTATCGTTTGGTGCGCGCTGAATATATCAAGCATCGTTTGCGCGAATACGTGCAGGCGGCAGATGCGATTGGTGCAAGTCATTGGCGCAAAATGTTTGTCCATATTTTTCCGAATATTAGTCATGTGCCCTTGGTGCAGATGTCGATTTTGGTGGTAGGTTTTATCAAAGCAGAAGTGATTTTAAGCTTTTTAGGGTTTGGTGTGCCTGTCGGTGTAGTGTCGTGGGGCAGTATGCTCAATGAAGCTCAGAATGAGCTGATTCTCGGTAAATGGTGGCAACTCACCGCTGCCAGTGTGGCGATGGCGGTATTAGTCACTGCATTTTCTCTGTTTACCGATGCGCTGCGTGATGCGCTTGATCCTAAGTTGAAGTAATCGGAGCCAACATGAATCCTTTAGAGACCAATGAGTTAGACGACTTCGAGATTTCAACCAACGATGTTTTGTTGCGGGTTCATCATTTACGTATTGGTTTTCGAGAAGATCAGCAGGTAATAGATGCAGTCAAAGGCATTTGTTTTGATATTCCGTATAACACGACCGTGGCATTGGTGGGTGAGTCGGGCAGTGGTAAGTCAGTGAGCTCACTGGCGATCATGGGATTGTTGCCGTCTGATAATGCGGTGATTGCACCAAATAGCCAGATTGAGTTTGAAGGACGTAATCTATTACGACTATCAAATGCTGAACGGCGACGCATGTGCGGTAAAGATATTGCCATGATTTTCCAAGAGCCAATGACATCGCTCAATCCTGTGTTTACGGTGGGATACCAGATTGAAGAGGTATTGCGGCTTCATATGAGAATGAATGCCAAGCGTGCTCGCGCTCGTGCAATTGCTCTGTTAGAGGAGGTCGGTATTCCTTCACCTGAAACCAAAATTCATGCGTATCCGAATCAGTTGTCAGGCGGGCAGCAGCAGCGCGTGATGATTGCCATGGCAATTGCCTGTGAACCAAAATTACTGATCGCTGATGAGCCAACGACGGCGCTGGATGTGACCATTCAGAAGCAGATTATTGATCTGATTGAAGCGTTGCGTAAGAAACATCACATGTCGGTTTTATTCATCACCCATGATTTAGCGTTGGTCGGAGAAATTGCCGATCAAGTCATCGTGATGAGGAACGGTGAGATTCGTGAAAAAGGCGATGTACGTCAGATTTTCGATGCGCCAAAAGATGGTTATACCAAAGCATTGCTACGCTGCCGTCCTTCGCTGGAAAATCGTCCTTGGCGCTTGCCGGTGATCAGTGATTTCATGAATGAGAATTGCGAAGAGAATATTGACCAGATTGCTTTGGATGCCAAGCAACGTCCGCGAGGTTTAACGGGCAATGAAGAGATTATTCTCGATGTGCGCAATTTAGGTAAGAGTTTTTATAGTCGTGAAGGCTTCTTTGGCCGCAAAGAATTTCAGGCAGTAAGCGACGTTTCATTTAAATTAGCGCGTGGCAAAACGTTAGGTGTGGTCGGTGAGTCTGGATCAGGTAAGACCACAGTGGGTTTGACCTTGATGCGTTTACATCAAGCAACGACAGGTCAAGCGCTATTTGAGGGTCAAGACATTCTGCCGATGTCCAATCGCGATTTTATGGCGTATAAGCGTCGTATTCAGATCGTTTTTCAGAATCCTTATGCTTCGTTGAATCCGCGTTTCACCGTAGGGCAGATTCTGCTTGAGCCGATGCGTATTCATCGCATTGGTCGTCATGATGCCGAACGAACAGATATGGCGATGGAGCTTTTGCAAAAAGTTGGTTTGCCCAGCACCGCATTTTATCGTTATCCGCATGAATTTTCAGGTGGACAACGGCAACGCATTGCGATTGCGCGGTGTTTAACGCTTCGTCCTGAGGTTTTGATTTGTGATGAGTCGGTTTCGGCGCTTGATGTGTCTGTGCAGGCGCAAGTATTGAATTTGTTGCAAGATTTACAAGATGAGTTTGGCTTGAGTTATATTTTTATTTCGCATGATCTGTCAGTGGTGAAATATATTGCCGATCAAGTGATGGTGATGAAAGAAGGAAAAGTCGTAGAAATGGCGAACTCGGATGAGCTGTATCGGAATCCGCAGCATGCTTATACCAGACAGTTATTGAGTGCAATTCCCAAGGGACTATCGCACTAAAGATTGGTGCAAAAAAAGAGAGCCCGAAGGCTCTCCCGATAGCTTGGGGAGCTATTTTTAGAAGTTGTAGCGCATACCGACCATTGGGTCAGCTGTGCTGGTGTGTAAATAACCTGATGCTAAGCCATGTTCGACTTTAGAAGACATTACGCCGCCATAAATATCGAAGCGTTTAGTGACTTTGTAGTCGAGCGATGCTGAAACTGCGTTGAGACTTCCACTACAAGTTGCTGCGCTTGTATCTGAACAACTATTGCCTTTATAGCTGTTTTGATTGTAATGATAGTAAGCGCCCGTCAGATCAAGTTTAGGTGTAATGGCATATTTGGCGCCAAACCAAGATACACCAAGCACTTTGGCGTTGTTATATGCAGCATTATTAATGACACTCAACTCATAACCGCCGATATCCGTAATGCCCGCTGAAAATGGATTCGATGGGTTTGTGTAGCGGATATGTTCATAGCCAGCATATAGATTGATCGGATTCAGGCTGTATTTTGCCATAAAGGTATAGGCGGTATTATCTGATATGGTTGCGGCTAGAGAGCCTGTTGGCAAAGTAGTGACTTGTGCAGCACTAAGAGCAGCTGCACTCACTGCATCGTTTTTGTGGGTGTAAAATGCATCAAGTGACAGTTTGCCGTATTGAGGTGCCCAAACATCAAAGTCTGTTCCCAGATTTAATTCGTAAGCTTTACCATCGCTGCCATTGCTGAACTGGTATAGCATTGCTACACGACCAGGGCCAAACTGATTGCTATAGCGAATAGATGAGTCGAGACGTGCATCTTCGGTATCGCCCGCGCCTGCAGTGACGCCTGAGAAGCCAATCACTGAGAATGCATATGAACCGCCTTGAGGGTCGTACTTATTGATTCCATCCGTGAGCAGACCGTTTTGCCGTCCAAACGTAAATGTTCCCCATTCTTTTGAGCTTACCCCAGCATAAGCGGCACCTTCAAAAAACTGACCTGCGCGGCTTGAGTCGCCATTAGATGTTTGAGCATTGAGTGCAATGCCGTTATTGTTGGTCAATGACTTTAAGCCATCACTATACATGCCGCTGGTTGGGTCGAATCCCGTTTCCAATTTAAAGACAGCAGACAAATCATCAGTGATTTTGATATCACCTTTCAGCCCAACTTTAGATTGGCTCATTCCATTTGGTGCGATGGTGTTGATTGTTTTATTACTGTTCTTTTGGATTAAGTATTCTAGACCTGTTTGCATGCTGTCACTGAGTGGTGTGCCGTGAGTTTGGTGAGCAAAGCCAATATCGACGGTACCGTAAAGTGTTACCCCACCGTAAGTTAGGTCGTCATGATTTAATAGCGCTGAGAGTGCAGCGGTATCGCTGGATGGTGCAGGAGTCGTTGTATCGGCAAATGCCAGAGCAGGAACAACACTGAGCGTCGTTGCGAGAAAAATAGAATGTTTCACTGCGCCAGAAATTTTGGTGCGCTTCATAGAAGTTGTCGTCATCATCGTAAGTACCTCGGCTAAAGTTTTGGTTAAATTCTTCACAAAAAAAAGGCGTCCATACCGCATGTGCGATATGGACGCCTTTGTCCAACTTGCTGAATTGGCTCCTTCAGATACGGAGCCAGATGTAATCGTTTCATCCGCCATTGGATGTTATTTAATAAAATGCATAAACTATGCCAAAATGTTAATAATTGTTATTTATTTGATTTTTTATTGAATAAGTAAAAAATTTGTAATGATTGCTTTTTATAAATGATGATCTTGCACCAAAATTGCATGTTTATTTAGAGCAAAGTTGCACTGATAAAGAGATAACCAGCATGATTGATAATTCAGAAATGAAACAATGTGCGTATGATTTCATGAGCTATAACTTTTGGGAGCAGAATGTCTACGTTCGTGCTGCTGATTTAGCAGAAAATACTCCTGAAGCTACACCAAATTCACTGAATGCAATCGATTTTCTGATGGCCTCAAAACGGTCTGAGATTCAGAGTCTTGAGTATTTTCTGAGTATGGGACAACTCGTGGTCATGGTCAGTGATTTGATTCATGCCTTACAAAAGGAGCGTGGTGCCTCTAATTTGTATTTGGGCTCTCATGGACAATATTTTGCCGATACATTACTGGACTATATCAAGGACACAGATCAACAGATCATTCAGTTTGATGCGACTTTGAAGCGGATTAACCGTGAGATGGCTGGCCATGCGGGGAATAGCCGTTTATTCAATCGAATTGCTTACGCGCTCCACGCTTTAGCAGGATTGCCCCAGTTTCGAGCGAAAGTGCGCCAATTTGATATTCATACCGACGCGGTGGTTTTGGTGTTTAGCGAAATCATCAGTGGACTTTTGTCTATTGTCTTTGAAACTGCAGATGCGGCTGTCGATCCGACGATTGCTCGAATTTTGGTGGCGTTATTTAACTTGATGCATGGCAAAGAGCTGATGGGTCAAGAACGTGCTGTTGGTGTTGCGGGATTCTCTTCCGAGAACTTTAGTACAGAACAACGTGAGCGTTTGCAGTGCTTGATTGATGGACATGAGCGCTGTTTTGAGCTGTTCAATGAGTTTGCTGATTCAGCATCTTGTACGCTCTGGGAGCAATATTCGCATTCCCCTTATATGATCGAAATCGAAAGATTACGACGGGTTGCACTCAATGATAAACCAAGGACGATTGAATCACACCAAGGTGATCAGTGGTTTAAGTTGCTGACGCAACATATTGATCATCTGAAAACGGTTGAGCTGGGTTTGCAAATGCACTTGCAACAATTGTGTCTGCAACGCGTCAGTGATACCAAGCAAATGTTGACGCAACAACAAGATTTGATTAACACGCTATCGATGCATGCTGAAGATACGTTTGTCGTCTTCCTGAGTTCATCACAATCCCCGAAAATGCCTGCGGCAACACAGCAAGATTATTATCATTCAGAAGGGGTTGGCCCTAAACTGGGGCGCTCGGTCTTTGAGTTGGTACAAGACCAAGCGCACAGTTTACAACAAATGAATGATGAGCTGATTGCTGCTCGAACGGCGATTGAAGAAAAGAAGCTACAAGAAAAAGCCAAAGTTTTGCTGATGAGGAATCGTAAGCTTACAGAAGATCAAGCACATAAACTGCTTCGGCAAATGGCGATGGATCAAGGTAAGCGATTGCCTGATGTTGCAAAAATCATCGTCGAGATGGCGCCAATTTGGCGCTAGGTGTTCAGAATAAAAAGCCTGACTTAAACCGAAGTTCCAGTCAGGCTTTTTTGTCGAGCAGTATTTCTAGATTTCTTCAATCGACAGATCACGCGTTGCATGATCCAGATAGCGTGAGTCTGCATTGTTACCGAGTTTGATTTGTAGGCGAAGGTCGTTCGGTGAGTCAGAATATTGCAATGCACTTTCGTAGGTGATTTCACCCGCTTGATATAGGTCAAACAAGGCTTGATCGAAAGTTTGCATGCCCAATTCACGAGAACGTTTCATAACTTCTTTGATTTCATGAATTTCACCTTTGCGGATATAGTCCTGAATCAATGGTGAATTCAACAGCACTTCAATACAACCTCGACGTGATTTTCCATCTACTGTTGGTACAAGTTGCTGAGCAATAATACCTTTCAGATTCAGTGATAAATCCATGTAGAGTTGGCTATGACGATCTGCTTCAAAGAAGTGAATAATACGATCAAGGGCTTGGTTGGCGTTGTTCGCATGCAGTGTGCTGAGTACCAAATGTCCTGTTTCCGCAAACGCAATGGCGTAGTCCATGACTTCACGTGAACGAATCTCACCGATGAGAATGACATCAGGTGCTTGGCGCAATGTGTTCTTCAGTGCGACATCAAATGAAGCAGTATCGATCCCGACTTCACGCTGCGTAACAATACAGCCCGCATGTTGATGCACAAACTCAATTGGATCCTCAATGGTAATAATATGCCCTTGAGAGTGGCGATTGCGGTGACCAATCATGGATGCTAGTGAGGTCGATTTCCCTGTACCTGTTGCACCAACGAAAATAATAATCCCGCGCTTCGTCATTGCGAGTTCTTCAATGATTTTGGGTAATCTGAGATCTTCAACTGTAGGGATATGTGTTTCGATGCGACGTAAAATCATAGCTGGCGCATCACGTTGCACAAACGCACTGACGCGAAAGCGTGCGCTATCCTTCTTGTCGGTAATCGCAAATTGACATTCTTTAGATTCAGTAAATTCTTTGCGTTGCTTATCCGTCATCACGCTGTGAATGAGGCTTTCTACAATTTGTGGTGTTAACGCAGATTTGGTAATTGGCAGGATTTTACCATTCACTTTCATCGAAGGTGCTACACCCGCCGTGATAAATAGGTCGGAACCGCCTTTTTCGACCATCAGCTGAAGTAGGTCATCAAATTCCATGATTGGTGCGCTCCGCAAAAGTGTTACTTTAGTATAAAGCAGCTTGATATAGAGACTATATCAAGCTGCTTTAGAAATAGGGTTAAAGGAAAGAATCTGGCTGATTAGCAACGGTTTTGGCGACTTGTGGCGATACCAAACCTTTCATAACGAGTCCTTTTAAGGTTTGGTCGAGTGTGGTCATACCGTAGCCCGCACCTGTCTGAATCGCAGAGTACATTTGCGCGATTTTGTTTTCGCGAATCAGATTTCGGATTGCGGGAATCCCGATCATGATTTCATGTGCGGCAATACGACCACCTGCTGTTTTCTTGAGCAGAGTCTGTGAAATAACGGCTTGAAGTGATTCTGACAACATCGCACGCACCATTGATTTTTCTTCGGCAGGGAATACGTCGATCACACGGTCGATGGTTTTCGCAGCAGATGTGGTGTGCAAGGTGCCGAATACTAAATGCCCTGTTTCCGCAGCGGTGAGTGCCAAGCGAATGGTTTCAAGGTCGCGCATTTCACCGACGAGGATGATATCTGGATCTTCACGTAGTGCTGAACGCAGTGCTTCATTGAATCCATGCGTATCACGATGTACTTCGCGTTGATTGACGAGACACTTTTTGGATTGATGCACAAATTCGATTGGGTCTTCAATGGTGAGAATATGGTCGAAACGTCGCTCATTAATATAGTCGATCATCGCAGCGAGTGTGGTTGATTTGCCAGACCCCGTTGGTCCTGTGACTAAGACGATGCCGCGCGGAAATTCACAAATCGTTTTGAATACTTCTCCCATGCCCAAATCGTCCATTGTCAGCACTTTAGACGGAATGGTACGAAACACAGCGCCCGCGCCGCGATTTTGCGTGAATGCATTCACACGAAAACGAGCAATGCCAGGAACTTCAAACGAAAAGTCAGTTTCCAGAAATTCTTCATAGTCACGACGTTGTTTGTCATTCATGATGTCGTAGACAAGGCGATGGACTTCTTTATGTTCCATTGCAGGCAGGTTGATACGGCGAATCTCGCCATCAACGCGAATCATGGGTGGTAAACCCGATGAAAGGTGCAAGTCG
The DNA here is from genome assembly GCA_030150135.1 of Aquirhabdus sp. GTDB lineage: Bacteria > Pseudomonadota > Gammaproteobacteria > Pseudomonadales > Moraxellaceae > Aquirhabdus. The sequence continues at coordinate 14,077 of JASLGO010000042.1, forward strand.
GATGCACCATTTTTTGCAGAAAACGCGAGTAGTTCTGTAATGTCCATGAAAGTAATCCCTTTTCTATTTTTAGCAATATGTAAAATTTACAATAGCTTACATCGGTAAGGTGCGTAAAAGTATGCGCTGAACAATATTGTATCTGTAGTGTAGTGAATATTAGGCATAAAAACCAAGTTATATCAATAATCCGCTATGATTAATCACCCTAAAACTTTAATTGACTATCGTTTTTAAGCACAAAATAGAGTACCCCGATAATGACTGATTTTGCTGCCAATCGGCAACAAGTTCTAAGCCAAATTCAAAATATATGTCGAAATAATGCTATTCCAGCAGATGTTGTGAGTTTGCTTGCGGTGTCCAAGACACAGTCTGCTGATGTCGTCCGAACGATGTTCGCTGCTGGACAGCACATTTTTGCTGAAAACTATTTACAAGAAGCATTAAGTAAACAAGCCGATTTGGTTGATTTGCCGATCGAATGGCATTTTATTGGTCAAATTCAGCGCAACAAAACGCGTGATATTGCCGCGAACTTTTCGTGGGTGCATGGCGTGGATCGACTGATTATTGCACAGCGACTTTCACAGCATTTGGCGGAACAAGTGGCAGCTCAAGGTGTAGAGCCTATTCCTTTGAATATCTGTATACAGGTCAATATTGATCGTGAGGAGAGCAAAGGAGGATGTCTGCCAGAAGACGTGCCTGATTTGGTTCAACAAATAAGTCATTTGCCGCATCTTGTTTTGCGTGGCTTGATGGTCATTCCTGAGGTTAATCATCAGGATGCATTTGTGAGAACGCGCACTTTATTTGAATCAGTTCGTGCTCAGCATGCGATACCTACAGAGTGGGATACTTTGAGTATGGGAATGTCTGGTGATTATGCGGATGCCATTGCCGCAGGTGCAACCATGGTTCGAGTGGGGACTGCGCTATTTGGTGCAAGAAATGTGGGTGGGAAAGATAAAGCTTAATACAGTCTTTAGACGGATTCTGTTTATCGTTTTTTGAATGTAGTTGGTTACGCTTTCTCCATTTTGTCATTGATTATCCTGTGCTAGTCTCGCGCTATATCATTTAGTTATGCCTAAGGCAGTTGAACGTGCAACGATGGACAAAGAGTGAATTACTGCCCCGAAGTCAAAGGGATTGTCAGTGGCAGCGGGAGCTAGGAATTTTAACTTTATCGAAATCTGAATTTAAGGGTGAGACAGCGCCTTTGTTCTTGTTCTTTTTGAAGCGAGTGCTGAGCACTAATCATGTGCGAGCATTCTGGATGTTCGTTGTTTCTTTGATCATCGTATTAACAACCCAAACTAGCATAGCTGCTGCTCAGAATAGTGATGCTTCGTCGAGCGACGCATTCCCCAATGACTTCACGAAGAAATCATTGTTGGATAGTGCTAAGTCAGATAGTCCCAGCGAGGGCAAAATATCTACGCCAGTTTCGAAGTTTATTCCAGCAGATCAGGCTTTTAAACTCATTGGCGATGCTAAAGATAATAAACTGACGTTAGATTTTCAGGTGACATCTGGTTATTACTTGTATCAGCGAAAGTTTGCCTATTATTCATCTAATCCAGCGGTCAAGCTGCAAGACGCTATTTTCAATCATTCAGCACAAATTAAAGACGATCCAGAGTTCGGTCAGGTTCCTGTTTATCATGATGATGTGTCTATCACTATTCCTTATAGTGGTAGTGGTAAAGTCACTGTGCGATGGCAGGGGTGCGCAGATGCAGGTCTTTGTTATCCACCTCAAGAGCGCGAGTTTAGTCTACCTCAATCAACATCGACATCGTCTAGTGCGCTTGCAGCACCAACGGCAACAGAGCTGTCTGTAACAAATACAGTTAATAATACGACATCGAAGACAACGCCAGTCATACCGATGGTCGATGGTCGTCCAGATATTCGTACTAATATTGAGAAGTCGGCGGGTGTACAGAGCATTTTGGTGCCTTTACCGACTCCAAATGATCGGTATGCTTATGGACTTCCTATTACGCCCGCGAAACAAAAAGCGAATACAGAGGATGAGACTGATGATGATCTGCAGAATTCGATCAACATTGATGGTTCCGTTGCCAATTTGGGTTCATTGAGCACTGTACCCAGTTCGATTACTCCGCAACAAGTTGCGCCTGCTACACCGATTTCACAACCGCTACTTGAGCAGCATATCAATACTGATCCTTTTGGATTGGGTCGTCATCCACTGACTGCGTTCGTATTGTTGTTTTTTGCAGGTTTAGGCTTGGTCTTTACGCCATGTGTGTTACCTATGCTGCCGATTGTTGCGAATCTAGTAGCGCGTCAGCATCGCCGTTCTTTGGCGCATGGTTTGTTGTTGTCAGGGGCTTATGCAATTGGTGTGGCGTCATGTTATGCCGTATTAGGTGCAGTGATTGCAAAGTTTGGACAGCAGTTTAACTTGTTGGGCTGGCTGCAAAATCCAGTGATTTTGATTGGGTTTGCTTTGGTTTTTGTTCTATTGGCACTTGCTAATTTTGATGTGTTTACGCTGAGTCTACCGCAAGGGTTACAGTCCAAGATTGATGAGTTTGGGCAACGTGAAGAAGGTCGTGCCGCATGGCTTAAACAAGGCAGTGTGTTGGGAAGTTGGTTGACTGGGTTTGTATCTGCATTAGTGGTTTCACCCTGCGTTTCAGCGCCTTTGGCGGGTGTTTTGCTTTCCGTATCGACTGTAGGTAATCCGTTATTAGGTGCGATTGCTTTGTTTATGCTCGGTCTTGGGTTGGGCACACCACTCATGGTTTTGGGTGCAACCGAAGGGAGATTTCTGCCGAAAGTTGGAGAGTGGCTGCATTGGGTGCGCCAAGGGTTTGGATTGTTATTGCTCGGCGTTGCGTTAATTCTCATCAATCGTGCATTCGATAACTCCTACATATTGCTGCTTTGGGCGGCATTATCGATGGCATGCGCCGTATGGTTCTGGCGCTGGTTAGGTCGTGGACGATTCTTGACACAAATTTGTGCAGTGATTGTTTTTGCGTGGGGGTTAGTGCAGTTGGCTGGCGTTGCGGCGGGGCAGAGTGATCCGTGGCATCCATTAGCAGGACTGAAGCAACAGCACCTTGTTGCGGAGCAGACACCAGAGATTCATAGTTTGACGGAATTGGCGCTGTGGAAGCAGGAACATTCTCAATTACTAGTCGATGTGACCGCGGACTGGTGCGTGAGTTGTCGTACGATGGAGCGTGAGCTGTTTAGCGGACAGGAGATCAAGGGCTTATCGGGTTGGACACGTGTGAAGTTAGACGTGACCAATAGTGATGCAAACAGCAAGGCCGTGCTGAAAGATTTGAATCTGTTTGGCCCGCCTGCTTTGATTTTTTATAAGCAAGGGCAAGAGGCTGGGCGAGTAGTCGGTGAAACGAAAGCGGATGAGTTAGAGCAGACGTTAGCGAAGCTTTAGGCTTAGAGTTAATCGCTTTCGAGAGACTTGTATCAAAATAAAACCTAGCAAAAGCTAGGTTTTATAAAACGATATCGATGCTTAACTAAATATCTAATCGTCTTTCACTCATCCATTTCACAATCTCTGGATCACGATGTGAGAAAAAGCTACTGGTCGCAGTATCTAGCGCAGTGATGCGAGCCACATCTTCTGCTTGCAGCGCGAAGTCAAAAATATTCAGATTTTCTGCCATGCGTTCTTTACGGACAGATTTTGAAATGACAACAATGTCGCGTTGAATGAGCCAACGTAATACCACCTGACCGACAGACTTATTGTATTTTTCTGCTAAAGCGACCAGAACCTCGTTTTGGAATAGGTTGTTGCGACCTTCAGCAAAGGGCGCCCATGCTTCAGTTTGGACGCCATGTTTATGCATGAATCCAACACTGTCGAGCTGTTGGTGAAACGGATTGACTTCTATTTGGTTCACAGCGGGTTTAATCTCATTAAAACCAATAATGTCCATCAAACGATCTGGGTGAAAATTACTCACCCCAATTGCACGGATTTTTCCTTCACGATTGAGATCTTCCATCGCTCGCCAAGAGCCGTGCACATCGCCGTAGGGCTGATGGATTAAATATAGATCCAAATAATCCAGTTGCAGACGCTGTAAAGATTTTTCTACCGCACGCTTCGTCTGATCATAACCAGTATTTTGTACCCATAATTTGGTTGTGATAAACAGTTGTTCACGCGGCACACCACTGTTCTTGATGCCTTTCCCGACAGCTTCTTCATTCATGTAAGACGCCGCAGTATCAATCAAACGATATCCCGTCTGGATCGCATCGATCACCGCACGCTCGCATTCTACTAAATCTGCAATCTGAAACACACCATAGCCAGCAATCGGCATGATGACACCATTATTTAATGTGACTGTTTGCATCATAGATCTCCTGCGTTTGTTTGGATTGCAGAATTATATAGATGAGTTCATTTATTAAACTATAGCTGAATTATGGTTGTTGTCATTAGCTGTACTTATGAATTATCTGCAAAACATGCAAAGTTTTGACGAATAACAGAAATCGTTGTTTTAAGCGTGATGACGCAACGCATTGATGACGAGTAAGAAAGCTGGAGAAGCATGACGTCGATTGGGGTAATACAGATGATAGCCGGAAAAGGGCGCACACCAGTCCTCTAAGACTCTGATCAACGTTCCTTGCGCGAGATGTTCTTGAACTAGATCTTCGGGCATATAAGCCAAGCCAGAGCCTGCGAGAGCAGCATTTAATCTGAGCGCAATATTGTTAAAAATGTATTGGCCTTCCACTCTGACTTTTAATTCACGGCCATGTTTTTCAAACTCCCAAGGGAATAACCCGCCGTAGGTTGGGAAGCGTAGATTAATGCAGTTGTGATGGGTTAGGTCTTGCGGAGTTTGCGGAATTGAATAGCGCGCAAAGTAAGATGGCGTGCCAACGACGGCCATGCGTATATCTGGACTGATACGCACCGCAATCATATCTTTGGCAACTTGCTCACCCAGCCGAACACCCGCATCAAAACGCTCTGCGACGATATCGGTCAAACCATTATCGACGATGATTTCCACCTTGATGTCAGGGTACTCCAAAAGAAGTTTTTCCAGAGCGGGTTCAAGAATGGATACTGCAGAATGCTCGCCAGCGGTAATACGAATTGTGCCAGCAGGTTTTTCACGAAGTTCTTTGACAAGAGCCAATTCAGACTCAATGTCATGGAGTCGTGGCGCGATTGCCGCCATGATGCGTTCCCCAACTTCAGTGGGCGAAACGCTTCGTGTTGTACGGGTGAGTAAGCGTAGACCGAGTCTTGCTTCAAGGGACTGAATGGTCTGACTGAGAGCCGATTGCGATACGCCTAATTTGGCGGCTGCACGGGTGAAGCTGCGCTCTTTAGCCACCATGACGAAGACTGCAAGCTCGTTAAAGTTCTCCATTTTATAGATTAGCCCCACTTATAAAAGAGCATGAATGGATTAAGACCCTTTCAACATTCTCGCGGCTTTTTCCGCAAAGTAAGTCAGAATCCCATCAGCGCCCGCACGACGGAAGCCAATCAAGGACTCCAAAATTACTGCTTCTGATAACCAACCATTTTGGATCGCTGCCATGTGCATGGCGTATTCGCCGCTGACTTGATAGGCAAACGTTGGCACACCAAATTGATTTTTTACTTCGCGGACTAAGTCGAGATAAGGTTGGCCAGGTTTGACCATGACCATATCAGCACCTTCTTGCAGATCCAGTGCGACTTCATGGAGAGCTTCAAGGCGATTACCATAGTCCATTTGATAATTCTTTTTATGACCACTTTTCAGATTAGCCGCACTGCCGACTGCATCGCGGAAAGGGCCGTAATAGGCGGATGCAAATTTTGCCGAATACGCCATGATGGCAGTATGGATAAAGCCGTTACTTTCTAATGCATTGCGGATTGCGCCGATGCGGCCATCCATCATGTCACTCGGTGCAACAATATCCACACCAGCGGCTGCATGGCTTAAAGTTTGTTTAACTAGGGCTTCTACAGTGGCGTCATTCATAACATAGCCGTCAGCGTCCGTCAGACCGTCTTGACCACTCAATGTATACGGATCAAGCGCGCCATCACTAATCAGAACCATCTCTGGCAGTTCTTTTTTGAGCGTACGAATCGTGGTTTGCACGAGACCATCATCGCGCCAAGCCGCTTCTGCGCCAGCACTTTTATCGGCTTGCGGCGTGACGGGAAAAAGTGCCAATTTGCTGACGCTTAAACCGAGCAGTGTTTCCGCGTATTTGAGTAGCAAATCAACCGAGAGTCGGTCAACGCCCGGCATACTGTGAATGGCTTCACGCTGATTCTGCCCTGGTAGGACAAAAACGGGTGCAATTAAATGTTGTGGCAGTAAAATCGACTCACAAACCATGTCACGAATGCGATCATGTTTACGCAGGCGGCGTAAGCGAGTGGCGGGGAAGGCGGCACGATTAAACGTATAAGTCATGTTATTGCACTGTTTTCACATTAATATAGCTGCATATATTAAACCCGATTTGCGCACTTGAGGAAATTTGATTAATGGTAGATGACGATAAGCAATTTAAAGCTGATCTTAACGATTCAGCAAAATCCAAATCTACCGAATCCAGCGCGGATCACAGGTCTAAACAATGGACTGGCGCGATTAATCTGACGCATACCACTGATGGCGAATTTCCAACAGAATCAGTTTTTAATCAACTGTGTAAGGTATATAACAAATCGCCATTCTTTCATCATTGTGGCATGATGATGCGAGTTGTAGATGGAGAAATTAAAGGCTTTATCGACATGAATAACAGCTTGATTGGTAATGTCGTGTTCGAAATTTTGCACGGCGGTGTCGCGGCGACTATGTTGGATAGTATTGGTGGCATCGTGGCGATGGCAGAAATTTATCGGAGTGGCAAAGGCGAACTCGCAGATCGCATTCGACAAGTATCGCGTCTTGCGACGACTGATATGCGTGTCGATTATTTATCCCCTGGTCGTGGTAAACAGTTCATCGCTACAGCTGAGGTACTACGGTTGGGGCGGAAAGGTTGTACGATGCGGATGAATTTACATAATAATGAAAATAAATTGATCGCGACCGCAATGGCGTCCTATGTCTATTAATTGTATTCAAACGCATGAAATTCATCTCACTCAAGAAATTTCTTGTCGTGCCGGATGTGGTGCATGTTGTATTGCGCCGAGTATCAGTAGCCCAATTCCTGATATGCCAAATGGTAAGCCTGCAGGTGTGCGCTGTGTTCAATTGAGTGATCTGAATCAATGTTTAATTTTTGGTTTACCGACGCGTCCGCGTGTGTGTTTATCATTGAAGCCGGCACTGGAGATGTGTGGGTTGGTGGATGCAGAGGCCTTCAGTTATTTACAAGATTTAGAATCCGCAACAAGCTCGGTCTAATCATAAAAGAAACCGCCTCATGGTTGAGACGGTTTTTGAAGAATATGCGCTTAAATCGAATTAGAAGCGATATGTGCCACCGACGTTAACGCCATAATTATTGTTGCCGTATTGATCGTTGCCTGCACTCACACCGCCTTGAACGCTAATGTTTTCTGCGATGAATTTACGAGCATTGAGACCAAATGCGTATGCATCATCAAAATGATCTTGTGTGTGGAGATCATAAGTCGCACCGATGCTCAGTGTGCGGTCGAGGTAGTAGTCGCCTCTTACACTATAGCTGTCATCATGGTCACCAAAGCGTGCGTTGCCTTCGAGATTGACATCGTTATAGCCGATTTTAGTCAGATATTTTGCGCTAATAGTTGGATCTGTTTCGTTATTTGGTAGGTCGTATGTACTCACTAAGCCAACAGCCAATAATAGGTCGTTGATTGGTAGGATACCTACGGAAAGATTGTACGCGCCACCGTTGGTTGAGTTGCCCTCACCATTGATATGAGAAACACCTGCGGCAGCATAGAAATTCGAGTTAGGCACATAGAGCTGGCCGCCAACAGCAACTTGATTGATATTGCGATGACCAAAATCATTTTCATCGTAGGTGTAATTGTATCCGGCAGAGATGCTGCTTGCGCGTTGAATAAAAGCTTCTTCAGCTAATGGGCCAGCATTACTGGACACATTGTTAAAATAATAGGTTCCTCCAGCTGAAACGCCAGTAGCATCGCTATTAATGTTGTTGTTTGTTTGGTTGTAGCCAACATCGCCACTTAACGCGACTTGGTAAGCGTGTGCTGCATTGATGGATACTGCCGCAACAACGGCTGATAATAGTAGTTTTTTCATCGTTCATCTCCAGAGCGGATTGTAAATATACAATCGAAAAATACATTATTTGTTACAATTTCATGGTATTTCGTGCTGAAGGCGTTGTCAAACTTTGTGTCAGTTTGATGACAGTTATAAGCATAAATTTGTTTATTAACTATTTAATAAAAGTGAAATAATATTTTTTGTTACAAGTTTGTGATTTTGCACTATTGGGGTGCATTATTTTGCATTTCGCAGTTATTTTATGCTGCGAAATGGTCTTTTTTGAGGCGTTTTGAACTTATTGTCGCGGGAATTTGAATATTTATAAACGGTTCGAAGCGGTCTTATGAGCGTGCACGAGCGACCGCACGATGCCAACGCTCAAGATATTCATCTCGAACAGCCTTTGACATCGACGGTTCAAAGCGGCGTTCTAATTGCCAAAGTCCAGCCAGCTCATCCATTGAACTGAACACGCCTACACCTAAGCCAGCCATTAATGCGGCACCTAAAGCTGTTGTTTCCCTCACGACAGGACGTAAAACCGGAACGCCCAATAGATCAGCTTGAAATTGCATGAGCATGTCGTTGCCACTGGCGCCACCATCAACGCGGAGTTCGGTTAGCGGTGCTGCCGCATCTTGCTGCATGGCGGCAAGTACATCCGCAACTTGAAACGCAATGGCCTCCAGCGCCGCACGGGCAATATGAGAGCGGTTGGTGCCGCGCGTCATTCCAGTCAACATGCCGCGCGCTTCACTATCCCAATAGGGTGCGCCTAATCCTGTAAATGCAGGAACGAGCACGACGCCATCGGTATCTGGTACTAGGCTGGCGAGCTGTTCCACATCGCTACTGTTTTGTACGATGCCAAGTCCATCTCTTAGCCATTGCACAATCGCACCCGCCATAAAGACGCTGCCTTCTAGGGCATAATTTGTGGTTTTATTCGGAGTTTGCCAAGCCAAGGTAGAGAGCAGTTGATTTTCGCTGATCTGGACGTTTGTACCTGTATTCATGAGCATAAAACAGCCAGTGCCGTAGGTGTTTTTTGCCATGCCTTGGGTGAAACAGCCTTGTCCAAAGAGAGCCGCTTGTTGGTCGCCCAATGCAGCGGTCAGCGGAATGCGACGCCCCAGCAATCCATCGGCAGTCTCACCGATCAAGCCACCTGACGGAACGATCTCTGGCAAGATTGCTTTTGGAATGTTAAATAAATCCAGTAGCTCATCATCCCATTGTTGCGTGCGGATATTCATCAATAAAGTACGTGAGGCATTACTCATATCAATCACATGGCGCGCGCCATGTGTGAGATTCCACAACAACCAAGAATCCACCGTACCAAATGCCAATTCACCGCGTTCAGCTTCTACGCGTGCGTTTGGAATGTGCTTAAGTAACCATGCGAGTTTGCTGGCGCTGAAATAAGGGTCGAGGCGTAGTCCTGTTTTTTGTTTGACCAGTGGTTCATGACCAGCGGCGCGTAATTGCTCGCACCAATTTGCCGTCCGTCGATCTTGCCAAACAATCGCAGGGGCAATGGGTTGACCTGTTTTACGATTCCAGACGATGGTGGTTTCGCGCTGATTGGTCAGTCCAATGGCTGCAATATCTTGCGCCAGTAAATTGGCTTTGGCGATGGCTTGTTGGGCAACGCCGATTTGGGTTTGCCAAAGTTCGAGCGCATCTTGTTCGACCCAACCTGCATGAGGAGTCGCGAGGGTGATTTCACGTTGTGCGGAAGCGATGATATTGCCATGTTCATTAAAAATAATTGCTCGGCTCGACGTCGTGCCTTGATCGAGTGCAAGTAAATAGGTCATGGGAATTCATCCTTGAGTATAGCTGTAGCAATTAACTGGATTTGGCTCGACTTCTTCTATCACGCGATTGTGTCGTGGTTCACTGTTTTAATTGTTTGTATTAAAAAATAAGAGAACGATAGTGTTTGTGAGCATTTACGCGACAGCCTAACAAAAAATATGATTTTCTGCTATGCTATCGGCATTGGGGATGTTCTGGCTTCGACGCTGGTTGTGAAACTCTTCGATGCATGTCGAGAGCGCATTATCTCTCGTAAATCAATCTTGCATTTTAATAGTCGCAAACGACGAAACCTACGCACTCGCAGCCTAAGGGCTGAGAATCGCCGCTATTGAATGTCTGTGGTCGATAGCCGCGAGCGCATGCACACAGAACCGCATGTTGTAACGTCTCGGGACAACGTGTCAACCTTAGAGAATCGCCAATATCTCCCTGTCTGTCGGGCCGATTGCGGTTAAATCCAATAGACAAGTACTAAACATGTAGACTCACGAGCGTAGTGCTGGCGGACGCGGGTTCAACTCCCGCCATCTCCACCATATCCTTAAATTCATATGCCGTAAAACACTGGAATATGATTGAAAAAAGCCTAAACTTCAATAGTTTGGGCTTTTTTTATGCCGATGTACGCCTATGTTTGCTGACGTATAGTATGGGGTATGGTGTACACCAGCTTGTACATATTAAGATTCGTTGAATCCACGGTGTACAAGAAGTGCAAAGCTATGAAACGTAAAGATATCAAGATTCGTCCTATGAAGGACACTATCCTAAAAAATTTAGAGCCAGAGGCGACAGAGTATCGTGAGCTAGACAGCTTGAATCTCTATTTTCGTGTTAAGCCGAATGGGAAAAAATCATGGCTCTATCGCTATAAAAAGCCAAATGATAAATGGTCGTGGTTGGGCTTAGGTAATTTTTCCTCAGTCAGTGGGGAACTTGCCCGTAAGCATGCTGCTGAGTTGAATGATGCAATCTCGCGCGGGGAAAATCCTATTATGACCAAGCATCTCAAGAAGCAAGCAGAACTTGAAGTAAACAATAATACCTTGGAAAAGCTCACTTACGAGTTTTTGGAGGTAAAGGCTAGCAAATGGACTGCTGAGACCATGAAGCGTAATCGCGGCTCTTTAGAAAAGCATATTATTCCAGTGTTCGGTAAGCGTCCTTATACCGCTATTCGAGCTATGGAATGGATGGAGCTTTTCAGAAAGATTCAAAATGAGCAGGGAATTATCGAGCAGGTAAATCGTATGTGCTCTCTTTGCCGTGATATGTATGATCTTGCGAGAGTCACAGGGCGTATTGAACACAATCCATTGGATGGGCTGGGAAAGTATCTGCTCAAAGCTAAATCTGAAAGTATGCCTCATGTGCTAAAAGATGAATTTCCAGCACTATTGAGTGCGATACGAAACTATCCTACTCGGGATGTCTCGATAGCCTTGCAGTTATTAACAATTCTGTTCCCACGTCCAAGTGAGTTAAGCGATGCAAAAAAGACAGAGTTTCAGTTAAAAAATAAACTGTGGGTTATTCCTGCTGAACGGATGAAACGTCGTATTGAGTTTGCTATTCCTTTACCTGATCAGGCTATAGAACTGTTAGAGGAGTTATTTGTACTAAGTGGCGATAGTCCGTATTTGCTGCCTAGTCGTTCCAAGCTTAATCGCCCAATTTCTAACAATACTTTAAATATGGCACTAAAGCGTATGGGTTATGAAGATAGACAGACACCGCATGGCTTTAGACACATTGCAAGTACGCACTGGAATAAACATTTCAGTGATCGCTCTCAAGTTGTGGAGTCTGCTTTGTCTCATATGAAGCAGGGTGTTAAAGGAGTGTATGACAAAGAGGCACATCTTGAAGAGCGTGTGCCTATGCAACAATGGTGGGCTGATTATTTGGATAATTTAGTAATCGAGTAATGTTCGCTTATGAAGTTTAAGAAAATGTCGGAAAATTCATCGGACAGTAAGAGGAGAACTAGGGCTTTTCTCGTTCTAGCTCTCCTCTTCGGAGTGCTTCACTGACCACTGCTGTTAGCTTCCCAACAATTTCAGCGCCAAAAAATAACGAATACTCTTTTAATGGAGTATTCCTAGATTCAAATATTTCTTTCGTTTTTTTTATATCTTCATTAGTGAAGGTATGTTTAAAATCTTCCAGTTCTACTGATTTACCTAGAAATGGTATATGAATCATTCCCTTTTTTTTTAATGTCCAATATACGAGATTTTCATGTAATTGATAAAAAAATTGCCTATCCACATTTGTTGCTGCGGAAAGTAAAAAAATATGAGAAATATTAAATGATTGGGTGCCATTCTCATACTTGTTATAGTTTGATTTCGATAGCCATCCCAGCCTGAACCCCATCTCTTCCTGACTTAACTTCAGTTCAGTCCTAACTAAGAAAAGCATATATCCAAATAGTCCGTCAGGTGTGGTTCTAAAAGCTTTTTGATTTGCAGCCGAAGCTTGCATGATCTCTTCAAAAGACGCAGGTTTATAGTCCATTTCATTATATGCACTATTAATATCTTGATTCTTCTGGGTCATAGATAGGTTACCTGTGGACAATCGCTCATCATAGCATGGTGATTACATAAAGAGAACAAGTAGTTTTTTTGAGAACGTGATCTCTTTTAGAGAACTTTATGATAAACTATACCCACAGCATAAACAAACACCGTGATCTGAATGGATCAAGTGGCTGTGCTGAATAGAGCCAAGATAGTCTTGGTAGTTTAACTTTATTAGGAGTCATGCAATGACTTTAGCTGTGAATCGCGATCAAACTCAACCAACGCCAAATCTTCCACCACCATCAAACGTAAATGGGTGGCCGATACTGAATCTGCATTCATCGCAGCCCTATTGGATTGCTCAAAAAAAGCTGGCTAAGAATCTTGCTATGAGTGTCGATGCATTACGCAAAATGTTTAAAGATGACCCTAACGCACCACAAGCGATTAAATTGGGTACGGCACGCCAAGCACCTGTCTATTACATGCTCGTGGATGTAGAGGCGTGGCTTATGTCTAAAAGAGCTGCATAAGGTAATGGCGTTTAAGCAGGAAAAACTGAGTAAGCACCAAAAACTCGATAGAGTTTATGGTGCTTCCCTTTATCGATTGAAGCTTATCGGGCTTTCTCATTTAGAGGATCTGAACTACTTATCCAAATTACGACTTTTAACCCAGATCAGTTTGGTATTAGACCGTATTGTATACATGGTAAAACGTCATGTTAGTTGTGATGAGCACACTGCTACGGCGGTAGCGCTTTGGATCGTTTTTACTTGGTGTATCAAATATGCAAAATATGCTCCGATTTTATATATCACAGCACCAGAAATGCGCTGTGGTAAATCTGAACTTTTAGAACTCATTAGTAAATTGTGCATGAATCCAGAGGCTGCAACAGGGCATACAGCATCAACGCTTTTTCATCTTATGAATGAAGGCAATCTGACTCTAATCATTGATGAAGCGGATACGTTTCTCAATAAAGATGGACAACTTGTAGGAATCCTCAATAAAGGTTATCAACGTGGTGCTTATATTCCTCGAATGGCAAAAGACAACAAAACTGTCGTTAAATACAGTATTTGGGGTGCTAAAGCGATTGCTGGCATTGGGTTACCAAAAGCAACCATCAAAGATCGTTCAATCATGGGTGTGCTACAACGCAAGCTCACCACTGATAAAAGGATACTGGTCAGTGAGGCAAGTGAGGTGGAGTTTATGGAGGTTAAACAGCACATCAGGCATTGGGCAAAAGCCAGTGGTAATGCACATGCTTTAGCGCATACTAAGCCTGAATATCTTCCAGAGCTTAATGATCGTGCTAATACCAGTTGGCGTATGTTGTTTGTGATTGCTGATCTAGCTAGTCCTGAATGGGGTGCAAAGGCTCGTCGTGCAGCTATTGCGATCTCAGGTGAGGATGAAATGACACTGAATCAGGAGCTTTTTGCAGATATTGAACGCGTTTTTCAGATTGCAGGAAGCGAGAAGTTGTCCACTAAAGAGTTGGTAAAGGGGTTGTTATCACTGGATGATTCGCGATGGGCAAGATACAAAAGCGGTCGAGCATTGACCAATTTAGATTTTCTTACACGTCTAAAACCATTTGGATTGCGTACGAAATCTGTACGTGGATTGGATGGTGCGCCAACATCTGGCTTTGCCTTAGATGACTTTAAGGACACGATAGCGCGTTATGTACCTACAAGCCTACAATCCAATGATGGCAATGATTAGACTGTCGTTTGTGGTTCATAAAAGCGTAGGTTTGTAGGTTGGCGATTTGTATAACTAATGGATATCAGTGCGTGTGGAGTGCTGGTATCGTTTTTCTAGCTGCTTTGCAGTACAGCATTTCTAGTTGAAAAAATAAGTTCAAAAAATGTTCATTTTATCTTGAAATCTAAAAAAAAGCCTTCATCTAGTCTTGGTCGTTCACAACTTTAAAGAAGAAAAATATGCACTATGTTTGGAATTCAACCAGAGCTGAAAATAACATTGAATCCCTCTGTGATCAGGTCATAGAGGTAGAGATTGTCCAATATAAAAGGTCATTAGATTTAGGGAAAATCCCAGTTAATAAAGCCTATGAAATGGATGCAGTGCATTTGTATGTAGATATTTTGAATCTAAATGAAATTTTAGTTACAGAAAATGGTTTAGAAACAGAGACTTCTCATAAAAGAGCTTTGAGGTTCTTTGATTCTCATTTTCGAGCTATACGCTTCATCTTAGATAGGACTGATGCAATTTTTGTAGATTTTCATAATCAACGCTTGCATGCTGTTATTCCAAGGCCATACGGAGATGATAGCGATGAAAAAAAACGTCTTGATCGAGGTGTAGCAATAAGTGATTTGATTATTAAAGTTGTAGAGGAACAACGAGAAGTCAATGGAGACGATGCTATCCCTGCTGCTAAGGTCCGAATTGGAATAGATACAGGAATCTCCTTAGCGGTTAACAATGGCCGCAAACAGCATAGGGAGCCGTTATTCTTAGGTGACCCTGCTAACCATGCCGCAAAGCATTCTTTCGGAACCGCGCAAGGTATTTTTCTAACAGAAAAAAGCCGACAAATTTTAGGGTTAGTGTCTGTAGACGATACGAAAAAAACCAAATTGACTCCTGATGAGATTAAATTATCAACAGATAGAGCTAAGATTGAACAAGAAGTTACTTCTGAAGAGGTAATTAATGAGGTGGGTCAAAACACTAAATTACTGAAAGATTTTTCATTCAGTCGTGCAGAATCACCTTTGAAAGATTTAGATTTTGCGAATTTATATTATAAATCTGCAAAACGACAAGAAATTCTTTCAATATATGCAGATATTGATGGATTTACTAACTTTGTAGCTCAAAACTTAACAACTGACGAAGGGAAAAAGAATGTAGTGCGTTCTTTACATGTCCTTAGATCAGAGCTGGATGCATGTTTATCTAATGATTTTAAAGGGCGTCGTGTCAGATTTATTGGCGACTGTTTACACGGAATAATTTGTGAAGGAACAAAATTCACTACGGATCACACAAAAACTGTAGATGTGGGAACCGAAGCCGTCAGTGGATTGCGTAGCAGTTTTAATTTAAGTCTAGAGATATTAGGCGAAAAATTTGATATTGAAACTAATGATTTAGGACTCGGAATCGGCTATGAAATTGGGCATGTTTCTTTGACAAGAGTTGGTAAAAAAGGAGAATCAACTCGTTGCGCTTTAGGAATATCAACCATTCGTTCAGAAGATGAGCAGCGAAAGTGTAAAAGTTTTTCTGAAACTAGAATAGGCGTTGAGGCAGTGCAGTATTTAAGTTCTAAGTATAAAGAACTTTTTACTAATAGGTCTGCTATTGACTTAACTTTTGAAACAATTGAAGACGTCAATGAGAGCGCTTTAGCCAAAAATGAGTCTAGGTCTATTTATGAGTCTAATAGCTCACCTTACATTTCAACTAATCTGAAAGCTCATGCCAACTTTAAACGACCTTAGAGAGTGTTTAACTAAAAAAAGCATTGATTTCGAAATAAATACTTCCGACAGAGGATTTTTTTCGCTTAAAGTCTCTGATCTAAGTGGAAAACGAAAGCTTTTTTCCTTAGAGGTCGTTCAGGATGGGGAGTCTCTAAAAGTTAGGGAAATTAATAATCAATTTCCTGACTTTTGTCCTAACAGGCACATTAATCGGAATGGTTATTTTTGTTTAGGGCTGGATGAGGATCTTAAAGAACTTTCAATAGATGAGTGGTTTGTAATCGTTAAGGATTTTTTGAAAGCCCAACTGATTGTAGAAAAGCGAAGAAGCTGGCCCAAGGCATTTAAGGAGTGGTCACATGGTCATGCAGCAATTTACCAAAGAAAAGTTGAAGAAATTCTAGGTGGATTAAATATTTCCAGTCTCGGAATGTCGATAGATAAATTAAGTATTGTAGAAAAGGAAAGTAAAGCATTTCCCAAGGAGTCATTTTTTCACTTGTATCATGAGTCTGATTTAATACTGACCTCATTTGAAGATCGAGTGCATAATAAAAGACAGTCATGTATTTGTGAAAAGTATGGGATACGGATGCATAAAACCATGGGGCAATGTCCAAACAATTGTGCAAAAAAGTTGTTTGACATTGCTTTTTTCGAGCGCAAAAGAATCCTTGAAGAAGAAAAACTATGGAAAGTGATAAAGGGACATGATGATATAAAGTGTTGCAATACGCTTAATAATTGTGGGCTAAAGTAGAGAGTTATCCAGCATAAGCCTGAGCCAAATGTAAAACTTCAAAATTTAATTCACAGGAATCTTGGTTATGTCACTATTAGATCGATTTAAGGGAAATCCGAAGGCTATTATCCAAGAGCTTATGAAGCAGAAATTAGTTCGTAGCAATCCAGCTATTGCTCAAAGAATTGCAGACAAAGGCGAACTTGCCATTTTTAATGCTGGAGAAACAATAATTACCCAAGGCAACTATGATCAGGACGTATATTTTATATTGGCAGGTGAAGCAAATATAATAATCAATGGTAAAAAGCTTCCGTACACCAGAAAGGCAGGCTTAACTATCGGTGAAATGTCTGCATTAAACCCTACAAACCCCAGAGCGGCAACACTAATAGCAAGCAATGAAACAGTGACTATTAAAGTTGATCAGCATATTTTTGATGATTTGACAAATGAATTTCCTGAAATAATCAAGATTATAGCTGTTGATTTATCTGAACGATTGGAAGAAAGAAATGCACTAATCAATGCTGGTAATTCAAAGCCAAAGCTTTTTATCATCAGCACCGTAGAATCAGTCGAGATTGCTCGACAAGTTAAGCTATCTCTTCATTATGATGATATAGAAGTGACTATTTGGAATGAAGGAGGTGTTTTCGCCGCTGGTTCATACACATTAGAATCGCTTGAGAAAGCCATAAAAGAATCAGACTTTGGTTTGGCTATAATGCAGGGTGATGACCTAACTAACTCTAGGGGAGTTGAATATTCTGCGCCTAGAGATAATGTTATTTTTGAGTTGGGTTTATTCATGGGTTTTTTAACAAGACAAAGAACGTTATTAGCTTTACCTCATGGAGAAAAGGTGAAAGTTGCAAGCGACTTGCAAGGTTTGACTCCTTTGGAATATAAGATTAGTCCGACAAAAGTGGCTGATGTTACTAATTTAACAACGGTGTTAAGACAGCACATAAAAAGTCTTGGACCTAAATTAGATGTTTAACTTTTTAAATGTTTAACAAGAGCAGCCAGTAAATTTAAAATATCAACTGGTTGCTTCGACAATTTTTTAATAATTTAACGACAATTCCGTGTGTTAAAAAGGTCTATTCCAACGTCACAAAAGCATACTTAAGCTCAAAAGCCGACTGATGAGGGATATCTAGTTTATTTTTTCTATACGGAGTGATAAAAGTATTTCTACGAAATAGATAAAAGAAATATAGTACATGACCAAGCAATCGCAAAAAAGATAGATAAAATAGTAGCGTACTTTATCCAGTAAAATTTTTGACTAGCAATTTCGGCATTTCGATGTATTTGCATAGTCCAGTCTGCTAATAACTCTTCGTCTTTTGCTGTCGCAATCTTATTAATATAGTAGTTAGGTTTCAGCTTATTGATCTCACCAAAAAAGACTAATGATTGTTTAGGTGCTATCAAACGAGGAAAAACAGCTTTGGTGGTGCAGTAAACAATAGTAAAGAAAATAATTAATGATAGGGCTAAAAAAGATTTGGTGCATGAAGTGACACAAGGCTTAACGCTATACAAAGTAGCTAGGCCACCGACCATTGCCGTATTTAAGGTAACTATTACAGCAGCTTTAGCATCTGCCGCAGCTATCCAAGCAAGATTTCTTTCCAGAATCCATTGGGCAGTTTGTAAACGATTTTTGATGTCTACCATATTAAACTCTAATTATTCCTAATCAATAGTCCACCAACCATTGGATCCATATACTAAAGAATTAATCATGCTGTTCCATGAGCAGTTCCATAATAGAGTTCCGTTTGATGCAATTTTTGTGAAATCAGTCATTCCTTCATATACTGATTGTGTAATCCATGAACGATAGAAATTTTCTTCTGTTAGCTTTGCTGCATGATTTGCAGCTTTACCAACCCATACTAAATCATTGTCAATACGAACACCCGTTCGAGCTGCTCGCAAATCCGACATATCTATGCCTACTGTATGATTCAATACAAAGTTTGGATCTTTCCATTTACCGTTCTTCATTGCAGGCATAATAATATTGATGACAGCCCAATTTATCTCTAAAGAGGCTCGTGCTGCGTTGTCACACTTATCATCACCAATAAAAATTGCCATGATTCGATCACCATCATAAGCTGTGATGGTTGCTCCACGGTTCTTAACAATTTTTCCAGCACAATGAAGAAAAGTTTTATAAATTTCAGCACTAAATTCCCATTTATAATTATCAACCATTGCTGTTGATGCTCGTAAGTCTGCATATAAAACTACGGCATTTTCCAGTAGAACAGCTTTATTGGCAAAACCAACATCTTTAGGTTCAGGAACATAAGTTCCAGTTCTTACATCCCAAGCTGACTTAAAGGTAGTACTAACATTTTCTTCTAAATCTGCCTTAAGACCCATGCCTTGATGCTCAAGTAATTGTAATTAAGAGTCAATTTACCAACATAGTTAGATTTGGTCAATCAAGCTTGAGAAGTAAAGACTACTTCTAAAATGCTTATATTCTGTATACATGCGCTAGGTGTCATAGGTAGAGATATAGGGTGGTCATTTAAATATAGGGGGTTATGTCCCTTGAGCCCCACCCATATCTTATTGACTCCGACGTTGAGTATCTAATATCTATTGAAATTTAGTAATAGCATTTATAACGTAATTAAGTATCCGATTGATTCAACTTCAAGTAACAAAAATGATAGAACGTAGCTAGATGGAACATTACGTAATTCAATATCTGATACGCTAATCAATTCAGCAGCTTAATTAGCGTCAAAAGTAAAGAAAATTTTATTTGAATATGAATGATTGAATATAATTAATAACCACATTCCTCGTAAATTTAAATGTTTTGTCTTCGTCAACTAATATCTCATATTCAATTTGATCCATACCAGTTTGTTTTTTAATAAAGATAATTTCACCTTCTAGCGTAAACCAACAGAGGTTATTGGTCGTATTTTCATTTGACTCTTTGATACATAAACGAGCTAAAATCTCAGATTTATCATATATTAACTGACGAGGTTTTTTGCAAAGTATATAAGATAATTCAAATTCACGATCATCAAAAATAAACTTCTCAAAGCGATCTCTTGTATTTTTATTTATGGCTTTGAAAGGAAAGACTTCTTTAAAAGCATCATCAGAACTTTTTTTATAGCTAAACTTATAATTCAAAATGTTATTTACATATTGATGAAATTTATTATCAAAGATACTTCCACCAACTGTTGCTTCTGCAAACTTTAATGCAAATTCAGGCACATTATCATCGAAATCAAACATCCCTCATTCCTCAAGTAAGCTAAGAGCTAAGCATACGCCCAAGTCGTACTCTCTAAAAGGGGAATATTTGATAAACCGTAAAAAACGGTTGAGTATCCAATATTTCTTGAACTTTGAGATTGCTACCTTGCGACTCAGAAACGATAAAGCTGTTTCTGTGCCTCAAGATAGCTCCAATGGTCAAGTTGACAGGCAATCAGTAAGTGACAAGTCAGCACAAACCTCGTGAACAGCAAGTGATAACAGCTCTTCAAGCTCTGGTGATTCAGGTACAACTGCATGAATCTCCAACTTTTGCTCATCCCTTAAGTTGTTCTTGATCTTAGTCAGTACTTTGTTTACCTCATAGCTCAAGTGAAAATACAAAACCTCATCCCAATCGGCATCTACATGTTCTTTATTGATATATAGCTCATCCAATGTAATTAAAAAATCATGATCTGACTCTGAAATTATAGACGCATAGGAAAGCCCATAAATTCCAATCGGTTGTTGGGTTTGCTTATTAATGAATGAAAAGCACAATTTAATGTCATTACCTTTTTCTTTCTGTTTTTTAACACCAACTTGAAAGCTCATAGGCACGCCGATATGATCTAATTTTAACTTTTCAGTTCGATGTGTTTTTTTAACTGCAATATTGAGACTTTCACAGAAATCGTAATATTTACTTGGTTTTAATTGAGAGGTATTGAATGCCTTCTTGAACGGTACATATGCTTTTTGACTTGTTTTTGAGAAATAAGAGTACCTTTCAACAGCATCATTAAACTGCTCAACATTAGTCAGATCATGGTAATAGCTATCTGCATTCTTTCTTAAATTGATCACACAGCCATCACGGTTTACGTTTTTTAAGTTGCTGATAGCAGGTTGAACAATGTCAAAGAACAATGCATCAAGATTGCTATAGCCCTTTGTATCCAGTATCAACATCAAATGAATGTGAAGTGACTTAGATTTTTCAACGCTGTAGGCAAACAACATTGGAACATCTTTAAGTACACGTTTAACTCTTGCCATCAAGGTTGTGAGGTCAAATTCACTGTTAATGTAAATACCGTAATGAGCAGCAACAGGTTTGACCATTGTAGTTTTAGCATGTTCAAGAACATCAATGACTTTATCCAAATGACGGAAGTTAATGTCGTATTTCAAATTAGAATTGATTTTGTAATCACGGTAAAAGCGATCACTATTGATTATTTTAATCATTATTTTATACCTAAATAAATAAGTTTTAATTGGATTTGTTTTATTTTTAGTTGGTCCGCCATAAGTTGTTGTTATGGTGTGAGATCATTATATCGTACAATGATAAACAATGCAAGTGTATGATTTTATGTATATAAAATATAGAAAAACACAAAAATGGAGTGTGATTACTTTATGTAATTAAATAAATTACTACTTATATATTTATTTTATAGTTAATTAAATAATTAGTAAGTGATATTGTTAATATTGTGATCATTTTAATTTAAATTATATTTATATCATAAATGCTCTATGCACTATTTTTGAGTTTTATTTTGAGCCTATTTTATCTGCAATTTACTTGGGGCATTCTTCCTTGTACTTTTATGAGCTCAACAACAAGATTGGCTATATCTCTCTAAGAGAAGTTTAAACTTAGCGCCATTTTCCTATCTCGAACATCTATCATTCTTAGCATAAAAACTTACAAATACTCTTTAACTTCAACAACTAATTCCACTTATATTTGATCTAAAGTATGCCCCCAAATGCGCACAGAATGATCATATTTGAACGATCTGAGTATCAACGGTACTGGGGTAGCTTAAGGGTGTTGCAGTGCCTTAAATCGCATTTTGGAACGACTTTTGATCGTTCGATTTTAACTCACAATTAAAATAATGTATTTAATTACAATTAGTTATTTTTGATTGACGCATCTTTGTATAGAGAATATCCTTTCACAACGCTGACGAAAAAGGTCGGCACTAGCTTGGTCGCTAGTTACTAGGGCACAGGAGCTGATTATGTGGTCAGTTTCTTGTGTTGCACTCTAGTCACATCTTCTACGGTGAGACTGGAGGGGACACGCGTGAGCGTGTGCTAGCTTCCTAGTCTAGTCGACCAACCCTTTCAGTCTCATCGCCTTCATTTGGTCGTGAAGTGATGAGATTCTTACGACAACTAGGAATCATCATGAGTATCACAAACAACAGTAATAAACTTTTTATACTAAGCCTTCTTACAGCAGCAATTACAGCTTGTGGTGGTGGAGGCGGTTCATCAAGTTCAACAACAAGCCCAAGCGTCACAGGAAGTAGTTCATCTACTGATAGCACTACTGGTACGAATAGTTCTACAGGTGGAAGTTCAACTGGTAGTGGCTCTACAAGTACAGGAAGTACATCAAATACAGGCTCAACGAATACAGGCAGTAGCATTAGTTCGACAACACCAACCAATCACTCCTTGTATGCGCTACTTGGCTGTTCTAGTAGTTGTTCAACAGGTGGTAGTACAGTGAATGCCTACAGCATCAACAGTACGACAGGTGCAATTACAGCGACTTCATCAATAGCACCCTTTGGCGCAAGTACGAATGTGGGTGAGCTGGACGTAACACCTGATGGCAAGTTTGCTTATCAAAACGTGGATAATGGAACAAATAATGTCATTTATCAGTATTCAGTAGGCACAGATGGTGCTTTGACTGCATTGACAACACCAACACTGACCACCAATTTTGTCGGTAACTCTGGTCAGATCATTTTTGATCATGCGAGTAAGTTTGCTCTTGTGTTTGGAAGAACCAGTTCAGGTGCGAATATGATCAATACATATGCTATTAGCAGCACAGGTGGTTTGTCTCTGGTTCAGACATTATCCCTATCAACTTGGGTTACGCCTGCGATCAATCCTGTGACTGGTGTTCTGTATCTCAATGACGGCAACAACAATATCGTTGAGTACAACATCGGTGCGACAGGCGTATTGACTCAAGTCGCTACATTTACAGGAACAAGTATTGGTCAAGCATCAATTCAGGCGTTTACGATAGACCCGACAGGCAAATACTTATATATGGGTTATTGGTCTACACCATCTTCGTCATCAGCAAGCGCACAGGGCTATATTGCTGAATACACGATTGGTTCAGATGGTTCATTGACACCAATGAGTACGCCTATCGTGAATATCACTGGTACATTAGGTGACTTGGTCATTGATGGTTCAGGTAAGTACGCTTACTTGGCGAATTTTGACTCATCAGGTAACAGCTCTATTTCTCAATTCACCATCGGATCGAATGGAGTCTTAGCACCAATGGCAACGCCAACGGTCGCAACTAATAACTCTGGTTCTAGGATTTCTACTGTAGGCAATTATGTTTATCTTGGAGATACTCATGCAAACATTACTGAATACAGCATTGGTTCAACAGGTACTTTGACCTCTAAAGCTGTAGTTAGTGCATCGTCTAGCGCAAATATGAGTATCAATGCTTTGACAACGCATTAATCAACCAAATTAAGCCAGTATCGCTGTGATGGTGGTACTGGCTATCAAGGCTATGGAATTTGTTTGTGTATCACTTTTTCATGGTGGTATAGTGATGAGCTAAGGCACGTCAAAGAACGGACAGATTATTTAGTATTGTTGCAAGACAGATACAATTTTCTTAGCAATAATTCTCGTGTACACCAAGCTGTACACCACGGCTTATGACTGAGTGCGCACCGTAGTGCTATCAACGGTTTGGTGAGTTTGTTTAGTTGACGCCATCCCACCATATCAATAAAACCATATACCTTTATATGCGTTTGTATCACCTAAAAAACCCTGTAAATGCAGGGTTTTTTATTGCATGAAAAAAGCGTGTGTACTCTATAACACCGCTTTTCTTGTATCCCTGCGTGTATCCCGATATTAATTAAATTCGTGAGATATTTGCTGCCATGAAGCATAGAGATATTGAGAAAACCCTTTATCCAAATAAAACTCGTCGCACACCTTTAAGGCTAAATGGATTGCCTGGATTGCTGGTTTCACGCAGGATGCCACTCATGCGTGTACGCAGTTTTTCATTTCTGTTTGCGAACCAAATCACGATGTCTGCCAACCAAGGGTAGGCATGAATGCGGTTGGCTTTTTCATAGAGCTCATACTTGGGTTTTAATGCCAGTAGACCTGCTTCATAGCGTGCACGTGTTTTAGTTTCATCTTCGTCGCTATGAGCATTAATAATTGCATCTGCGGCTAGTAGTGCGGTTTCCATTGCCTTGCCTATACCTTCACCTGTACACGAGTAGGTCGTCCCTGAAGCTTCACCAATCACCATGAGACCTGCACGACTCCAGCGAGAGCCTTGCAGTGTACAGCGCATGGGTGCGCCTTTAATGCCACTGATTAATTCACCTTCTTGTAGTAAGGCTTTGGCTAGTGGATATTCAGCTACAAAGGCGTCGAAGATTTGGCGTAAGTTTGCTTCGGTGTTTCGTTTCCCTTTGCCATCGTGCAAGTTGTAACTATTGATGAAGCAGACGCCAATATTGAATACACCATCAGGTTCTGGAAATATCCAGCCATAACCATGACGACAATGTACACTACAAACAAATTCCATTTCAGTGATGCGTTCAACCATTGTCGGTGCATAAACGTATGCACGGAGCGCCACACCGCTGGGCGTATGACGTTCGCACATGTTTGCTGCTTGTAAAGCTTTGGGTGTTGCGCCAGTCGCGAGCAATACCCAGTCGGCTTTGATTTCGATTTCGTGTTCGCCTTGTTGTAAAACTGCGCCGATGACGCGCCCATCATCTTCGAGCGCCTGTTTAAAACGGATTCCTCCAAAAAACTGCGCACCACCAGTAATTGCGTGCTTAACCAGCATTTCATCGAGAATACGGCGTGGTAAGACCGCAAGTTCGCCTTTGATATCGACATGTGAATATCGACCAACACAACGCACATGCTCGACGCGTTGTGCACGTGCCAGCACAGCATCGAGTAGACCTAATCTGGCCAATGCCTTGTGCGCGTCAGGAATTAGACCATCACCGCAGATTTTATCTCGTCCAATATGGTGCTGATCAATCATCACGACCTGTTTGCCTTGCTCTGCCAATAGACGTGCGGCTGCGCTGCCAGCTGGACCAGCACCGATGATGAGAATCTGAGTTTGTGAAGGCAAAGTGGTCATTGCATCATCCATGATTTAATCTGTGTGGCCGCCGTAGATTTTTTGGTGTAAGGCTGTAAAAATAAAGATAGCAAATTGTCAGTGAAATAGAAAATTACAGTGTCAATTGCTGGGGTATTTTGTGATTAAAGTGACTGTTCATTCTATTGTTGGATGAATTGATGCAGCATTACGCAGTAAAAATATATGTTACTCTATCGAACATTACAAAGTAGAACATAAGTTTTAATTTTTTGTAGCAAATAAGGTCAAAGGATATGGCATTACAATATTGCATTCGCCCATTCATGCTTGGGGCTCTGGTTTTATCAGTGGCTGGTTGTGGCGGTGGTGGGTCTGGAACTAGCGTAGATTCAGGCGCTACCAATAATTCATCAGCAACAAACTCAGCGGGAAGTGTAACGGATCCATCTTCATCAACGAGTACTACAGGTAGCTCAACGGGTTCATCGTTGACAGGTACTACAGGTAGCTCAACGAGTTCGTCGTCGACAAGTACTATAGGCAGCTCAACGGGTTCATCAACAACGGGTTCGACAGGTAGTTCAACTGGCTCAACCACTACACCATCTACGACAGCAATTCCTTTAGATATGGTGTCGTTGGAAATGGCACAAACCCATGTCTTGCCTGCTGCGGGTTTACAGTGGTCTTTGACCAACGCCAGTGAATCGTTGCATGTGGTTGCACGCCGTGATGCACTTGCATTAGTTCAATTACCATATTCAGATGCTGTTCACCCCGTGATAGAAGGATGGCTGGGAACAACGTTGTTGGGAACAGTGTCTTTATCTTCTCCAAGTGCTCTATTTGGGACAGAAGCCCGCGGCCCTGTTTATGCACAGAATCGTTATAGTGCAGTGATTCCTGCGGCTTGGGTGCAACCTGGGCTCGCTCTGGACGTTCGTGCGGATAATTACACTGCAGGTGCTAAAAAATCTCCAAATATTGGTGCTGATGTCGATATGACATTGCGCGTATTGCCGTTTGGGTTGTTTGGCGCAAATTATCCGTCATCATCACTGACTATTCCGCAAGCAGCTGTCGATGAGATGTGGGCTAAATGGCCTGTGTCAACGTTACACACAGCGACGCATGATATTGGTTTGATTCAGTGGAATTCGATCGTCATTGGACCTCGGAACGGAGGGGCTGCTTATGTGGTACATAATAAAGATGAGCAGCATGATGGCTATGATGTGATGAGTAGTGTGCTCTCACTTCTGGGTGGGTTGCGTGATGCGAATGGAGAAGGGAGTGCTCCAGTGCAATATTACGCACCGTTGTTGATGCGGAATGCTGCGGGTGTTGACCAAGGTCCTGGAGGTGGTTTGGGCGGAGGTAATGTGGGTACTGGAGATACTGCGTTTGCTGGCGTCTTTATTCATGAACAAGGACATGCTTTTGGATTACCTCATCAGGGAGATGCCTATACTCAAGGTAAATATCCTTATCAAGGCGGTAGTCTGAGTGGGTCGGTGTGGGGATATGACAGCAAACGTCAGCAGTTTTTACCTACTTTTATGCCATCTACTGCAAATAATTATAGAAACTGTGCGACAACACATGTGGTTGATACAAGTGGGCGGTGTATTAAACAAGATCCGATGCAATCTGGTGCTGGTGATCAAGACCCATCGTATCGCTTTGATACCTTTTCTGACTATAGTACTGCCATGATGCAACGTTACTTTGAAGGGACGACATCGCTGGATAGCAAGGGTAATACTGTGTATAGCGGTGGAAAAATTTTCTCAGATACAAGCTTTGCCAGCGGCTATAAGCGTTGGAATACGTTGACGAAAACATGGGTTGGGGTGTCGACAGGAACGACAAGTGGCGGTATCTGGGGATTAAATCAGGGGTTTGCGGTCACGACAAATACACCAGTCTATGCAATCGCAATCACTTATAGCAATGCTGGGACGTCGGGCGTTTCTCAGATTTATCCACCTTTGGCTTATACTGGAAATCTACTTCATTATATCGATCCGACTCAAGCTTCTGATCGGCTGAGCATTGTTCCTGATACGAGTCAATATTATTGGTATTGTCGCAATGGAGGCTGTGATTATACAGTGCGTGTCCGTTATACCAATGGTGTTGTTCGCCATGTTTTATTGCAGAATGGTTTTCGCCCATTCAATCAGGCTAGTGGAACGCCTGCTTCAAGTACAACTGATCCGACGAGTTCGGATAGTTTCCGCACTTGGGTGATTCAGGTGCCAGCAGACTCAACGATTGCGGGCGTAGATTTGTTAAGTACGCCGAAGGTTTGGCAAGGTATGCCAGCTTCACCGACGGTCTTGGTGACGCGTTAATCCGAGAGATTGCTATGTGTTGGCCAGATTTGGTGGGTGTCACTGAGTCTGGCTATATTTAAATGGGAGATAGTTATTCCCATTAATAATGAGACAAATTAGTACATTGAGCTTGTCAAAATGTATGATGTTATTCCTCCGTTTCGATTTTGAAGTCGCTATATCTGATTGTCGATCATCGAATAATAGATTGCATGAATGTCTCTGATTTGGTAAAAATTAAAGAAAATGTTGATGACTCTAGAGGTGTGTATAGTGGAGTTGCTCAAAGAGATCGGTGAACGAGTTTGGATTAAATTACGGAGTTGGGCGTCTGTCATTGCGCATAACGAGAGAGACTTTTTAGACTTTATTCTGGCAGGCATTGCGGCTTTAGTGATATGTGTTGTGATCTATTATTTTTCTTGAGCTTTTAGGCTGTATATCTTTATCCAATCACAATAATTGCTTTTAATCCTGGATTGTTATCTGCTAATTCCAGTTGACCTCCATGCAGTTTTGCAACTGCTTCAACCAATGTTAAGCCAAGACCAACGCCAGATGTATTTTCTGCTGCAGAGCCACGAAAAAAGCGTTCTACGACTTTTGGTTTTTCTGCATCCGAAATCCCTGGACCTGTGTCTGCTATGGTGACGTGTACTTTGTCATTCTTATGCATGACTTCTACAGAAATATAACCACCTTGATGAACATATTTCATTGCATTATCAATAAGATTACCGATTGCTTGTGTGAGTAAGATTGGGTCGCCGTTGACGACAATAGGCTCAGTAGGTCTAAAGAGTAAAGAGATTCCTTTTAATTCTGTTGCAGGTAGGTAGAAATCCACTGCTTCAGCAACGACATGGTTGATATCAATTTGAATAAACCCTGAACGGCGCATCCCAGCATCGATTTCGGCAAGTCGTAGCAAGGCATTAAATATCATAATAACTCGATCGACATCAGCAACAGCACCATCAATTTCGATAAAAGTTTTTTGTGGTGAGGGTTGTGTGAGCGCTAACTCTTCTAGCCTTGTACGTAATTCTGCTAAAGGCGTGCGTAGGTCATGTGCAATGGCATTAGATACATTGCGAATCCCATGCACAAGTTGTTCGATTTGTTCAAGTAAGTGGTTGATTGTAATGGATAGTGTATCTAATTCATCACCCGAAGAGTGAGTCGGTAAGCGGTGTCCGAGATCACCTTTCATGATGGCAGAAACCGTATAGTCGATTCCTTGAATCCGTGATACCAATGCTTTTCGTAGAATAAACCCACCAAGAATTCCGATAATGGATAGCAGTACACCTGCGCCTGCTAGACCAAACCAGAAGCTGTTTTCAACGGGAGCGAGGAGTGCGCGATCTCGTCCAACAAGAAGATTGTACCCATTGGGTAAGATCGTTCTGACGACGATGACACGTGTTAGATGCCCTTTGAGTGGCATGGTAATCGTGTAAAGCCCTTTTTTATCAGCAGTATTGGCTGGCCAAACAGGTATGTTTCCTGCAATTGGGTGTTTATTAGCATCGGTTAGAATGAGGACTTTTTCTCCAGCAATCTTCATATTTAAGCGTGTTTTGATTAAGTCAGCTAAGCCGTCAGGGCCATCTTGATCATAGACGCTCACCAAATGCTGTGTATCTTCAATGAGTAATTGGGTGCGCACATCTTCAATCGTGATACGCCATGCATACCAGAGCGTTGCCGCAAAGATTATCAGCGTGGCAATCCCTAGGATGACATAACCTGATGCTAGGAAGAATGCGGAAGGGCGTACCATTCTTCCTACAATCGATCTATTCATGGGCGGTCAACATATATCCCGCATTACGAACAGTTCTCAGTAGCGGTCGATCGAACTCGGCATCGATGCGTTGTCTAAGTTTGCTGATGTGTACGTCGATGACATTGGTTTGTGGGTCGAAGTTATATTCCCAAACATTTTCAATCAGCATTGTTCGTGTGACCACTTGATTGGCGTGGCGCATTAGATATTCGAGGAGTTTAAATTCACGAGGCTGTAGTGACAGTGATTGCTGACCGCGTGTTACTTTTCGCGTGAGCAAATCCATGTGTAGATCACCAACAGCTAGACTCGTCTCCTTTGGGTTGTCTAGAATTCTTCTGACGAGTACATCAAGTCGCGCAAGTAACTCACCAAATGCAAACGGCTTAGTTAAGTAGTCGTCGCCACCACTTTTGAGTCCATGAATGCGTTCATCGACAGTCGCAAGTGCGCTTAAAATCAGAACAGGCGTGCGTATGCCTGCTGTTCGCAATGTCCCAATAATCGCTAAACCATCGACTTGATTGGGTAACATCCGATCCATGACGATTACATCGTAAACTTGGCTGGTTGCGAGCTGTAATCCATCCTGACCATTGTCAGCATGGTCGACCGTGTGTCCAGAATCCTGTAATCCTTTGATAATAAAGCGGGAAACCCGTTCGTTGTCTTCGACCAGCAATACCTTCATGAAAAACCTCAACACGCCCTAGGGGAATTATCAGATGAGCTATGAATCCAATCATCGCAGAGCATTCTAAGCCATGTTGATATTTTATGCGTAATGATTGTACTTTGTCCTCTAATCCCGAGCTGAAAACTGTCCATTGAGGATACTTTAAATGTATCTGAGCGGATATTTGATTGAATTTGTGCATGAAGAGAGGTGTTGGAATACCTAAAAGAAGTCATTCGACCAATCCAACGTCCCTTTTTTCTTGGACTGGCTCGTCATGTGGGAGTTGCCAGAATATCCAAGCGGCTGCGGAAGTCATGAGACCCACACAAATAAATGTCGAGTGAAACGCTTGCAATGCATGAGCTGTGCTGCCGATAAATTCACTAAAACCTGCCAATATTGCCGCTGCGCTGGCTACACCTAAACTCATGGATAGCATCATGATCATCGAGAGTAGACTGTTGCCACTACTGGCAAGTTTGTCGTCAAGGTCTTTTAGCGATAGTGTATTCATACAGGTGAATTGTAGAGAGTTAAAAAATCCAAATAAACCCATATGTAAGACGCGCAACCATGGTGGTTCACTGGCGTTCATTAACGCAAAGCTAGCTATACTGAATCCAACAAGAACTGTATTAACCACAAGGACTTGTCGATAACCAAAATGGCGGACTAAAGGTGTTGTAAATTGTTTGGATAGCATCGCAGCCAGTGCAACTGGAATCATCATCATTCCAGCTTCGGCGGGTGTGTGTCCTAAGCTCACTTGCAATAAGAGTGGAAGTAGAAAAGGCATACTCCCACTGCCAATCCGTGCAAATAGATTGCCTAAAACGCCAATTCGATAACTGGGTACAGTGAATAGCTTGAGACTAAATAGTGCCTGATCACCTTGGCGCACTGCATGGAGCCAATATGCGGTCAGCGTTGCAAAAGCAAAAACCAAAAGGACCATAATGAGTGCATGAGGCAACCCCATTTCAGACAAGCCATCAAGTGCAATGGATAAGCCGACCATGCTGCTGGTCAACAGTAAATATCCAGTCGCATCAAATGAGATTTGTTCGGGATTACGCAAGTCGGGCATATAACGTAATGTCGCTGTTGCCCCCAGGATACCAATCGGCACATTAATCAGAAAAATCCAATGCCATGATGCAGCCTCGACTAACCAACCGCCTAAAGTTGGACCAATCAGTGGACCCACTAGACCTGGTACAGTAATGAAACTCATCGCAGGCAAAAACAAAGATCGTGGCAATGCACGCAAGATTGCAAGCCGCCCGACGGGGAGTAGCATTGCACCGCCAATACCTTGTACGACACGTGAGATGACCAGTAAATTCAGACTGGGCGAACTTGCACACAGTACTGAACCTAACGTAAAAAACACGATCGCCATAAAGAATATTTTTCGAGTCCCAATGCGGTCGGCTAACCAACCGCTTGCGGGAATAATGATTGCCATGGTCAGCATATAGGCAATGATGACGGATTGCATGCGCAATGGGCTTTCACCCAGACTGCGTGCCATGGCTGGCAGGGCAGTATTGACGATTGTTGAATCTAATGCCTGCATAAAGAAGCCCATCGCGACCAGCCAGAGTAAAGGCTTGTAGTGCGGATGAGTATCTGAATGAGGATTGCTGTGCATAGTTGCCATGGCCGAGTTGTGTTTCTTGGGTGTCAAAGATTTCTAAGACATTATGATTATGTCATTGTTTTGATCATGAATTGTGAGTGTGGTTTTATGAAATTAAGTTAATAAAAAAGAGTGAGTCATGATAAATATCAAAAAAGAAACATGAACATTAATTAATCTAATTAATCGCGATAATTGTAAAAATCAATGATTGTATTTTGTGTTTTTATGGTAAAATCGTAACAGATGTGATTATCTATATTTATTTAAATTTCCATCGTGTGCATGGAGAGTTTTATGTCCAGCGATAATAAGAACCAATTGGAACCAGTAGAATCGGGTGTTACAGATTTGGACGATAATCAAAACTATAACTATATTGATATGACCAAGGCGCTCATATTCAGTCTCGCGGTGATTGCGCTTGGTTTGGTGATTGTACTTGCCGAGATTTGGATTTCATCCCCTACTCAGTAATCATCGTTTTAGTGGTGTTTTTTGTTGACCGTCGATGACTTGGTTTTATCGATGGGATTACAGTCTGTGAAAAATGCTGGCATACTCAAGTGACTGATTCCAATTTTTGAGTTTTGATTTTGCGATCGAATCTTGAATTTGGTTTGACGTTATTTTTAATGAGAGGTCATCATGACGGATCATGATCACGAATCAAGCGAACTCAAGCTTAGCGACCAAAATATTAATAATCAAAACACACTTGCGCCTGAACAGCAGGCGTTGCAGCAACTTGCGATGCAACTGCATCGACCGCCACAGAGTCTGGCTGCTTTTTCTCATCTTTCAGTTGATCAATTAAACTGGCTTACGGCTCGTGTGGAGCTGATGTGTCAGCGTGAAGATGCACGATTGCGCGATGAGCTCAATCAGGCTATTCCAAGATTCTTACGACCTTTATTCCTACGTCGTTTAAGGAGTTCGTCATGAGTCGATTAGCCAATCA
This sequence comes from Aquirhabdus sp., assembly GCA_030150135.1. Classification (GTDB taxonomy): domain Bacteria; phylum Pseudomonadota; class Gammaproteobacteria; order Pseudomonadales; family Moraxellaceae; genus Aquirhabdus. Next base: position 46,737 of record JASLGO010000042.1, read on the forward strand.
GGCGGAGTTGATGAAACTGGCTGCTGCGATGGAAGTACCCATAGAACAGATCAAATTTTTAGCAGAAGTTCCTCCTCAAGCGCTACGCCATTTTAGAACAGCCATGATTGATCGAGTCTTTGATCAGCAGCAGTTATTATTTCGATGGTTCGCGGCATGGGTGCGCTGGATTCCAATTTGGTTTTCAGTCTTGATGGTGCGTTTCTGGTTGGGTCGAGTGCTTGCGACGCGCATTGCGAGTGCGCTTCCTGCGTGGCGAGCTGCCTCAATTGCTCAGCATGTACCAACTGAGTTTATGGCAGATATTGCCAAAGGACTCGATCCACGTATGACGCGTGAGCTGGTTCGTTTATTGTCATCTACGCAAGTACAAGCAATCGCCAATGTTTTACTTCAACGTCGAGATTTTATGACGATGGGGCGATTTGTTGGGCTGTTGCCAGATCAGGTGATTCG
>JASLGO010000058.1 GCA_030150135.1 Aquirhabdus sp.
ATACATCAGGGTTTGCGTCCAATTCATCTGTGCGGAATGTGCAGGTGAGTAAGCGTGGCTCATCGATTTTTTGCGTAAATAGTCAAATGGTTAATCCAAGTAAGAGTTATTTGCTGCTTGATCAAACGGTCACGCCGAACACTGCATCTGGAACAGACACGAATCGTTTTGTGCGCCAAGTTTATTCTACTTCAGTCGCATTTCGCAACGCTTTGGGAGGCTGATATGGAGCATTCAATTCACATTCAAACCTCCTCAAAGCCAGTAGATTATGAGCGTGGATCTACTTTGATTGCCGTACTTTTGATACTACTTGTCATTACAGTACTTGGTGTCATGGCGATGAGGCAAGGGTTGACGTCGCTGGGAATTTCAACAAATGCGCAGGTTAGTCAAATTTTGGTTCAGTCTGCGGATACACCGTTGAATCAATTTTTGTCGACTGACTTAAGAACGATTACTAGTTTAACTGGTGTAATTGGTGCTGCATTGGCTCCAGGTGCTGATCCTTTACAGGAAACAGTCTTCTGTTATCGTCCAACCTCATCGCAAGGTTTTGGTAATTCGGTAAACGCAAATACGATCAAGGCAACGAGTGGTTCAGATGTGGCGACACTGATTAGTGGTGTTGCTAGTGGTTCTGGTGCTTCAGGTGGTGGTTTTTGTGATTTAGGGGCTGATTACGGGAGTTCGCGTAAAGCGACAGTGACACAGGTGGCGGTTACTATTCCAACAGATGCGAGTTCATTGTCGCCAGGTTCAAATCTACCATCGAATGGTACTAATGTTAGCTTAGGGCAGTCTTTGCCGCAAGGAACAGTGTCCACACAGCGCATTCGCGTCACATCTACAGCCATGCTTCCAGCATTCTCAACAACAGATTTAACGACAGTGCAAAATACATGTATTGGTAAAACAGATGGCACGGTGGCTGGTCGAATTAATGATAATACTGATCCAAGTTTGGCAACTACAGAAACTGTGACGGATTGTTTAGCTCGTTTAGGTGTGCCAGCAAACACGCAAGTGCAAGAATATAAATTAACTTCGACGCTTACCCAGACGCAATAGGAGTGCGAAGATTATGTCAAATTTCATGAATTTTTCTCACGATCATAAAGAAAACCGCAATCACATTATCGTTGCTTTGGTGATGGCTGTGATTGCAATGGCATTTAGTTCTATTGCAAGCGCGAGTGATTTAGAGATTTATCAGCGACCGACAGGTGGTCAGCGTACTTTAATGATGATGCTGGATACATCAGGGAGCATGAGTACGGGTTCAATTTATGATGATTATGGGGCAGATTATTATAACGATTATGGTTGCGGTACAAATACAGGAGGTTCAGGGTCGTACACATATACCAGATATTTTTGTCCTGTTGCTGATGCTTCGGTGAATCAGAGTCTCTGTAATGCAGATGGGAATTGTTACGATCGGATCTCGCGTCTAAAAGATGGAATGTTCGCGGTCATGAATAGTACAGATTCAAAATTGAATGCTGTTGTGATGGGCGTCGGTAATTTTTCAAGTAATGGTGATGGAAAAACAGGTGAGATTCTTGTGCCTGCAGCTGCCTTAGGTGCAGTCGGTTCAACGCAGAGGAATGCAATTAAAGCTGCAATTATGAACTTGAGTGCGCAAAATGGTACGCCTTCTGCGCAAGCGATGGCTGAAGCTGCTGCATATTTGATGGGAACAAGTACAGATGATGTGATTGCTTTGAGTGGATCGACAACGGATACTGTTGTAACAGACATCGAAGAAATGGTGCAGACTAATTACAATAGTTCATCTACGCAATGTAAGAGCACCGCTAGAACTAAAGGTTACAAATGTACTGTTTATCAGTTTTATTCCTGCGCGACTTATAATCCAACGAATTTCACCAATGATACTCAGACTTGTCAGACATGGAATACAACAAACGACCCAGCTTATCCAACGCAGACCTTACTTCGTGGTGATTCACCACCTACAGTGCCTAGTACTTGGTTTGTCAACGGAAGTGGTAACCCGACTATCTATCAAACAAATACGACTCAGACGAACCCTAACCCATCCACTGGAACACATTACACGTATAGTGGTTTCTCTAAATCGGTAAGTTCTTCCAAGAGCACTTCGAATCCACTGATCTATCAATCGCCATTGCCAACCACGACGTCATCTTGCCAAGGTCAAGGAATTTATTTCTTGTCTGATGGCGTACCAAATAGTTCGAGCGATACGATTGCTGCGCATATGATGAGAAATGCGTTGAATGATCAGACTTTTACATGTGCAGCACCGACGTTATCTAATACGACCAGTGATTCTGGTTGGGCGTGTATGAGTGATTTCGCGAAAAGAATTTATACAACTAATAACCCTTCAGGCGTTCAGCTGAAAACGGCATTTGTTGGATTTGGTAGTGTGTTCTCTAGCTTAAGCACAACTGACGCAAAAAATGCTTGTCAGTTAGGTTCACGCTTATCGGGGGATACCTGCTCTCCAGGCGCAGCATCAAATGCAAACCCGACAGGCGGATATGGTAATGGCGGTTTTTATCAAGCTAATTCATCGGATCAAGTGACGACGAGTGTACTTAATTTCATTGATAATCTAGGAAATAGCGCGATTTCTCCATTGGTAACTGGGGCCGCGACGATTCCGATTGATAGTTTGAATCCGACAACATTCCAGCCTTATGGTTATTTACGAATGTTAGAGGCAAATCCTGCTAACCAAACAACACTGCTTTGGCGTGGGAATCTCAAGAAGTACAATGTTGTAAATGGTGCTTTGGAAGATGCCAATAATGCTTTTGTCTTAAATTCAGATGGATCATTGGCAACAGGGACTCAAGGTCTTTGGAGTTCCTCCATAGATAGTGGCAATATCGCACTTGGAGGTACTTATGCCAAAATTCCAATGCCAACAAGCAGTGATGTCTTGACGGCAGCAGCGCCACGTACGATTAGACCTTTATTTTCAAATTATGCAAGCGATGGAACTGAGTTGACGACTTCTGGTGCTTCTCTATTTAATGTGATCCCAACCAACAATACTGGGGGGTTCACAAATAGTAGTTATGTCCTAAATCAATTCAATACGGGGACATTGGCTGCTATTGGAGCGATACCTACTATTGGCTTAAGAGCTCAGCTTAGATTGCTAAATTATCTGGGCTATGATGTCGCGTTGGATTCAACGGCATTACCGACAACGCTAACTGTACCAACGGCACCTTTTAAAGAGTTGGGTGCGACCATTCATGCACAACCAATCCAATTAACCTATTCGGATAAGGTGAATAGTGACGGTACATTTAGCACGAATGCTACTGATCGTAAGGAATCTGTACTGTATGGTGCAATGGAGGGTGCGCTTCATCTTGTGGATGCAACCAGCTCAACAGGTGGTGGCGAACAAATGGTCTTTGTTCCGAAAAAAATTATTGAATCGACGAGTGCTGGCGATGCCTTGCGTCCAACGCAAGTTGGAACGCCTTCTCCAACAGCGGGTATTGATGGTCCATTAGTTGCAGATCCAATTTATGCAATTAACCGTAGTACTTCAACAGTGAGCGCTACCCAGATGAATGTTTATTTCGGTATGCGCATGGGTGGAAGTAGCTATTATGGTTTGGATTTGCTCACTCCTACAGCCCCAAAACTTTTATTTAGAATAGGATCCGATAGAACAGATTTAGGTGCAAATTTTTCACATATGGGACAGTCGTGGTCTAAACCAGTCCTAGCTAACGTTCGTTATAATGGGGTAATCACTCGAGTGATGTTTATAGGTGGAGGTTATGACCCACAATACGAAGTTCCGACTTATTCTCCAACCACATCAGCACCTGCTCTAGGTAACGCGGTGTATATGGTTAATGCTAAAACAGGTGCTCTACTCTGGTCTGCGACCTACAGCAGCTCGGCAACTGATGGACAGCAATACATGATTAATAGTATTCCAACTAGAATCAGTACGTTAGATCGTGATGGTGATGGTTTGGTTGATCATATTTATTACGGAGATTTAGGTGGACAAGTCTTCCGTTCAGATTTCAATAATGCGTATTCGACAACTGCTGCCAACTTTGGTGTTCGGACGGTTCGTCTCGCTAATCTGAATACGGATTCGACGGGTGTTGCATTAACCAATGGTGCTGCTCCACGGTTTTATGAAGCTCCAACGGTCACTTTCCATAAAGAAAATGGCCAAGGCTTTATCATGCTAGGAATTGCTTCAGGAAATAGAAGCTCGCCACTGGATACTTATTTTACTAGTCTTGGTGGTTTGGGATTAGCCCGCCTAGCGAATAATGTCTATGGTATTATTGATCGAGACTTTTCTAAAACAGATTTGATTACCAATACGAATTATGTTGCAGGAACGGCTTCAACGGATCAGACTGAATTGACTACACATGATAAAAACTTGAGTAATTTTACAAAGAATCCTCAAGTTAGTCCTGCTTTGACTGCGTTCTATTCAGGAACATACGCGAGTTCGGCAGGTTGGTATCGTTCACTGTCTAGTAATGCGGCGGGTACAGAGCTTGCAACCGCTTATAATTCTACTCCACCCGCAACGGGAGTGTTTCAGCGTGCGCTTGGTGGTATCAAGGCGTTTGAAGAACCTGTAGCTGTGACTGGGACGCTGCTTGTTTCGGTCTATGATCCAGAGGGTACGGGTGTTACTTCAGCAGATCCCTGTAATCCTCGAGTAGTCGGTGAATCAGACTATCAGAAGTTCTGTTTGCCTTATGGAAACTGTACCGCGACTAACTTTATTACCAACACGTCGACTGGTTTTGTAAGGGTGACTAGTTCAAGTAGTGGTCAAGTTAATGGTAATGTGATTGGTGCTGGTATACGTGGACTAGCTTTAGGGGATCCAAATAATCAGCCATCACAGACTCCAGGACCAAAAGACTGTTCTAATCTTGCTGTGATTGGAAACCAGTCCTCACTATCAGCATGGAGTTGTACTCGTAGTATCGTGCCAACCCGTTGGTATGAAAAACAACCTAATCCCAGCAAAGTGAAATAATTATGCGAACTTAAGTTGGATATAAGGGTTTCACGCTGTTAGAGCTAATGGTGGTTGTCTTGATTGTCGCAATCATGACAGCTATTGCAGTACCAATGCATAGCCAATACTTGCGTAAATCAAATCGTGCTGCTGAAAGTCAGATGCTTGATATTGCGGGAAGACTTGAACAATGGCGATCAAAAGCGTTGTCTTATAAAGGATTTACGCCTGATGTTGGCTATGCAACCGATACTTCACTCACTGCGGCCACAAATTCGACATTGTATTTGCCAAATGGAAGTACGGCATTGAATTACAAATATAAAGTCGCAATTTTGGATGGTGCTGACCGCACAAAATCTTTGACAACGGGTAATGGTCAATCGTGGGTTATGGTTGCGCAACCTAATACCACAAATTCAACCTTGAATACTGCGTCTAGATTAGTTCTTAATAGTCAAGGTGTAAGATGTTTGACTGATTCTGTACTTACAGATGCACAGTTTAAGGCTAACATCATTGGAACGGGTTCTGATGCAGCGCTTTGTGTGAATACCTCTTCGTCTTGGTGATTATAGTGAATAGGTTGGATGCTATGTATAGAAAAAACTTGGGTTTTACGATGATTGAGTTAATGTCAGTCATTGCTATTACTGCCGCTGTCGCAATATTGATGTATCAAAAAAACACTATTCGAGCAAATCGTACAGATGTACAGGCTGCAATGGTGAATATTGGTCAGAATCTTGCGGCGTATAAACTGGCGAACAATGACTATAATACGACACTTCTAAATAGTGCTATTTTTGGATCAACTGTTTATCCTCAAACTGGAACAGCACTTTACGATCTCCGCCTTGAGACTAGTTCTGTAGGTAGTTGGACTTTAACAGCAATACCTAAAAGTACTAGTACTCAGGCGGGAGATCATCAGATTGTTTTAAATGATCAGGGGCAACATTGTTGGTCGCCGACAACAGAATGTACACCTTCCACTACGACAGGTTGGGATGTGGGTTCTATATCATAAAACCCGCTTCTCTTTTATTCAAAAATAACGTAGAATAGCCCCCTTTTTGGACATAACTGCGGACGTGCTGATCGTTTGGCACGTCGTAAGTAGACGTCCTCCTGATTTTATCATTGTTTTTATTAGTATTTTTAGAGTGAGTGTCGTACATGGTCGTTATTCGTCTTGCCCGTGGTGGTGCCAAAAAGCGTCCGTTCTATCAAATCATTGTGACTGATAGCCGTAATCCACGTGATGGCCGTTTCATTGAGCGCATTGGTTTCTTTAATCCAACAGCGCAAGGTCAAGCAGAAGCAGTACGTTTGAATGCTGATCGTTATGCATATTGGATTGGTAACGGTGCACAACCTTCAGATCGCGTTGCTTCATTGGCTAAGCAAGCTGCTGCTGGTACTGCTGCATAATCGCAACTTTGTTTAAGACTCTATAGTCTTTGGGCTTAGTGTGTGAGTGCAGACCTGATGTCATCAGAAATAAATAAGCCTGATAGTGCCGCTCCTGTAGATCGAATTAAGGTCGGGGAATTACGCGCTGCTTATGGTTTGCAGGGTTGGGTCTGGTTGTATTCAGATACTGATCCAATCAGCAATATCTTTAGTTATAAGCCGTGGTGGGTAGAAACCCGCAATGGCTTACGCCAAATGAAAGTTAAGCGTTGGCGGACTCAAGGTAAAGGTTTGGTCGTGTCTTTAGAAGGCATTCTGGATCGTAATGCTGCCGATTTGTTGATGGGTGCGACTGTGTGGGTTGATCGTCAATCTCTCCCTGTTGCATCGGAAAATGAATACTATTGGTCTGACCTAGTCGGTCTACAGGTTTATGCGTATGAACCAAGTGCTTCTGAGAGCTCGCCTGTAGTTCCTGTATTGTTAGGTGTAATCCACGAGCTGTTTGAAACAGGGGCAAACGATGTAATCGTTGTGTATCCTGCTGCTGGTAGTGTTGATCAAGCTGAACGATTGATTCCTTGGCATAAAGATATTATCCGTCACATTGATATGGCTGCGCGTCGTATGGATGTGAATTGGGGCGTGGATTATTAGGATTCTTCAGCAATTCTGAAAATGGGGGACTTATGTGGTTTGCAGTCATTACCCTATTTCCAGAAATGTTTGCTGCGGTACGTGATTTTGGTATTACGGGTCGTGCAATTAGTCGAGGTCAGGCGAGTCTGACTTGTCTAAATCCGCGCGATTTTACCCATGATGCGTATCGCCGAGTCGATGAGCGTCCTTGCGGTGGTGGTCCTGGAATGGTGATGTTGGCAGAGCCTTTGGCAGATAGCATTCGCCATGCCAAAGGTTTAGCTGCTGCACAGGGTTTATTGAATGTGCCTGTGGTGTATTTGTCGCCACAAGGACGTCAGTTAAGTGAGACAGGCGTCAAAGCATTACAGCAATATGATGGTCTGATTTTGCTCTGTGGTCGCTATGAAGGCATTGATGAGCGGATCATCCAATTGTATGTCGATCAAGAATGGTCGATAGGTGATTATGTACTGACAGGTGGTGAGCTGCCTGCAATGGTGCTGATGGATAGTGTGATTCGCAGGTTGCCTGATGTGATGGGTGATAATGCATCTGCAGAACAGGATTCGTTTGTCTCAGGTTTGTTAGATTGCCCGCACTATACGAGACCTGATACGTTTGAAGGTTTAGATGTGCCCGATGTGCTGAAAAGCGGTCATCATCTAAAGATTGAAAAATGGCGTTTTTTACAAAGTATGGCGCGTACAGAAGCGAGGCGTCCTGAACTGTTAAAAAATGTCGTGCTGTCCAAACAGCAAAAAAAATGGATTGCAGAGGCTTCGATAGACACTGCTATTCAACAGGATGCTGTCAAGTAAATTGATTTAAAGTCTTCCCATGACTGAAAGGGATGATTCTTCGGAATTGATTGTCAGTCGATGATGGTATGCCATCAAGTGTGTTCCACGATAAAACGTGCGGACAATAAACTTAGCGAGAGATATGCGCCAGTTTGTGAGTGATTTAACTCACAACTACAGCCTCTGTCCTCAGTTGCATGATTTTTTGATAATCATGTGACACATTTGGAGTAACAATGATGAGTGGCAAGCACCCATTAGTTCAAATTATTGAAAATGCACAATTGAAACAAAACATCCCTGCGTTCGCGCCTGGTGATACTGTTGTTGTGCAAGTAAAAGTTAAAGAGGGTGACCGTGAGCGTACTCAGGCTTACGAAGGTATTGTTATTGCGATTAAAAATCGTGGTATCAATTCTGCATTCACCGTACGTAAAATTTCTAACGGTGTAGGTGTTGAGCGTGTTTTCCAAACTCATTCACCGTTGATCGCTGGTATCGAAGTGAAACGTCGTGGTGCAGTACGTCGCGCTAAATTGTACTACTTGCGTGATTTGGCTGGTAAAGCTGCGCGTATTCGCGAAAAATTGCCACAACGTAAAGCGAAGTAATTCGCTCGTTGTTGTTAAAAGAAACGCGCCTTCGGGTGCGTTTTTTTATGGAGAAAGATTAGGGAGTCTGGTTTATTGAGCTTCCGCTGTAGAGAATAAAAAATCTAGAATAGAATGATTTTAATGAATCTCTTGCTAGAATTGCGCTCAATCGCAATAGATACAAAGTGAAGGACGCTTCACGATTTAAAAAAATAGGGTATGTGAATGAAGCTGGCTTTAAATCTTCCGCAAGTGTTATCTGACGCTCAAGCACAGGTTCGGGGTGATCTTTTGTCTGTGATTGATTTGCAGGATTGGCCTGATGTGTTGAAGCAGGCTGTTCGTCATGCGGTGCTGCAAGGTGGTAAGCGCGTGCGCCCTGCGTTGGTCTATGCAACATGGCTGGCTACATGCAAAGCAACTAATCAGGCGAGTGGTCACTTGGCGAATGCGGCGGTAAGGCGTGCGGCGGTTGCGGTTGAGCTAATTCATTGTTATTCGTTGGTGCACGATGATTTGCCGTGTATGGATGACGATGAGTTGCGTCGTGGGCAGCCGACAGCGCATGTTGTGTATGGTGAAGCCAATGCTTTACTTGCAGGAGATGTGCTCCAGTCATTGGCGTTTGATGTGTTATCGGGTCAATATTTTGACGATGCGGATGCCGTTCTAAATACTTTAATATCCTTGCAGCAGGTACAAAGTTTATCGCAGGCATCCAGCCATATGGTTAAAGGCCAAGTGATGGATCTAGCTGCGGAAACTAAACAGGTCGCAGAGGCCGAGTTAGAGGCGATTCATGTGCATAAAACAGGTGCATTAATTCGTTCAGCTGTGCGGATGGGTGCATTGGCCGCAGGAGTGGAGTCTAGCGAGATTCTAGGTGCTCTAGATCAGTTTGCGTATGCACTTGGGCTGGCTTTTCAGGTGCAGGATGATGTACTGGATGTGACTGCGACGACTGAAGACTTGGGTAAACCAGCGGGCTCGGATGAGAAGTTGCAGAAGTCAACTTATCCGTCATTATTAGGCTTAGAGGCTGCGAAGCAACGTGCGGTTGATTTACATCATCAGGCATTGCAATCGCTATCAGGTTTTGATGAGCGAGCGAATGGATTACGAGAGTTGGCAAATTTTTTATTAGAGCGTCAGGCTTAATTTGATGCCCACTTCGATGAGTTTAGTGGGCTTATTTTCTACTTTTAAACTACACCCCAAATAAATAAGCTGACTAAAGTCACAAAACAGAGTCCTGTCAGCCAGAGGCTGATGGTCTTGCGTTTACGAAGACTGAAAAACAGGACGTAACCTGCACAAGATAAGACCAAAATAATAATTGCGCTGATATCAATGACCCATTTCCAAAGTGTTCCCACATGCTTACCACGATGTAGGTTTTTCAAAATGTCGAGGGTGGATTCTGGTGTGATGGTAATACTTGTCAGTCCTGTATCTAACGGTACCGTAATATCCGTGTGACCTTTTGCTCCTTCCAAACGAATATCCAGTTCACCATCGACGAGATCGCTACTTTTAAACGAACCAACCAATGGTTGTGCTTTGCTGAGTTGTCGCACGGTGTCGAGCAGGAGGGGAGCGGGATTTTCGAGAGTTTTTGCTTGTGCTAGAACTTGAGATGGAATCGTGACTTGGAGGTCGATATCGTGCGATGGGGTGGCGAACCAATTGGGATTGTTGAGTAGTAAACCTGTCCCTGCGAAGAACGTCAGCGCCAAAAAGGCAAATGCAGAGAGCCATGCATGGACATGGCGCGCATTGCGATAGAAATCAGTTTTTTTGAATGCTAATCGATGCAGAATGGCTTGTGTCGAAGCTTTATGCAATCTGGCTTCTTCGGCATGGATGGATTGTTCACTGCGTTTACGCGTCATTAAATAGCTCGATCAAAGCGGAACTTGAGATCACCTAGTTCGTCTTTTGCAGGTAAGTTTTGCGTATTAGACTTAGGTGTGGCATCAATGTCAAAGGTTGAGTAGCTGTGACCCCCATGTTCGCGTGTGGCTTCGATATGCAGCGTATATTTGCCTTGTGGAACGCGTTGTCCCGCATCATCTTTGCCATCCCAACTCACCGTGTAGTGTCCAGGAGCGCGTGAAGGCTGGGCGATGGTGTCGACGTTATCGATCATACGACCATAGCGTTTCCACCAAATGTAGTTGGAATCCATCCATTTGGCTTGTGGACCAAAGACATGAAGGGTACGTACCAGTTTACGGTTTGCATCAGTGACCCAGATGACGACATAAGGTGCATGGTAATTCGAGGATGTTGGCTTAGGGATGTCATAGTCTAGAATGGCGTTATAGCCTTTAGGCCATGTGGTGGAATTTGTTGTTGAGTCTGTTGAGTTGGCGACAGTGCGGATTGTGCCGTAATCCTGTTCTGTTGCAACCAGATCATGCCAGCCTGCCGAGTTGTAGCTTTCGCCGTTGGTCAGTGTGACTTTGGCTTCGGTTTGTTCAAGTTGAGCAATCAGTGCCATCCCTTCTTCAGGCGTCATGGCTGTTAAAGCAGTTGCTAACGCATCCGCATCCGCAGCGTTTGGTGCGACAACAATACTGTGTTCAACATGATTAAGCGCTTGTCCTGATTGCGGTGAAATCAGGTGTGAATTGGTTGTTGTTCCACGAACAATATCGCGTGCTCCCTGACCACTGAAAGCGACCGCAGCAGTATGTTTTAATTGAAGTGCTTGTGTTGGCACGAGATTATCTGCACGTTGCCCAGCATCGCGTAGACCGATTTTCCAGCCTGATGCGCGTGGTGCTTGTCCCCAGACTTTGATGTCCCCACCAATATCAACCATGAGTCCAGAAAGTTCCGGAACGGCCTGACGTGCGGCAGCGATTGCGCGGTCAATGATATAGCCTTTCGCTAAGGCATCTGTGGCAAATTGAACGGTTTGAGGACGAGTAACGCTGAGAGTGGTTGCGTCTAAAACGACTTGCGCATGATGAATGTGCTGCGCTAATTGCTTTGTTGATAAGTTTTTCTCAGTTGGTTCATTAATGCGCTGATGTATTTCAATCAGTTGCCCCATGCGACCGCTGAATGCTCCACAAGTTCTGTCGCGCCATGTTTCACAGGCTTGAAGGACAGCAAATAGATCTGATGAAACTATTAATGGTTTGCCATCATTGTCCATCTGATTCAACATGCTGATTTCGCTATCATTGCGATAGGTGCTGAGAATCTGATCCAAGCGATTGATTTCTGCAATTGCCGCTAAAAAAGCCTGTTGAGTTTGGGTAGGCGTTGCTCCGATGGCAAGCATATCAAGCGATGTGCCTAACGCATGATCTTGGTGAAAGCGGTCTTGATGCTGGTGGTGGGATTGTTGAAGGATTTTTTGTTTTGCTGTGGATTGTGCTGTTGTAATGCTTGGAATGAAAGCCAAAACGCTCAAACTACCGATCGCTAGCAAGTGGGTTACTAAGGGACGTAAAGCAAATTTAGGCGTAGTGGTTGAGGTAAACATGGGCGCGATTCCAGTGAGCATTCAAAGACATTGAATAGTATTTATTTTAGGCTGTTGATCTATGACAGGAGAGTCTAAAATAAATTGCCATCTATTTGAGAATAATATGGCAATTGAGATTTATTATCAACTGAGATTGTGTTGTTCTATTCTTATATGCAACATCGAAAAAATTGTACATTCATCATCTTCGTTCTTGGATTGTTATCGATCGTCCATAGCCCCTGTGCAACTCCTTAAATATCCCTATAATCTACCGTCGGTTAAAATGCCAAGCGTATTTTTGCATCATTCCTAATTATTGAGCGAGTTTTTGTCATGCGTTTACACGGCCCTTCGTTGATTAAATATGGCTTCGGTTTAGGTTTGAGCTTGGCGATGATCAGCTGTACTTCGACGCCTACTCCACAAGCGCCCGTAGTCCAAGTACGTCAACCGATTATTGCGCTTGCACTTGGTGGTGGTGGAGCAAAGGGCTTTGCGCATGTGGGCGTGATCAAGGTGCTTGAGTCGCATGGGATTCATCCGCAAATTATTACGGGAACGAGTGCGGGGAGTTTTGTGGGCAGTTTATATGCGAGTGGCATGACGTCTTATAAGCTACAAGAAACCGCAATGGCATTACAAGAGTCTGATATTCGAGATATTACATTGAGTAGTCAGGGTTTTATTGTGGGTCAGAAGTTGCAAGACTATGTGAATCGACAAGTCCGAAACAAATTGATTGAACAGATGCCGATTCGATTTGCAGCAGTGTCAACCCAGCTTGAAACAGGACAAAAGACGATATTTACACGAGGTAATACTGGTCAGGCTGTGCGCGCATCTTGCAGTATTCCAAATATCTTTGTTCCTGCTCTGATTGCAGGCAAGAAGTATGTGGATGGTGGTTTAGTGAGTCCGATTCCTGTGATTGCAGCAAAACAAATGGGTGCTGATATCGTGATTGCGATAGACATTTCTGCGCGTCCGAAACCGGGTCAATCAACCAATGTATTTGGTGTGCTGGATCAAACCTTGAATATCATGGGGCAGCAGGGCATTGATAAAGAGCTTGCACAAGCCAATGTGATCATTACGCCCAATGTCGGTGCTGTGGGTGTGCTGGATTTAGGTAGCCGTCAGCAGAGTATTCTTGAGGGTGAGCGCGCAGCGCAAGCGCAGTTGGCGACGATTGATCGAGCAATAGCCGCGTTTAAAGCGTCACCCGCTGCCAAACAAGCACCAGCAAAACCGCAGATTTAGGGGCTTATAGGGCGTTTTTTTGACACAATAATTGTGAAGCTGTCGTGGAAGAAAGGGCGTAAAATGTTGATCATGAGAATGCTTAATGATTGACATGGATGAACGGCAATGAAGCACGTTAGCTTGATTCACGGAATAAAGACCGCTTCAATTCCACCACTTTTGGCCTGTATTGCTGTGCTTACGGGTTGTGGTGGGGGCGGTGGCGGAACAACGACTACAACGACGACCACCACAACCCCTGTTTCTACGCCGACAACGCCAACGGCATGTAGTTTGACGGCACAAACAGGCGGTATTGCTTCGGGTGCGTTGGCTCAACTGAATCAATATCGTAGTGCGGCATTTATCGGTGCATCACTGTCGCCAGCGCTTTTGCTAAGTTCGGATGCAAATCTAATTACATCAGCTGGTAATCATGCCAATTACCTCAGTTTATTGACATCGTCCTCTGCAACGGTTGATCCTCGGACGCATGATGAGGTATCGACGAATCTGTGTTTTACGGGTACAACGGTCAGTGCGCGTATTGCGGCGACAGGCAATACGGATACTGTGGTTGGTGAGGATTTTTCAGAAACATCTTTTGCTTCATCTGTTGTTAGTGGTGATGCAACTTTGGCGGCAAATGCAGGCGCATCAATTGTCGATGGTTTATTCAGCGCGGTTTATCATCGCATGAGTTTGCTTTCTAATTTCACCCATGCAGGTATTGCATGGCAGAAAAGCACAAATCCGAATCTTCCTCCGACGATCTTAATGATCGATCTTGCTCAGCATCAAATCAATAGTTATAGCAACTTCATTACTTATCCGTACAACGGTCAAACTGGCGTACTTGTGGATTGGTTTGTCGATGAAAATCCTTGTCCGCTTGGTTGTAATAACACTGGAGCATTGGCGGGCTTCCCGATCACGATTCAAACGGATGGGCGTACTCTTGTGGTGAGTAGTTTTACGGTCACGAATGCAGGCGTTAATGTGCCTGGATACGTTTTGACAGCGACCGCTGGCACATATACCGCAGATGCTAATTTAGTGGCTGAACATGCCTATGATCGCGCGGCGTTTGTTCCTCAATCATCGTTATCATCAAATACAACTTATACCGTGACGGTCGTTGGAACATCGGGTGGTGCACCCTTTACGAAGACATGGACTTTTACAACTTTACCAATCACAGCAGTGCACTTGACAAGTAGTGCTTCGACTGTTGCTGTTGGTGGAACTTTTGATGTGACGTTCTCTGGCGGATCACAAAATTACAACTCAACAAGTCCACTCAGTTGGTCATCTGTGAATGGGTCGGGTTCGACAGCGATTTCATTGTCTTACGTCCAGCTTGCCTCAAATAGCTATCGGTTTACCTACAATGGCAATTGTACGCTAAGTAGCGGATGCCCTGTGACTTTTACAGGTACAGATAGTCAGGGGAATACAGGTACAACGCAGGTTACCGTATCTCCGTAATTAAGTCACATGAGACGTAGAAAAAAGCTGGGGTTGTCAGAGTCCCAGTTTTTTTATTGGGCGATGAACAAGAAGGGAATATTAAGTAGGTTTAGTGTTGTTCGGTATTAATATCAAAGAGATTTGTTCAGTGACAAATAACCTTGGTTGCAATTGAGAGTGGTTATCATTTATTATGCGACATCTCGTTTATCATCTGAGTGGATCGTCTTGACGCCGTTCTGTTATTTAACGGCGCTTGTCTAAAAAGTTATTGTGCTGACCATGGTTTGAGGGTTGAATATGTCTTCCGCGATATTAAGCGCAGAAACTAAGCAAATAGGGACAGAGCGCATGAAGTCAACGGAATCTGACATACGCACTAAACGCCTTGTGGTGATTTTGGGTGTGGTTTTGCTTGTGCATGGACTCATTTTATTTGCGCTAATCCATATTCGATCTGCATCTCAGCTTGTTCCACCGCCGAAAACCATTGCTGTGCATCTAGTTTCACTGACACCAGATCAGCCGAAACTATCTCCACCAAAACCGATTGAAAAACCTAAAGTTGTCCCTGTTGTCAAAGATCAACCTCAGCCGAAACCATTACCTGTCCTCGCTGCACCTAAAGCAGCAGTGACACCTGCCGCAGTGCCGCAAGTTGAAAAGCCGGTCGAAAAACCTGCACCACCTCAACCAGTCGCAACACCACCAACACAAGCGACTTCTGCACCGCAAAAAGCTGAACCCGCACCACCGAAAGTTGTACAAGGTGTGGCATATTTGGTAGAGCCTAAGATTGTTTATCCTGAATCCGCGCGGACCGCTGGCATAGAGGGAATTACGATAGTAAGAGTACTTATCAATGCTAACGGTACAGTTGATAGCGTAAAGGTAGAACATTCATCTGGTAGTGTTATTTTAGATCGAGAAGCGTTAAGAGCTGTTAAGAATGCGCGCTACAGACCGTATAGTGAGAATGGGCTAGCACAAAATATTTCTACGCTGGCTAAAATCGATTTTAGTCTAGATGATCAGTAATTATTAGTTTGATTGAAATTCAATACGTTTATGAATGATTAATTTTTGATTTATTTAAATGCATTAAAGGTAAAAATATGAGCTTTTCTGATTTTTGGGCACACGCTGATTTATTAAGTCGATCACTATCAATAGTGCTGTTAATCATGTCGATTGCAACTTGGACGATTTTAATCGTACGTGTTTTAGCGACACGTCAGGCAAATGTGACTGCTGCGCAAGAGTTACAGCAAGCTGTTGAAAAAGCGGGTGCACAAAGCAAAGGTTTGTCTTTGGCGCATTGCAAGGATGTGGTTGAGCAGGTGCTACTTCAGCAGCTTGCGCGCACTCGTGCAAGTGTTGAGCGTGGTGTCGCTGTGCTGGGTTCGATTGCGTCGATTTCGCCATTTGTGGGATTGTTTGGTACGGTTTGGGGCATCTTTCATGCGCTGGCTGCAATTGGTCAAACAGGTCAAGCAGGATTGGCTCAAGTGGCAGGTCCTGTTGGTGAAGCATTGATCATGACGGGGATGGGTTTGGCGGTTGCGATTCCTGCTGTGTTGGCATACAACGCATGCGTGCGTTTGAATAAAATCCTGCTAAACAAATTGCATGATCAGGCACATAGCTTATTGGTTGCTCAACTGATTTCGAAAGAAGATGTTACGTCTAAAGCATCGACTGGAGGTCTCTAATGGGCTTTCATCTGGGCGATGATGAACAAGAAGGCATGAGTGAGATCAATCTGATTCCTTTGATTGATATTATGTTAGTGTTGATGATCATTTTTCTGGTCACCGCAACGATTGTGAATCCTGCGGTGAAGTTGAATTTGCCAAAAGCAGATGCTCAAGCCATCCAAGACCCGCCTGAAGTGGTGACGTTGAGTATTGATGCACAAGGCGTGATTCATTGGAATCAGGACGTGGTGACGCTCAATCAACTTGCAGAGCGCATGAATACTGCCGCGCATGGAGCGACTAAACCTTCGTTGCATATCCGCACTGATCGTGAAGCAAAATACGACACACTGGCACAGGTACTGGCTCGCGCAAGCCAAGCGGGTTTGACCGATTTAGCGTTTGTCAGTGATCCCGCTCATTAAGTGATTTGATCAGGTTAACGGCGAACCACAAATGGAATCGCCGTTAATGTACTTCCAATCAATACCAGTAAAACTGTACTGGCAGATATGAAGTAAGGGTAAATCATGAGCAAAATGCCGCAGACAAAGGGGATATTTGCTTTTTGTTTCCTGCCATAAATAAAAAATCCCAAGCCTATACTGCTGAATAGTACGCCCCAGAGTAATGTCGCTGCCGTCACGAATTGACTCTCCTTAGTCTTAGATCCTTTTTTAATCTTTAAGCAACATCATCTGCAAAATACTGCTTCAACTTAGAGAGCTTTGGCGGAATCATAAAGCTGCAATAGCCTTGATTTGGATTCTTGGCATAGAAATCCTGATGATATTCTTCTGCTGGATAGAATGCAGGCGCGGGTGATAGCTCCGTGATAACCTTGATACTATCGTGTCTTAGCTGTTCAATTTTTGCAGTTGCCAGTTGTTTTTGCGTGTCATTCGTATAGAAGATCACAGAGCGGTATTGTGTACCGATGTCATTGCCTTGACGATTCAATGTTGTTGGATCATGGATGGCAAAGAAAATATCCAAAATGCGTTCAAATGAAATCACGGCAGGATCGAAATCAATCGCAATCACTTCGGCATGCCCTGTTGCGCCACTACAAATTTGTTCATAAGTTGGATTGGCTCGCGCACCACCTGCATAGCCACTGGTGACTGTCTTGACGCCGCGAACGGCGCGGAAAACCGATTCAGTACACCAAAAACATCCACCGCCTAGAATTGCAGTTTCCATATCCATGTGCCTCCGCAAAATGATCAAAAGATCGAGTTCGTTTTTTACAAAGAGGAAGTGTGTTTAATTTGTCAGCTCTGTGATTGGCTTTGAATCGTTAACCAATCTGAATTAATCATAAGTTAGTGAACAGCCCATTGCCACATCTGATATGCCAAAAACAGCCAGATTAATAAAATGAAGATTGCTACAAGCCAGTTCTTGGGTTTCGTGTTCCTTTGCTGAATCCAATAATCGGCTTTCAATCGACCATCAACAATCACATGTTCGGGTATCAGTTTGAGTGTAAAGTAAATGCCAATAGGCACAATGATGACATCATCCAGATAGCCGATTACAGGGATAAAATCTGGGATCAAATCAATTGGACTAAACGCATAAGCAACTATAAAAATTGAAATGACCTTGGCAGTGATGGGCATATCTGGGTGTTTCTGACAAAACCATAATGCGAGAATGTCTTTTTTTAACGACTTTGCCCACGCTCTGATTCTTTCGTCAAATTTTGTCATTTGCTATGTCATGATGTGGTTTTGCGATAGGTCACAAACTGGAACTTTACACCTGTTTTTTCATCAGCTTGTTCATTTTCTGTATTTACTTTTATCCATTCCGCTGGAATCTGAGGGTAGTGTGCTGTACCTGCGACATCAAGTTCAACATGGGTGATTTCCAGTCGATCTGCGATCGGTAAGGTAAGCGTAAATAATTCACCACCACCAATCACATAAATCGATGATTGACCACGCGCAATTGCATCTGCACTTGCGCCCTGAATCAGCTCATCCAGTGTTTGCACGACATGTACGCCGTCATGTGACCAATCTTTTTGGCGTGTGAGCACCCAATGACTGCGATTCGGTAGCAAACGACCTAAGGAATCGAATGTCTTACGTCCCATGATGATGACGCCACCTTGTGTAATGCGCTTAAAATGCTGCAAATCAGCAGGCAAATGCCAAGGCAGTTGGTTATCCACACCGATACAGTTTTCTTTGTCCATAGCGACGACATGAACGATTTCGATGGTATTTGTGGTCATGGGAGTCCTTTCTAGCTTTGAAGTCTTACCCTTCAAGGCATAGGTATCTATACATCTTCTGAGGCTTATTTACCATATGCTTATCAAATCCATCCCGACCTTCCTTTTCTAAAGGAAGGAGCTTTTACCCCTCTTTAGAAAAAGAGGGGCAAGGGGAGATTTGAAAGCATCAGCAAAATCAAACTATTAAAATTTGTGTAGATACTTATGCCCTCAGGGAAAGGAGTATTATTTTAAACCGCCACAGGCGCCTTAATCGCTGGATGATGCTGGTAGTTCTCAAGTTCCAAATCCGCATATTCAAATGCAAAAATATCGTTGATCGCAGGATTAATTTTCAATTTTGGCAATGGCAATGGTTCGCGACTGAGCTGCAACGTCGCTTGTTCAAAATGATTGCTATACAAATGACTATCGCCACCTGTCCAGACAAATTCTCCAACTTCCAATCCTGTCACTTGTGCGATGAGATGCGTCAGCAACGCATAACTTGCGATATTAAACGGTACACCCAAGAAAATATCGGCACTACGCTGGTAGAGTTGACAAGAGAGCTTGCCGTTTGCCACATAAAACTGAAACATGGTGTGGCATGGCGGCAGAGCGACTTGCCCTGCTTCAGGAGGATTCCAGCCTGACACGATCAGACGACGTGAGTCTGGATTGGTTTTGATTTCATTGATTAGCCAAGAAATCTGATCAAAACCGTCTTTTTGGTAAGTGCCATCAGGGTTTTTGGTTGCGCCAAAATTACGCCATTGGTGGCCATACACAGGCCCAAGATCGTTTTCTTGACGACCAAATCGTGCGCATTGCTCTGTAGTTGCCCATTCGTCCCAGATCGATACACCGTTGTCTTTGAGGTAATTGACATTGGTGTCGCCTTTGAGGAACCAAAGGAGTTCAACCGCAACGGATTTAAAATGCACACGTTTGGTGGTGAGAATCGGAAAGCCTTTTTGCAGATCAAAGCGCATTTGATAGCCAAACACTGAGCGCGTACCTGTACCTGTACGGTCTGTTTTTTCTACACCATGAGTCAGTACATGACGTAGCAGGTCTAGGTAAGTGTTCATGCGTTGCCCTCTTGCGTGTTCTTTTTACTGCCCCAGTCGTAAATGCCACGATGGTAGGCATACCATAGCATCCATAAACCAATAGCGAGCATTGGTACGGTCAATAATTGTCCTTTGCTCATCCAGCCAAACCATAAATGCTGGTCAAAATCAGGTTCACGGAAAAATTCAATACCGAATCGTGCAGCCCCATAGCCTAACAAAAATAGTGCTGAAACCGCCATACGTGGACGTGGTTTTGATGAGAACCACCAAAGCAGCAGGAACAACGCTAGACCTTCAAAAGTCGCTTCATAAAGTTGTGAAGGATGACGGAGTAGATATTGTGGATCACTTGGGAAGCGCATCGCAAGCGCAAAAGTTTGATCAATAACAGGGCGACCCCACAGTTCATCATTGATAAAGTTACCAATCCGACCAAACATGAGTCCTGTTGGAACACATGGTGCAATGAAATCAAGCGTCTGGAATGCCGTTTTGCCATGTTTACGCGCAAAAAAGACCATCGCGAGCATTACGCCAATAAAACCACCGTGGAAGCTCATCCCACCTTGCCAGACTTTAAAGAGAGAGAGCGGGTTGCTGAACAAAGTATCTGATTGATAAAACAACATATAGCCAATTCGACCACCGAGAATCACACCCAGCGCACCATAAAACACAAGGTCTGAAACGTATTCTTCTGTCCAGCCACGCTCTGTCTGGCGTGTACGAAACAGTGCAAGTCCGTAGGCTGTGGCGAAAGCCAGCAAATACATCACACCGTACCAATGGATTTTCAGCGGGCCTACGGCCAGTGCAATAGGGTCGATCTGAGGGTAGGTCAGCATAGACAGCTCGTTGTATCTCAATCAAAGTGGTGGCATTCTAGCTTATTATTGTTGCTTTTGAGCTATATTCGATCATGTGCATTGTTGTATTAGCGTGGCAGACCGTACCGAATAAACCGCTCATTTTGTTTGGTAATCGTGATGAGTTTTATCATCGGGATGCTGCTCCACTGTCGATTTGGTCGAATAGTCCCATCATTGCGGGGCGTGATCTACAGTCAGGTGGAACTTGGTTAGGTATCACGGCATCAGGACGATGGGCGATCATTACCAATTTTCGTCGAAAAGAAAATCCACCATCCAATGCCATTACGCGTGGGGCATTGGTTGCTGATTATTTAAATGGTGATAGCGAACCTTTGGCATTTTTGCAGTCGGTAAATCCTGAACAATATGCAGGGTTTAATTTGATTGTGGGAACGCTTACTGATGCTGCCATTCTGGGCAATCGTGGTACTCCACCGCAGCCGCTTCCTGCGGGCGTTCACACGTTAAGTAATGCATTAATTGATACGGAATGGCCTAAGACCAAACGATTATCGCAAGGTTTCCGTGCGTTAGATTTAACTGCGAATGATGATGCGCTCGTCACCAGCGGTTTTGATCTGCTTAACGATGAAACCAAAGCTGCCATAGCGGATCTGCCGAATACAGGGATTGGCATGGATATGGAAGAAGTCTTGTCGTCGATTCGGATTGATAGTCCGATTTATGGAACGCGTGTTTCGAGTGTTTTACTTTTGGGTGATGAAGGGTATACGTTTGCGGAAAAGACGTTGAGGCCTGTGGCGGGTGGGGTGGTGAAGTTGGTGGGGACTTGGAAGGCTTAAGTATTTGAATTTTGGTAAGGATACGTAGCTCATTGAGCTCGTCGAAATGAGCGGTATCAGCTCATATAGGTTTCTTAATTCACGTTACTTCGACAAGCTCAGTGAGCTTTTTTTGTTGAAAGTTCAATGGAGAGGAAAATCTTTCAGCGGCTCTGTCAGACGTTTAACAACAGTACTTGCCGCATGATCTGTTGATTGCATGAGTTGATCATCGAGTTCTTCCGAGTTAACTTTTCGAATAATGCGTGATAGTCGAATGTCGGAAGTGCCTGTATCACTGGTTTCCCAGATGGTTTCGACGGGTTTCAAGCGAATTAACTCTGCTTCAATACGGACAGGGCGGCAAACTTCATTAAACGCCCAGAATCCTGCATAGCCTTCTGCTAACTCTTCAGTGCCTTCCTCTGCAAGGTATACTGCTCCAGCGGTACGTGCCGCTTTAGTTCCAATTAAGGCAATAGAACCTGCGATGGCAAGTGTCGAAGTGATTTCAAAGGTGACGTAAGCTTTGCGCCAAGCGACAGGTGTCAAACCATAATCCGTGATTCTATATTTTAGAATGGCGTCTGAGCCCGTGTCTAAAGCAATACGATCTGCGTCGTCTTGAGTAATAGGTACGTCAAAATCCTGATCTTCAAGGGTATGTATAGTCGGATTATCTGTCGGAGTTGGTATAACGACAAATGATTGTTGGCTAGCGAGAGCATGATTGATTGTCACGCGTGCGCGCTCTTGAGCTCGACTTTCTTGTTCTTGAATCACGGTCTCAGGTATAGGCGTATTCTCGGGTAGCTCTTTACCAAAGACAGCTTTGAGCCGTTCTTGTTTGATCGTCATCGGAGTTTGTAGCACGATCATTTTGATTGGATTGGATGGATGAGTTTCTGCCAATGCTATTAAACCAGTGGTTGATGTACATCCGCCCAGAGAAAATACTAAAGTAGATAATAGGATGATCACGCTGTATTTGACAGCAAGACTGCGTGTTAAAAGCCTGAGATATTGACTGTCGTACACTGCCTCGATTCCCATTCAAGATGTTGATTCATTTTTCAATTATGACGTGAGAGTCTTAGTTGAAAGTTAGATCATCATTCTTTTTTGAGAATACGATGACATGTATTTTGAACGTGCTATTGTTCCAACATTGCTGCCTTAAATTGAGCCATTGCCATCCCCCGATGACTGATTTTATTTTTCTCTGATTTCTCAAGTTCAGCGCTGGTTTTACCTAATTCTGGTAACCAAAACAAAGGGTCGTAACCAAAGCCACCTTCGCCACGAATTCCCTCCAGAATCTCACCATGCCAGACTCCCTGACAAATCAGTGGTAATGGATCTTCAGCATGACGAACCATCGCTAACACGCAAACAAACATCGCTGGAATCGGTTGTCCATTGCGAAACGATTTTAATTTTTCGAGTAAAGTTTGATTGTTGAGCGCATCATTACCATGTTCACCACCAAAGCGTGCTGAATAAATTCCCGGTGCACCACCTAAAATCGGCACGCATAATCCAGAATCATCAGCAAGTGCAGCTTTTCCAGATGCTTTTGCGGCATGACGTGCCTTAATCAGTGCATTTTCAACAAAACTTAGTCCATCTTCGACAGCATCCGTGATGCCCAGTTGCCCTTGAGCAATGACTTGAATCGGTAAGGCTGCGGATTCAAAGAGAGTATTAAACTCTTTGATTTTGCCTTGGTTATTGCTGGCGAGAATGAGTGTGTTGTCGGCGAGATTGAGCATAAGTGGAATCTTTTTTGGGTCGTGCGGTGAATTTTAATCATCAAGTGGATGAAAGGCGAGCGTGAAAGTTTTTAAGCAATAAAAAAGCCCGAACGGGTCGGACTTTTTAATCGATAATTTGGTGTTATTGACCGCTTGAGCTGTCATCTGTCTGAATCCAGCGATCAGCACGATTTTTAGCATCTTGAATATCTTGCTGTGACAAGTTTGCCGCTAAGGTGCGGATTTTGCCTTGCGCTTTATCTTTGATACGTTGATCAAGCATGCCGTCGCGTGCAGATAAGTCGTACCATTGGTAGGCATTAGCGAGATTCTGGCTGCGTTCTTCGATCAATGCCAAGTTATAACTTGCACGATTGTCACCTTGTTTAGCCGCTTTACCAAACCAATATTTGGCTTGATTCATGTCTGCGGCCACACCTTTGCCTTCGGCATACATTTGACCGACGTTCAATTGTGCAGGTGCAGCACCTTGTTGAGCTGCTTTCAAATACCAGTTAAAGGCTTGCGCTAAATCTTGTGGGACACCCTGACCATATTTATAGTGGCTTGCCAAGAAGAATTGGGCGCGAACGTTACCTGCTTGAGCTGCGGTTTGCAGATCTGCAACAGGCATAGTGGCAAAATTTTCAGTTTCAGGTGTTAACGATTTCAAATCCGCAAACGCAGGAATGCTGGCCGTTAAACCCATCGATAACATTAAAGCGGTCAGTGTGTATTTCATGCGCGGCTCACTCGATAAATCGCAATTTCACCGAAAAAATTGGGGAAATGCTTCATAAAAAAATTACCCTGCTGGTCGCCGTCGACAGCAAGTCTGTTAATAATTTTAATCCCATTTGCATGGCAAAGGGCTTCAAAATCACGAAATGTACACAAATGAATATTGGGTGTGTCATACCACATATACGGCAATGCCTCAGAAACAGGCATCTTTCCTCGGAATCCGAGGTAGCTACGCGTTTTCCAGTGAGCAAAATTGGGAAAAGTGATAATTGCTTCACGTCCTACACGAACCATGTCCAATAACATTTGGTCTGGTGCTTTGATCGCTTGCAAGGCTTGTGCCATCACGACGGCATCGAAACTTTGATCAGCAAAACGACCTAATCCTTCATTCAAATCCTGTTGAATGATGTTTAGCCCGCGTCCAATCGCTGTGGTGATTTTATCTTCATCAATTTCAAGACCATAGCACTCAATTTTGAGTTTTCTTGCCATGTGTGCCAATAATTCACCATCGCCACAACCGAGATCTAGTACACGAGATCCTGGTTTAATCCAGCGTTCGGCAAGTTGTTGATCCAATCTCATGATGGTTGTTCCTGCGCTGGTTTTTTGCTCAATTCTGGTGCGACTTTTGCGATTTCCATGTCAGAATTTGTCATATTTTGACCGTGGTGGGAACTTTCTGCTTTGCCGAGGAAACCGCGTAAGGTATTGACATACCGAGGGATGGGAAACAGGAACGAATCATGACCTTGGGGCGCATCAACTTCGATGTAACTGACAGGCTGCTGATTGGTAATGAGCGCATCAACCAGCTCTCGTGATCGGCTGGGTGCAAATCGCCAATCGGTTGTAAACGAGACAACTAAGAATCGGCAGGTTGCAGGCGCCAGTGCTTTGTTCAGGTCACTGTTATGACCACGAGAAGGATCAAAGTAATCCAACGCTTTGGTCATGATCAAATAGGTGTTGGCATCAAAATTACGGCTAAATTGTTCACCTTGGTAGCGCAAATAGCTTTCAACCTGAAATTCAACATCATAGCCATGCATGAAGTCACCAGACTTGAGGTCACGACCAAATTTTTGTTTCATGGCATCTTCGGAAAGATAGGTAATGTGACCGACCATCCGAGCTAGAATCAGACCGCGCTTTGGAAAAGTTTTTTGCTCCAGATAGCGGCCATTGTGAAAATCGGGATCAGAAAGAATCGATTGGCGCGCGACTTCATTGAATGCAATGTTTTGTGCAGAAAGTTTGGGTGTGCTGGCAATAATTGCACAGTTCTTTAAGCGATGTGGATAATCGACAGCCCATTGTAAGGCTTGCATTCCGCCTAATGAACCGCCGACTACTGCGTGCCAAACTTGTATTCCGAGTCGATCTGCTAATAGTGCTTGGACATTCACCCAATCTCGTACCGTAACGAGTGGAAAATCTGGGCCGTAGGGTTTGTTGTCATTTTCTGGATTTGGGCTCGTTGGACCTGTAGAGCCGTTACAACCGCCAATATTGTTCAATGCAACGACATAGAATTGATTGGTATCAATGGCTTTATTCGGGCCGATGCAGCTATCCCACCATCCTGCTTTGCTATCACCTTGATAAAATCCAGCGGCGTGATGATGACCTGATAGCGCATGACAAATCAGGATGGCGTTGGATGCATCGTCATTCAGTTGACCATAGGTTTCAACCATCAGGTCGAAGCGTGGTAGCGTGCGCCCAGTCTCAAGGAGTAGAGGCTCTTCAAATGATTCCATACGAGGCGCGACAACGCCTACAGAGTCTGCGGGCAATGATTTTTCATTGCCAAGATCTGTATGATTGACTACTTTTTCGTCATTTACCTTGTGGGTAGTACTCGGTTCTTGAGTCGTATTTAAGGTCGATACCACGGGATCACTTTCCAAAACTACATCCAATCTTCCAGTGTACGGTTCGATGCCGTGCTAAACAAGAGTTTAGTGAATTTAGATGGTTGAAGTCGCCTAATTATTAAACAAATTATTAAACAAAACTTTGAGTCAAATTTCGATTACCGATGTGCCATGAGTGGCATGGCAGTTCGTCTCGCGTGGAGCGTTGCTGCATCATAGTCTGCGATGGTGACAGCAGGTGCTTCACTCTGATTTTCTGCCAATATTTCGCCCCATTCATTGCTGATCGCACTATGTCCCCATGTTTGTCGTGATCCATGCCATCCTCCTTGTCCTGCACCAATGACAACACATTGTGAATCAATGGCACGCGCACGCAGGAGAAGCTGCCAATGTGCTTTGCCTGTGAGATGAGTAAAAGCAGATGGCGCGGTTAAAATTTCTGCACCTTGCTGGCGCAGCGTGAGCGCTTGTTCTGGAAACCGCAAGTCATAACACACCATTAAGCCGAGTTTGCCAAAAGGTGTATTCGCTGTGATGATTTGATCACCCGCCTCAAAAGTTGCAGATTCTTGATATTGACCAATTCCATCTTGGACGGCGACATCGAATAGATGAATTTTGTCATAGCGAGCAACAGTCTTGCCGCTTGGGTCGAGCAATAAGGATGCTGAGCGGACGCGTTGATCAGGGATGGCTTGCCCATTGGGGCGATAAGGACAGGGGACAGATCCTGCGACAATCCAGAGGTTTAAGTCGCGTGCCCACTGTGCCACAGTTGCGATGATGTCATCAAATCGTATCGCTGTATTACGCTGTTGCCCTGGCGCAAAACAGGCAAAGTTTTCAGGAAGTACAGCGAGTTGGCAACCCGCCTGTGCGGCTTGAGAGATCAATTCAAGTGCTGTCGACAGATTTTGTTCGATCTGATCTTGTGAATTCATTTGTATTGCGGCAATACGAGGCAGAGTCATGGTGTTACTCATGAAAATATAGTGCTAAGAGTCTTTGGAATATGAGTATGACGATTTACGCGCAAAAGCGCATCAGTGATGCAAGGAAAATCGTCTAGAGAGTGTTTTTGTCGTTTTATGAGTTTGGCTGATTTGAATTAATATTTGAACTTAGTGACGTTGTGCGCAGGAAAGGAAACTGTGTTTGGATTGTTGTTGTAATTGATTTTGGCGATGTTCTTGTTCGAGTTGACGAACGAGAGGTTGAAACATGGCTTTGTTATTTTCGTTGAGGTTCATGAGTGTTTGGTGTGCTTCAAGTACAGTTTCTAGCATGGCTTGAGCTTCAGGTTGTTCTTCAGGAAGCGTCAAGGTGCAAGCAGATGCTGTCTTGCAGTTCAACATGACAAACACTTGCCCCAATCCCATGCTGTTTGTCAGCGTAGTGATATCAGGGTTGGTGGATAGCATGATGGGCTGTATGCCGCGTTGCGTACGCAAGTGTAGACCCAGCTTGGCGAGGACACCTAGCGTTGTGCTATCGACGAAAGTTGTGTCAGTCAAATCTACAAGAGCGCCAGTAAGCGTTTGATCTTGTGTGATTTTGTCTAGTAGATGATCTAGACTGCTGCAGGTCATGGCGCGAACTTCGCCGACCAATTTGAACACATGCGTTCCTTGAAGAACAGCATACTCAATACGACCAGTTGACATATAAATGCAAACACTCACATTTGGATTCACAATTATTGCACAAAAAACCGCTTTTCAGCAAGAATAATGCCTAAAACATCTTCAATTTTCTCTCAGTCAAACACGTTTTTGCATACATGAATAGTTTTAGTGTAAAGAAGAGCTTGGGTGAAGTGGCGCGTAAATTGGCGCAGAAAAATTGATATTATGCCGTGCGACTGAGCGATAAAATCGTTAAATCATCAGATAAATGGGCAGGTGGATCAAAGGTACGTTGAGCAATTGCGTCGATTAATTGGTTGAGCTGCTCTGATGTGCCACCTGAAAATATTTCGATCGCGCCATCTGAACAAAAAAGGAGTTGTGATTCAGGCTTGAGCTGTGTGGTCTGGGTCGTGAGCGTGAGATCTGTCACTAAGCCCAGAGGAAAGCTACTGCTATTTAAAATTTCTGTGGTTCGATCAGGGTTGATTAAGATCGGCGGCGGGTAATGACCTGCGCTACACCATTCCAGATGATGTGTCTGCGGATTGAGTAACCCACAGAGTACGGTAATGTGCTTTCCTGCATTTTGGATGACTAAAAGACGATTCATCCTGCTGAGTAATGCTTGTGGTGAATGTTCAGTGCCATGAAAAGCCGCAAGCCAGCCTGTAAGCAGACTGCTGGCAGCGCCATGACCTGCAACATCTGCAAGATAAAATAATAGTCGATTGTCAGGGGTGATCCAATAATCAAGCCAATCACCCGAAAGCGCACTTGCCGCCTGATAGATACTTTCGATTTTGTAATTAGGGATGTCTAGTGGTGCAGGAATAAGTCGTTGTTGTAAACGTGCTGCGGCAGGTAAATCTCGACTGTCGCTTTGATGCAAGTGCTGCATTTCAAGTTGTTTAATAATTGCTGCAAGCGCTTCGGGTAACTGTTCTCTGATCCATCCAGCCCATGCGCCACGCTGCCAAGCCTGAGCCAATTCATCCCCTTGAGTTTTATTGGCCAATACAATGGTGGGGTTTGGCCATTGGTGGGTTAGATATAGAGAAATATCGGAAATAATCAGTTGATTGGGTGGAAGGACTTCGATGGTTTCGAGAGAGATTTCTGTGAGATGAGGCAAGTCCGCCTTAAGATGAGCATGACACTCATCTTTTTTTGAATCAATCAAATAATAAGACAAGGTCTACCTAAAATTGCGCAGATGGCGTGATGCTAGCAGATGTGACATCTGCTGGCTTATTGGGTGTGGTGGTACTCGCACCCGTTTGTGTGGTTGAGCTCTGAGTTGTTGCATCGCTTTTAGAGTCATTGTCGCCAAAGCTATCATCACCAAAATCATTGTTGTTAAAGCCGTCATCATTGCTGTTTGCTTGAGGTGAGGATGTGGCTCCATTCGCAAATTGTCTTTTTTGCAAATAGACATCGCGTAGAAGCGTGTATTGATCACCTTGAACAAAGTGTTCAAAACCAATGAGTTGAGCGCGCTGGTCGACAAATTTTACACCTGTAATCCCGAGTGATTCCCATGTGTTATGGATGTAGTTTTGTGGTGCGCCAAATTGATCGACGGCACGTGTAAACGTATCACGTACGGTACTGGGTCCAAAGAATGGCAGCATGACATAAGGGCCTGAACCAACCCCCCATTTTCCTAAAGTCAGTCCAAAGTCCTCATCGGATCTGTCGATGCCAAGATAGGTTGCTGTATCGTAAAATCCGAGAGATGTCGCGGTATTAATCACAAAACGGCTTAAGGATTCGACAGAGGTTCCCGGATGACCTTGGAGCAAATTGTTGACCGCTGTCCAAGGCATGCCCAGATTTATAAAAAAGTTTGTCACACCATGTCGAACAGGTGTTGGCACAATTTTTTGATAGGTGCGAGCTATGGGGAGCATGATGTATTGATCGAGCTTCATATTGAAGCTAAAGATTTGTCGATTGAAATGCTCGAATGGGTCTTTAACTGAATCGGGTTGTGAGGCATTGGCATTGACTGCGATTTTTGAGCCAAGTGCAGCAACTTGTTCAATCGAGCGATTGCCAATTTCACCGATGGTATTGACTGACCTTTGAATGAGCGTCGGTTTAGATTCAGTCGGGTTTTCTGTTACTGTGCTCGATGATTGATCTGTCGTTGTATTGTTGGAATCTAAGTCTTTATTTTCATTTGAAACGATAGCATTCGATTCGGCGGTTTGTATGTTTGCAGGCACTTGAACGCTGCTGTCATCAGAAGTCGTGTTCTGATAAACGGGCGCGTTGTTATCGATTGTAGTAGAGGGTGTGGTTTCTGCAGCTGCTATTGTTGATGATAAGCTGATACAAATTCCAAGTGCGACTAAAAATTGTGTATTTGACATATAAAAACTGAGCATTTTATGTTGAGATGCCAGCTTATGTCAGTTTGGTTTAATTTTCTAGTTCTGTCTTTCGGTATTGGCAGGATTGAGCCTATTTTAGATCATTATTTTGTAAAAATTATTCAACTTCATCGAGGATGTTTGCAGGACAGCTGCATTAAGAAGCATCTTTAACCTCTATTTTTATTAAAATAAAGTCAGACAGAAGGCACATATATTGCATACGCGCGCGAATTTCAGTTGTATACTTCATAAAATATCCCTTTTGTCTTGAATGGGTTTGTTGGTCAGTTTTTTTATTGGTCAGTTTATTGTTGAGACATGGGTTATCAATTAGAGATCTTGGTGTGCTTATACTAGATGTGCTGAGTAGTTATAGTCGTTCAAAGATGTTCTGGATGAGACATAGATGAAGTTATCGGTCGGACTTAGAGTTTCGAATTCACTATCGCTTACGCCACAATTGCAGCAAGCTATTCGTTTGTTGCAGTTGTCTTCGCTTGAGCTTGAGCAAGAAATTCAGAGCCAGCTGGATAGTAATCCTTTGCTCGAAGCCGTTGACGTATCGGCAGATGGTCAGGTTTCAGATGCTCCAGACAATAATGTGGATTATCAATCCACTGAATCGAATCAAGAGTATGGTGCTGACACCGATTTTAATGATGGTCGTGAGTCTGTGGATGGGGCTGCAACAGTCTCGTTAGATGAACAAATGGGAATGACGCGCCTTGGCGAAGATCTTCCTGTGGATACGCAGTGGGATGATGTGTTTAATCATCAATCTACGGCAATGGCGACACCAGAATTTGATGAGCGTGAAGATACGCGGACAGTCAGTGATTCAATTTGGTCGGAGCTTCGCTGGCAATTGAATTTGACGCCTTTTAGTCCTGTTGATCGGATTATGGCGGAGTGCATTATTGATGGGATTGATGAGCGCGGTTATCTGGAAGCAAGCCTAGATGAGTTGCTCGAAGCAACGCAAAATCAATTGGATGCACTCGATATTGATGAAGAAGTTGAGCTTGCAGAACTGGAAGTGGTGCTGAAGCGCATTCAAAACTTCGATCCACCTGGTGTTGGTGCGCGTGATCTCAGTGAGTGTTTATGTTTGCAACTCCGTGCATTGCCTGAAGGTACACCATCGCGTCTTGATGCGCTCAAAATGATGAATCATCATGAGTTGCTTTTGGTCAATGATATTCCCAAGCTCATGAGACAAACTGGCTTAAGCCAAGATGAGCTTCGTGCTGCGTTGACATTGGTGAAGTCGCTTGAACCTTATCCTGGCCTAAAGTTTCAAAATAACGAGCGCGAACATCAAGTCCCCGATGTGATTGTCCGTAAAAAAAATGAGCATTGGGAAGTTCAGCTCAATACGGATATTTTGCCGAAACTGCGGGTGAATTCATATTACGCAGGCATGATTAAGCGTGCGGATCAGAGCGAAGAAAATCAGTATCTACGCTTGCATATGCAAGAGGCGCGTAATTTTATTAAAAGTGTCGATGAACGCCACAAAACACTGCTCAAGGTTGCGACTTGCATCGTGATGCATCAACGTGCATTTTTAGAACATGGCCCTGAAGCAATGAAACCATTGATTTTGAGGGATATTGCTTTAGAAACGGATCTGCATGAGTCAACAGTATCGCGAGTGACGACACAAAAATATCTGCTCACACCGCGTGGTTTGTTTGAGCTGAAATATTTTTTCTCGAGCCATGTGACGACTAGTACGGGTGGAGAATGTTCATCTACTGCGATTCGCGCCATGATTAAAAAAATGATTCAAGAGGAAAATACCAAAAAACCTCTGTCCGATAGCGCACTTACTGAAAAGCTACAAGAGGCAGGGATTGATGTGGCAAGGCGAACGGTCGCTAAGTATCGAGAGTCTCTCAATATTGCGTCTTCGAGTGAACGAAAACGCCTGTTGTAAGTAAACGTGTCGTTGTCATTGAAATGTAAAAATAGATGTTTTGGTGCTTGCTTTAATTGAGTCGATGTGAAATCTTATAGGTGTTACCTCAAGAGTAACGTGAACCCGTCCGACTCGCGTCAGATGTTGTTTTATATGAATTT